>CAZGAU010000042.1:0-35787 GCA_964523725.1 uncultured Saprospiraceae bacterium
GAACTTATGAGGAGACAATCGTATAAAATAGGTGTGAAGAAGGTCTGATTTTATTGATATTTGCCTATAAGCGGGGTGTAAAAACTAATTTTGAGCAAACGAATAATAAATGATAACAGATTTTTTTTCACTCAAAGGAAAAACAGCATTGGTCTCTGGCTGTAAACGCGGCATTGGTAAGGCAATGGCGATTGGATTGGCGGAAGCCGGGGCCGATATTATTGGTGTAAGTGCGTCGCTTGAAACTTCAGGAAGTGAAGTAGAACAAGCGGTTTTAAAGACCGGCCGCCGGTTTAAAGCTTATACTTGTGATTTTTCAAACCGGATATCGGTTTATGAGTTTATCAAACAAGTTAAAACGGATTTCCCGATTGTGGATATCCTGGTAAATAATGCAGGTACGATTCTGCGCAAACCTGCTGCGGAGCATCCCAATGAATTCTGGGATGAGGTGATCGAAGTCAATTTGAATGCTCCATTCATTTTGAGCCGGGAATTTGGTAAGGAAATGATCACCCGAGGGGGCGGAAAAATTATTTTCACTGCGTCTTTGCTTACTTTTCAGGGCGGTATTACTGTACCTGGCTATGCTGCCAGTAAAGGCGGGATCGGGCAACTGACGAAGGCGCTGGCAAATGAATGGGGTAAACATAATGTGCAGGTGAACGCCATTGCGCCCGGTTATATTCGCACCGACAATACACAGGCATTGCAGGATGACCCGGATCGGTCGGTCAGTATTTTGGGGCGTATCCCGGCGGGGCGCTGGGGTGAGGCGGAAGATTTGGCTGGGGCAACTGTTTTTCTGGCTTCAGCAGCAAGCAATTATGTAAATGGGCACATTCTGACCGTGGATGGCGGCTGGATGGCAAGATGATTCAATATTGGAAAATTTAAAAACTATAAAAAAGTAAAAGATGAATACGTATTACGAAGTGCGGTATGCTACCAATCCAAATGATTTCAAAAGCTATGATACTCAAAGGATTCGGGAAGATTTTCTCATAAAAGGGCTGATGCAACCCGATCAAGTGCGCATGGTGTACAGCCATTATGATCGTTATATTGCCGGTGGTGCGGTGCCGGTACAACAAGTACTGGAATTAGAAACCATCGACCCGCTCAAGGCAAATTTTTTTCTGGAACGCAGGGAGTTGGGTATCATTAATGTAGGTGGTAAAGGTGCCGTGACGGTAGATAGTAAAGTGTTTCCGGTTGACTTTAAAGAAGCTTTATATGTAGGTCGGGGCAATCAAAAAGTGTTGTTCAGCAGTGAAGATGCTAATAATCCGGCGCGTTTTTACTTCAATTCTGCACCGGCGCATCAGGTATTTTCGACCAAGTTAATTGCCAGAAAAGATGCAGAAATTGTTGAGTTGGGCGCTTTGGAAACCTCCAATGCCCGCACCATTCGCAAGCTCATCGTCAACAGCATTGTTGAAACTTGCCAGTTACAAATGGGTATGACCGAATTGAAAACGGGGAGTGTCTGGAATACCATGCCCGCGCACGTTCACGACCGACGCATGGAAGTTTATTTTTATTTTGAAGTGCCAGAAAATCAGGCAATTTGCCACTTTATGGGGCAACCGCAGGAAACACGTCCGGTTTGGATGCATAATGAAGATGCCGTTATTTCACCATCCTGGTCCATTCACTGCGGTGCCGGCACGAGCAATTACACTTTCATTTGGGGTATGGCCGGTGAAAATTTGGATTATGGTGATATGGATGGCTTTGCGCCAAGCGAAATGATGTAATTAAATTCGATTTAATTACATCAGGATTTAATTTTTTTTAAAACTTTATGATAGGAGTTAAATAAAAGTGTTTTTTATTTCATAAGTAACTGAAAATCGTCTATCCATAAAATAGGCTGTCGCAATGGGTACGTTCGGTCGATTTCTTTAGATTGGCGCTCCGGACTTAGCTTCTTCCAAAGTTGAATAAAGTTATCGTTTTTATAAGCCAAACCCGCAAACAGCAAGCCGCTTGATTGTATCGGCAACTCATCAAAATGCTGAACGTCAGGCGGCCTGGTCCAGGTGGATTTATCATCAATATAGGGAAACATAAAGTCCCAGGCTGTCCGAAGGCTGCCATTTTTAGTTTGGTAAGACCAAAGATTATCCTTTTGGGTGGAAGCAATATGTGCCAGCACAGCGTAGCTTTCGAGGTTAAAAAGTGTGTAATTATAAGGCTTGGTGCGCGACAGTTCCTCTGGGAAACCTCCGGTAGCGCTCATTTGGGAGCCAAGTAATTTTTTAAATTGTTGACGGGCTGCCTCCATTAAGTCAGATCGATTCGCAAGATCTGCGAAAGCAGCAACTTGCACCGCCCACCAGGTGCTATGATTATTGCCATGATCGCGCTCATCTATACCGTAAGGGTGCGTGGTGAGCCAGGTGGCGTATTGATCAAACCAGCCTTGCAAATCCGCAAAATCAGCATCCGTCAAAAAACCAAGCCGACGTAATTCTTGAATACTTTTCGCCACTTCAATCAAATGAATCGTGTCTATGATGCCAATGCCGCGTCCGCTCACTACGCCTTTAATTGCTTGAGCGTATAGCAAACTTGGATTCATCATCGTAGCAGGATTTACAAACCAGGCTTGCAGGTGTTTCAAGGCTTGTTCAGCGTATTTTTCATCTTTGGTAATTTTGTAAGCGGCGGTTAGAGCTGCCACCCAACGACTCAGGTCGCGCATGGCTTCGCGGTGTGCAGTGAAATTCTCCGGATTGGTCTGCCCATCGCGGCGAATATAAGGTCCATCAGGGTCTTCAGGATTGGGCCACCAATAATCGCCTTCGGAATAAAAATCGTGTATGCCTCCGGCACTACGGTCGGCCCGAAAATTTGTAATCGGAATGGGGTCTTGTTTTAGGTACTGATTCGCTTGTTCAATAATTTTTGCTGTATCAAAATCGGTTTGCTGAATGAATTTTTGTTGTGTTTTGCAACTGAAAGTCAACATCATACCTAAAAAACAGCATATTTTAAGCCCTCTATCCATTATCATTTTATTTTTTAAATCTTAATACAACATCAGTTGCCACGCCCGGCTTTTACTTTCCTTGCCCAGCTTTCTCCAGAGATTTAGATAAGAATCATCCCTATAGCCTTGGGAAGCAAAAACTAAAAAATTGCTTTGCCGCGGTTGCCCCTCAAAGCCAGATACATCGGGCGGTAGCGTCCAGGTAGATTTGTCTTTCATAAATGGCACAAAAAAGTCAATCGCCCTGCGGAGACTGCCTTTGGGGCTTTCGTAGGTCCAAAGATTTTCGTTTTTGGTGGATGCTAATTGCGCTAAGGTCGTCCAGGCTTCGAGGTTATAAATCGTGTAGCCATAAGGTCTGGTGCGGGCAAGTTCCTCCGGAAAGCTGCCATCCGTTGCCATTTGCAAGGGTAGCATTTTTTTGAATTGCTCCTGTGCCATTACTAATAAATCCGGCCGATCCGCTACTTGGGCGTAAGCCGCCAGCTGCGCTGCCCACCAGGTGCTATGGTTGTTGCCGTTATCCCGTTCGTCAATTCCGTATTGATGTGTCGTCATCCAGATCGCAAATGCTTCAAACCAATCTTTTAACTCCGTCAATTCTTTACCTTTCAGAAAACCTGTTTTTTGCAATTCCAGAATACTGAGGGCTACCTCAATCAGTTTCACTGTATCAATGAGACCAATACCGCGCCCGGTCACAATGCCCTTGATCGCCTGCCCGTATAACAAACTTGGGTTCATTTTCGTATCCGCGTTGACAAACCAAGCTTGCAGGTGCTGCAAAGCATGCCGAGCATATTTGTCATCGCCGGTAATCCGGTATGCTACGACCAGCGTCACTACGTATTCATTCAACTTACGCATTGCATTGGCGTGTCCGGTGAAATTATTCGGATTGCGAAATCCATCCCGGCGAATGTAAGGTCCTTCCGGGTTATCCGGGTTTTCCCACCAATATGGCCCTTCCGAGTAATAATCGTGCAAACCGCCTGCGCTCCGCTCTGCCGGGAAAGCCGTAATCGTCACCGGGGTTTCCTCCAAATATTTATCCGCTTGAGCAAGGAGCGCTTGTTGATCAATATCAATCAGATTTGAAATTGTCTTCGATGTATGGCAACTTGACAGTGTCAAAAGGCTAAAAGTAAGTACTTTACATATTAAAAATCTCATCTTTGGTATTTTAAAAACAGGAGAAACAGGAATTCCCGCCTCCCCCGAATTCTATTCCTAACCATTCTTATTTTTTGATCACTTTTTCGGTAAATTGGCACTGCTCGTTTTTGATTTGTAAATAATACATTCCACTTTGTAAATCAGACAATTCGAGGGATATTTGACCTCGCAATCTTGAAACCGTTTGTTGAAACACGACGCGCCCAAGGGCATCCAGCAAGCGCAGTTGGCTGTCGCTTTCCTGTGCAAATTCCGGATTAAAATTTATTTGCAGATTTTTGGAAACTGGATTTGGATAGAGTTCAAAAAACGATCAGTTACTTGTACAAAGGCTTCTTCACACTCGGTTTGCGTTACTGTCAAGGCATCGCCGCCTGAACCGCTGAATACGTAATTGGTTTCATTCCAATGCTGCTGCCAAAATTGGGCTTGTGCAAAAAATAAAAGATGTATGGGTATTTGTAATTTCATCATGAGTAAGTTTTAGTTACAAGTTCTCTTTCTGCATCTGGTAATAAACATACGGAGTAGTAAAGCGTACCCCTTCCGATTTGAGGAAAGTGACGATTTGTTTAAATGCCTCGAAGCGATTTTTATCTTCCGCCCAACTGCGCGGATGTCCCTGGATGACAAGGATCGGTTCATTGATAAACTGTTCATAACCAGATTTAAACTGTTCAAAATCAGGTATGTGAACCGGGTATTCGATATTTACTTCCGCGATGCGGGGTAATACAAATTTGTCGGTTGGCGTTTTAGTTTCTTTATACATCCAGACTTTCAGATCCGGAATTTGCGCCATTGCCTGTGCCGTAAAATCGTCGGTCGAATTATAAGGCGCACCAAAGGAATGCATGATAATGCCTAGTTTTTCCCGTGCTAAATGCTGGGCCTTCATCAAATTTTCCAGTTGATAATCGTAATCCATGCCTCGAAATTCGCGCTGCTCTGCACCATCCGCAGTGGGTTTACAATGGCAATAGCCATGATGCCAAATTTCGTATCCTTCACTGTGGCGTTGCTTAATCCATTGATAATAAGTCGAATCCCCATCTTCCAGCGAATCACAAATCAAACCGATTGTACCGATCACCTTTTGCTCGTTCAAATAATCTACCGCCTTTTGCCAACCAGGATGCACCAGCCCATGCTCGTACCAAAGGTCGTCCAGCTTAAGGACTACGTAAGGTTTGTCATTATTCGGCGCCAGTTTCTTCGGGCTAATACAAGCCGCTAAAAAAAGCAGCATTGCTATTAATACCAATAGCGTTTTTTTTTGCATAATCTATTGTTTAATGACCTTTTCCAGGCTTGTGTTTCCTGCTTCGTCCGTTATCTGGAGATAATAAATGCCCGGTGTCCAGTTAGCGGTGTTGATCTCTTGTACTGCTTTTTCGTTTGCTACAATCGCCCCTAATAAATTGTAAACGAGTACCTTATGGATGTTTGAATCGGCTTGAATAAACAATGTATCGCTCAACGGGTTAGGAAATATCCGTAAGCCAGGAACAGGAATCGTATGAATGCCTGTGGTCATTGCTACCGTTGCCGGATTGGAATATGGCGAAGGACAATTATTGCCAACTGCGTAGATTCGATAAGTTAATTGACCATTGAACGCCGGGAAATCCGTATGCATAAACGAAGTGGCATCTGCCGGCAGATCGGCAATTTCGGTGAAGGTCGTGCCGCCGTCGGTCGAAAACTCCACTTTGTAACCAGATTCATTACTGGCAATGTCAAGCCAATTAAGCATTATGGCCTGGTCATTTCTACTTACCACGAGCCTTGCCGGTGCATCGGGCGGCACGCCTTTGTTCAGGCGGATTTCCAGTTGTGCCAGGTACAAAGACGGAATCAATGGCGTTTGATTGGTCAGTTCTTCATAGCCTTTGGGCAAAATAAATTGATTCTGATTGGTGACCAATGCCTGACAAGCGATGGCGTAATTCTGCCGCCTGGGTGGTTTTTGTAAGATAATACGTCGTGGGGGTAATGTTTTTACATTCCAGGCAACACTGTGTACCGCCGACCAGCCATGACCGGTGCCAAAGCTGCCGCGATTATATAATCCAAGTAAACTTGTTGTTTCAGGATTGGTAAAAGTGATGTTGTCGAATAACATACCCTGGCTCCAACGACGATGCCCTTCGCTGGAATTGTAATCCCGCTCGGAAGTGCAATTGTAAAAAACAATGCCCGAAACGCTACTCGTACCATTCGAAACGTAGGAGTGTCGTCCTTCCGATGCATGACAATTTTCAAATAAGATATTATTGGACTTTGAACCGACGGCAAAATTATAGCGTCTTGCTCCTTCAATAAGTGAGTGAGGTTCTAGGCCCTTGCAATCGCGCACGGTTACCCGGGTTGCCACCGTCATATCTACGGCGGCGTAAGTGAAGTGCAGCGCCGTCACATTCTTTACCCAACAATCTTCCACGCCAATGAGCCGAATGGCATTTTCAGCGTGACTTTCGTCAAATGGTCCCGCGGTTTGGATATCAATCCGCAGGTTTTCTATCCCAATATTTTGTTTGATCGCATTTTTGATCGGAACATAGACTTCCGCTTGTGCCAATGACTTTTCCAGGTGGTCATAAATGGGTGCATCAAGCGTGATTTTTCCTTCCTGAAAATCAACTGCAGTAATATATCGGTTGTAGAAAATATCAATTTCGCCCGGTTTCCAGGGCTCGTCCACGTCCGTCTCGCCAAAGTTAATGGATTCCAGCCAGGCTTGAGTGCTGCGCTGCCGAATGATAATATTGGTGCCAACGCTGTAAAGCTCTGGCGCCGTTACTTTTAACGATCGTGAACCCGCCGGGACAAAGTCACTGGTTACCAAAGAGATAGAGCCGGGAAATGCGCCGGTCCAATCGACACCAGAAACACCTCCGGCCCGCAGGATGTCCCGCGCGCTGGGTGTATTGCCGATGCCTCGCAAAATGGTATTTGAAGCCGGATCATCCCCTTCGCCTGAGCCGCGCAATACGACGCCGCTCTCGCGAATCGTCACGATACCATTGATGTCATAGATGCCTGGTTCTAAAAGCAATGCGCCCCGAATGCCATTCGCATCCAAGGGCAACGCGCCCACTTCATTGAGCGCCGCCTGAATATGTGCGGTGTTATCGCCGGCAATCGGACCAATTGTTTTCACCGTCGAAACCTGGGGCAAGGGCACTTCGCCATTTTTATAACCAGCATAGCTGTAATCGGGGATGTAATTATTTTCAACGTCTGAAATATAACGCAAATAACCATTTTCATCCTCGAAAATGATACTGGAAGCTTGTTGTGCCTTTAAATTTTCAATAAAGAAAGAGAAAAGAAAAATTATCAGTATTAATATTTTATTCATCATGTTACAAATCTTTACATGCCTGTTCGATCAAGTTTTTAAACCCTGCTGCATCCTGCACTCCGATTACGTCTCGCTCCCAGGCAGCCAAAAAATAGTAATTGACTTTATTGCTCGAATTCCTGAGAACATAGGCGTGACTCAGCTTATTGGGAATCTTTTCGGGTTGAAAACTTTCATTAATTATGATCCCCATGCCCAGATTTTCCTCATGAAAAGACTGCTTTCCCCAGGTAAAGGCGTAACGATAGCCATTAATGGACTGCTCGGTATAATTCTCCAAATGCTTGACGATGCCGGTGGTAAAAGACATGCCCGCCGGTAAATTCCCATTGACTACTTCGAGCTGAATTTCGCACCAGGGCTGACCTGCCTGAATAGACCAATCTTGTACTAAATCCAAGGTTTGATCCTTGATTTTCAAGTCTTTGAATGTCGTGCGGATACTCGCGCGCGTGTCGCCGTTCTCGGTGATTTCGACTATCTTTTCAGTACAGTCGGACAAGGTAAAAATGGAATCCTGATACCAGATCGCCGGGCTGCCAATGCCGAGGGCATCGCCGACCTTGAGAATGTCCGAACCCCAATCCATGATATCATGATATTGCCAACTCACGGTATCCATTACCAGGTTATTTACTCGCTTACCATAAATATCATTCCGATGACGACTATCCATATAAAAACGATAAGCAATCAGGTCGTTTTCGAGTACCGGACCTTCAAACATGACCCATTTGTTCTGTGATTCAAGGTTTTGTGGTACTACCAGCCGGGGTTGGGCTATATAATTTCCGGTAATTTTATTTTTATCCGAATTATCATAATCGAAGGGCTGCGTCAGCAACAGGGCTTGCACTTTTTTAGTCGTTTCTGTTACATCCTGGGCATCGCTTTTATTTGTATTGGTCTGGCAACCAATGGAAAAACTCATCCCCAAAAGCAAGAACAAAGCCAGAAGATTCAAATTTCCTTGCATAGCTTTTTATTAATTTGATGATTTATTTTATTTAGTAATGTGAACTGTTTTTTTTATTGTAGCATGTAGGTTTTGATCAAAATGTAAAATCAAATATGAACCTTTAAAATCCTGATTCCGGGCTTCGATGACGGTTTTGCCCGCAGCAGGAACCAATTCGATGCAGGCACGACCGTTCGCCATTTCTACCACCTGGCTTCGAGTAGGCGTACCATAATTAATCAATAATTCACCCGCGCCATCTTTCGAAAAATAGACTCGATCTTCATAATCCAGCACGCGCTTGCCGTTTTTATCAATCATTAATGCTTCAATTAATTGATTTCCATTGGGTAAGGTGCTGGTATTCAATATGATTTCTTCCGGTTTATCATGTTTTTGGTAGGTATAATTAACGATAAGGGTATCCGATGCCATTTGTTTTTCATCTTTGAAACCTTTAGCTATCAACATATTTTCACCTTCTGAAAACATTACATCCCAGTTTAATCCGGCGGCCGGAAATTTACCAACCTGCCTTTGTTTATTACCTAATTTTTTACCATTATGATATAATTCGACGTTTGTACAATTACTAAAAACCGAGATATTTCGGGTTTTCCCGGTCGGCCCGCTGCGCTCGGTCCAGGTATGCGATTCGATATAAGTAAATGGCTCCTTTGCCCAATAACTCTTGAAAACATAATAAGCATCCTTCGGCTTGCCGCTACGATCCACCAGCCCCTTTTGATTCATAAACGGGATTGGATTTTCGGGACGTAATGGTGTGCCAAAATCCTTGAAAGCCCATTGGGCATTGCCCGCAAACCAGTCTGACGTTTCGGTTATACTCAAATGCCAGTCGAATAAATCCACGATGTAATCTTCCGTCCAGTCGCCGCTATTTGCAATATTTGTAATATTTACTTGATTAATCTCCTCTGACCAATCATTTTTATTTACCAACCCGTCCCCATTAATCGGCGTTTCGGTGTGTCGTCCTACATGGCTGGAGCCTCCATACTCCATATGAAGGAAGTTTTTATACTTTTCTCGCTGTTGTTGAATAGTTTGTTCGTAGTTTTTATAAACTCCGGCATACCAACCCGACCAAATAGAGGGTGAAAAAACATCCACCAAATGCGCGCCTTCGTAGTATTTTCGGAGTGCGGTCATTCGATATGGATCAAGACGATGGGCCTCATTATGTAATATTGTAACAAATTTATTTAGTTGTGTGGTGTCATCGCCACCTGGAAAATCGGGGAGCCAGTAAATTTCATTACCCAAAGACCAAAAAAGGATGCTGGGATGATTATAATTTTGAGTAATTTGCTCTTGCAGAAGGTGTTTGGTGTTGTTTTCCCAGGTCTCGCCGCCTTTACCACCCCGGCACCAGGGCAACTCGTCCCAGACAATTAAGCCCAGTTCATCGCAAGCTTTGTAGATTTCGGGATCTTGCGGATAATGCCCGAGGCGTATAAAATTAGCGCCCATTTCTTTTATCATCTTGATGTCCTGACGGTGCAATTCATTGGGCATAGCCGCGCCATAGCCTGCGTGTTCTTCATGCCGGTGTGTGCCACGCAATAACAATCTTTTTCCGTTTAAATAAAAAGCCCCGTGCGGTTCAAAATTATACCAACGATAACCAAAACTTTCGGTAATTTCATCCAGGGTTTTCCCATCTGTTTCAAGGGTGATGTGCATTTGGTAGAGATTTGGATTGTCGGGCGACCAAAGCCTGGGTTTTTTGATTACGGGAAGTGTAATATTTAGTTGATTATATTTGGAAGTAATATTAATGTTTTGTTTTTGGGAAACCACCACGTTACCGGTGCCTGGTTCAAGGATTTTACAGTGAATGACACCTTTTGTCATACTTTCATTTGGATTAGCCAACTCAATATTGACAAGCGTTTCCGCCGATTGTTCAGAAACCTTCGGTGTGCTGATATACGTTTTTTGAATATGAATTTCGGGCACAATTTTTAACCAGACATCACGGGTGATACCGCCGTAAATAAAAAAATCGGATTTTTGCGAAGGTATGATATCTGGATTATAACCATTATCTACCCGAACGGCGATTTCATTCTGTATTCCTTTCTTTATAAAAGGTGTAATGTCTAATTCAAAACCAACATAACCTCCGACATGTTTTCCTACAAGTTGCTCATTAACAAATACTTGTGTAGTGATATTTGAACCTTCAAAGTAAATAATATAGCGAGCTTTATCATAACTCGGAATCACCATGCGCTTGCGGTACCAACTCGCATCGCGGCGGTAGCCAGGAGTATAATCTGTTACATCCCATTGGTTCCAGGTATGGGGCAAGTCAAGTTGCTGCCAGTTGTTTTGCTGCTTTAATGCGGTAACATCGGTTATATTATTTTCAAGATATTCCCATTCTGTGTTGATATTCTGAATGTTACGGCCGGTTAGTTTAGCTTTTTCGAATGGAATGCCCCTGCCTGCGAGCAGAAAAAAGATAATAACCAAGCCGATTGCCGGAAAAAGTTTTTTCATGATTTGATGCGGTTTTGTTCGATAGCTAGCCTTCTTAATAAGGCCTCTATGTAATAATAATCAGCATAAATAATCGGCACATCCACTTCAAAATCTCCGGGAATGCTGCCAACGCTGTGCTGCAGGAGGAAAGGCGGTGCATCTGACTGATAATCTGCGGTAGCGAGTGTTGCCAAAATGGAGTCAGCCCAGGCTAAATATTGTTCCTGGTTTGTAATATCATATTTATATAACTCGAGTAGGCCGGAGGCTGCCACTGCGGCTGCTGATACGTCCCGAAGTTCGTTTGGAATATTGGGTGCATCAAAATCCCAATATGGAATTTTATCCTCCGGTAAATTGGGATGGTTAAAGAAAAAATTGGCAATTGCTTTGGCTTGCTCCAAAAATCGGGGGTCTTTCGTTTCGCCGTAAGCCATCGAAAAGCCATATAAGCCCCAAGCTTGCCCGCGCGACCAAGCCGACTCGTGCGCTGCGCCCTGGTGCGTATTGCGCTTTCTGACTTCGCCCGTAAGTGTATCATAATCAATAACATGATAGGAGCTATGATCTGGTCTGTAATGATTTTTTAATGTCGTTAGTGCATGTTGATAAGAAATGTTGTAAAATGTTGAGTCCCCCGTGAAACGGGTAGCAGCAAAGAGCATTTCCAGGTTCATCATATTGTCAATAATGACCGGGAACTGCCAAATATCCGCATGGTGATCCCAAGATCGAATTGCGCCAACGGTGGGATTATAACGTTTGATTAATGTTTTGGAGGCTTCTATGATAATGTTTTTATAATTTTCTGATTGAGTGGTTTCATATCCTTCCCCAAAACTGCAATAGATTTTAAAACCTAAGTCATGTGTGTGCGTATCCAGTTTTTCCTTTTCCTGAAAGGCAGTCCATTGTTCGGCGGCCTTGCGCAATTGTTCATTTTTGCTGAAACGATATAATTCCCACAGGGTACCGGCATAAAACCCACTCGTCCATTCCCTTGATTTTGAGGTTTTAAGGCTGCCGTCTGCCTCCAGTGCACGAGGAATTCGGGTAGAATCAACGGGGGTTTTTAATAAATGATTTACCGCTTTTTCAGATAATTCGGTCAATCGGTTTTCCAGTTTCTGTAACGTACTCGTCGATTCCGTTGGTTGTTCTGTGCTGCATGCAGCTAACAAAATCAAGGAAATAACGACGCCGGCAATGGAATTTCTTTTCATCAGATGAAGGTAAAGCCCTCCGGGGATGGCATAGTTGAGTAAATAAAATTGTTCAAAATTTACATTAAAATCCTACTTCTTACCAGCGTAAGAATACAGTAAGTAAATGATATTGTAATAAACAGTAAATACTGTGAAGTGGTATTATATGGCGCCTGCCCAAATATGAACAGACGCCATATAAAAACTTATTATTGAACCACTATTTTAATAAACATTCTGCCTTCTTCTGTTTGAAGATTCGCAAAATACAGCCCCTTCGCAACGTTGTTCAGACCATTCCACTCGATGGTATGATTGCCTGCCGGGAGGTTGCCGGAATAGAGATTTGTAACCATTTTTCCGGTTATATCAAAAATAGCCAGATTAACTTTACCGTCTCGCGATAAATTATAAGTTAATGTCGTGAAATCTTGGGAAGGATTCGGTGCTGCTTTTAATGCCAACTCCGGGTTGTACACGGTATTTTTGGTTGAATTCACTAGCCCTGGACAAAGGAAACGCACACCCACCGGTCCGCCATCGCTTGCCGCCGTTGCAGAAGTTGCACTAGGACTGTAACATGGATCAAACTTACTGAAATCAAATAAATAGCCTTTGTCGAAAGGTGTTCCGGCAAAACTAATATCCTCTACCATGATATCCGTGATACCTACGGAGTCACGATATGTAATAGCTTCGCGGGCGTATTTAATAAGCGGCGCACGGCTGGGTACGTTATTTAGTTCCAGAACCTCTGTAAAATAAGCATCTTCTGGAAATGATAAAGCTGCTACGACTTCCGGACTGAGAACCATTGGCTTGCTTACCGAATCAAATGAGGCATAATGATTTAGCACATCATCTGTCCAGAAAATATTATTATTGGAAATATCCAGCGAAGCACCGTTCACGAGGGTGTCAATAGAAATCAGGTAATTGGTAACGCCGACATGGTTAATCTGCTCATCAGCCAGGAATGGCGCGGTTCCCATGATAGAAGGGTTCATGAAAAGATTATCTTTAATAATACTTTCCTTGGTGTTCTTCAACTGGATCATACCGTGCCGTCCGACATGATTAAAAACGGTATTGTTTGTAAATTCAAAGTAATTCAAACCTTTTTGGCGGAAACCAATGTAAAGCCGATCGAGGAGATTGTGCATCACATTATTGGAAATAACCACCGAATCTGCAAAATTATCTCTCACGTCCACGATTCTGCCATTCCCTTGAAAGCGTTCATAATCACCGAAATTACGTATGATGCAGTTTGTAATATATGTCTTGGTGTTTTCACCCTCGATGCGCATAGTGCCCTGGCGGCTTTTCTCTATGATGCAATTATTAAAAATGAATCGTTTGTCATTACCCTCCGGACGGAAAGGAGAGGTTTCGTATTGCGCGGCTTCAGCGCCTTCTTCACCCATGATAATATATAATCCGTCAAAAGTAAAATTCCCGAACCCGCGGTACATTGGCGCCAGTGCGGTTCCGCCGGTTTTATTGGCTCGGGCTACGACCGGTTTGCCTAATGCTTCATTGCCGGTTGCTACCAGGTGTACATCAAACTGCCAGGTCGCTTCAGCTGTAAAGAAATAAAGACCGCCGGTTTGCAGTAAATAAGTATCATGTAATTGCTCCCCTGTGGCGGAGGTATCTGCGTCAATAAAATCACTCAGATAAGTGAATGGAAATGCAGTAGATCCGTTAAGATTTGGAGGCACTACAATGGATTGTGCGGAGCCAATCAGAGCAAAACATAGCGTTGCAAGTAATGTTGAGTATAATTTTTTCATTATTATTAAAATTTAAATTTTTGAAAATTATTATCTGAAAATTATTTCTGCTCCGAGCGTAGCGGTTGTGCCGTACACTTCTCTGGAGGTGACTAAATCCGCGGAACGGAAAAAATTGATATCCCTTTGATTGGAAAGGTTATTTAGATTAAGAAATACATTAAAGTTTCGCCCGAATCTTTGTTTGATTGCGGCATCGAAACGCCAGAAGCCTTGATTGAAGCGGTCTTTGTCAGCGCTGGAGCTATAACCTGATAATTTTGTTCCTTGATAGGAGGTGGAAACCCGCGCCGAAAATCCTTTGATATCATAACCCAAAGAAGCATTTAAAATATGCGCAGCTTGACCAACCAATTTTACATCCCTTTGGTAAGGAAAAATTTCAACGATGGTATAAATAAAGGGAAATGTTCCCGCCAAACGGGACTCTTCATAAAAAGAGTTAATAGTTGTTTCAGAAAATAGGCGAGAATAGTTAATATTCAGTACCAATCCATTAAATGGTTTGGGTAAGAAATTTAAATTGGATTGCAAATCTACTTCAAACCCCTGAACATAAGAAACAGGAGAACTGGAGTAAGTCGTCAACTCAGCACCGCCGAAGCCTGTAGCCGGGAAACCGTACGCTACTGCCAGCGAATCATTATTTAGTCCGACAATAAATGGATAGAATGCATCTTTAATATCCTTGCGAAATACACCGAATGACAACAAACCGTACGTGCCGGAATAAGCTGTTGCGTAAAAGTCGTAATTGGTTGACACAGAGGCTTTAAGATCGGGGTTGCCTTCAGTGATGACCAGATCGCCGTTGCGATTGACCAAAGTAAATGGAATAACATAATTATAATCCGGTCTTGCCAGGGTAGTAGAGTAAGAGGCCCGCAGGTCAAACCATTCCAGGGGCTTATATTTAGCGTGTAGGTGTGGCATGAAAATACCATATTGCACCTTGGAGGAGGCGTCGCGCAAGGCGCCACTTTCGCCCCAGTCACCATTTAGGTCTGCATAAATTCCATTATATTCATTATCAGAATATTCATAACGGAAGCCGGGAATAAGCGTCAAAATATTATTTACATTAATTTTGAGCATGGCGTAGCCGGCCATTACTTGTTCCGTCAGGTCATAATTATTGATATCACCATAACGATTATGTGGCATATCATTGGTGTATAATTCCTGGAACCGCCGCAGCGACGATTCATCAAAAGACGTCAATAGCGGGACTTGCTGACCATTTTCTCTATCAAAGGAGATTTGATTTTGGTTGGTAAAATTGGAGATGCTGTAATAAAATTGTCCGGATGGATCTAGCCCCAGCGCACCCTTGCCTTCGTCTCGGAATGCATTGAAATAAGTATTTCTTCGCAGATAATAATTCTTGGCGTAGCGCTCGAAATAATCCCTGTTTTTTTCATTACTTATATATTTACCTCCAAATTTGAAAGTAGCATTGATATTATTCTTTAACTTGATCGGGATACTTAAATTCACAAAACCTGACGTGATTTCTTCGCTATTGCCACTATCCACCCAGCTTGCGCCCTGTAGGTACGTTTGAGAAACATCATTTTCTACAAAGTCATAAAAATTTCTGGGGGCATCCCGCCTTTTAAACACATCCGGGTTAAAAGGACTGGAATCATCCCGAAATTCCATTTCAAAATTATAAGGCGTTTCTCCGATTACTTTGGACAGCGCCGCACCCCATTCGATGTTGATAAAATTCAGGTTATGTCGAGCAGATAGAGAGCCGGAGTATAAATCAATCGAATTTTCCCGAATTTGAGGTGAAAAAGTAATTCTATTGTTATTTACATCATAACGTTCGGTATGATTATATTGATCCCGGGAAGTTCGAGAGTAAATTCCTAAAATCGTGACATCAGTTTTTGCGCCAAGCATAAAATCGACGCCTAAACTGCCGTTGTAGCGACGTCGAATCTCCTGTCGCTCCTGAAATTGCAGGTAGTTCCCACGCTGTTTGAAAATATCGAGTGCCGTATCGAGCACAACCGCCATGTCGTCGCCCCAACCCTGACCGGTGGTTTCGCCGCCACGATTGAAACGCTCCATATTCCCGGTAGCAATAATGCCGATTTTATTATTAAAAACCCGCTGTGCCAGCGACACTGTTGCCTTATAATCGCCAAAGGCATCGGCAATACCATTATAACCACCAATTCCCTTCACGGAAATTTTGCGTTCTTTGGGTGCCTTGAGAATGTTGAGGTTGACCGAGCCGCCCAGGGCATCGCCATCCATATCGGGAGTAGGGGACTTGAACAACTCAATACCGGAAAGCAATTCCGGAGAAATCAGCGACAAATCTACCGAGCGATCGGTGCCTGAAGTAGAAGGCAATCTTACACCATTAATTGAGATAGCGGTAAACTTTGGATCCAAACCTCTGACTACAACCTTAGAGCCTTCGCCACCATCGCGATTAATCGCAACGCCCGGCAATCGGGAAATCGCCTCGGCGGCATTCACATCGGGCAATTCTTTGATTTTATCGGCAGAAACGAAGTTGGCAATGGCATCGGCATTTAATTGTTGGTTGATGGCTTTCGCCTGCCCCAGCATTTGCGCGGTGACGATCACTTCTTCCCCCATGATAGAGGCTACTTGGAGTTTTACTTCCACTTGTGTGGGCTTGCCTTCTGAAACTTGCACCGAAACCTCTTGCATTTCATAGCCAAGAAAGGAAAATACGAGTACTTGTTGTCCAACCGGCACATTGCTCAAGACAAAATCACCGTCAACTTCTGTGACTGTTCCCAGTGAAGGCGTACTTTTCAGAAAAACATTCGCCCCCGGCAAAGTAGAACCGCCCGCGGCATCCAATACAACTCCTGAAACAATTCCGGTTTGAGCAAAAGCACTTTCCGCCAGGACTATAAGCAGCAGTGCGAAGAACAATCGGATAGGTGTAGATAAACGTTTCATACAATTTCTTTTCGTAAAAAGGCGAATCGGTTATTTTAAATTTTTTAATTCCCTTGATTTGTAGCGTAAAATTAGGATTTCTGGAGTGGGCAAAAATCTATTTTTGGGTGGAAAATCGTCTAAAATGGCTATTCTGCTGCTCAAAAGCCGTTATTTTTTTGAAAAATGGCTGCCGCACGGGAAGTACGACAGCCAGGTTTCTGGTCAATTGTTTTGTATTAATATTCGTTGCTGTAAATTTAGATTTCCATTTTCAACCCGTAGCAAGTAAACACCTGCCGGTAAATGAGACGACAGATTTATTTTTTGAGAAGTCAATTCCGGGTCAAAGTCAATTTCTTCCCGGAAAACTAATTTACCTGTTATATCATATAACATTACATTTCCTTGACCTTCGGCGCCACTTTGATAAATGTCGATTTGTAATTGTCCATTGCTCACCGGATTAGGGAAAGCTGCCAGTATGGGTATTTGTGCGGCGAACATTTCCGGAGGTGCGAGGAGACTCGAACCACTCACAAATTCAATCTGATCGTAATAAACCACACGACTACTGGCCGAACGATTCTGGAACGTGATACCTTCCACGCTGCTTGGGCTGCCAAAAGTACTCAATGGCACGGTGATCTGTTGCCAGGAAGTACTGGTTGTAAATTCGTATTGTTTATTGTCTAACTTCAAGCGAATGAGGTAATTACCTTCCCCTTTTACCCAAAAACGAATGCTGGTCATGCCACTTGTATTCAAAACAGTGCCTTTTTTGACGAGTACGCCGCCCCAACTGCCATAGGTAGCCTTGATAGATTTACTGCCGACTTGTACATTGGTCGTGTTGTTGAAATCATAAGTACCGGTGAAAGAATAATTGTTCCAGTCGGTTGCTAAAGCGTCGCTGTACACGACTGTTGTACTGCCCCCTCCCGAACTGCTGGTTGTAAAGTTACTGCCCACCGTGTAGGAAGATTGGGTTGTTCCACAATCGGTGCGAATTTGCCATTGGTAAGTGGTGTTTGCGGTCAAGCCGCTTTGGGTATGGCTGGTACTGGTCAAGGTGCTTACGTTGGTCCAGGTGCCTGTGCCGTTCACGCGATATTGAAGATCGTAATTGCTGGCTCCAGATACGCTACCCCAACTGAAGGTCACCGATGAAGCTGTGATACCGCTGGTTCCCAGGCTTCCTGGTGCCGTGCAACCGCCTGGCGGGCTGTACCAGGAAGGGCAACAAGAAGCGGTAACGCCACTGTTGTAATTGCCACCTGAAGGATTGCGCACGTTATCCCAGGCATAGACATCGGAAGTGCCGGAATAGGCTTCCACCATATTCCCGGAAGAAGAATTATCCATATTAAAGATATTATCATGGATGGCGTGTTCGTAGCAGGAGTTGGCAACTCCCCGGTCAATAGCGGCAATGCCTTTGGTTAAATTAGAAGCGTTATTTCGATTGAAAGTATTATACCGAACATAAGTTCGAATTCCTTTCAAATCAATAAAAGAATCGGCGAAATTACTACCTGAAATACCCGTCGCATCTATGGTACAATATTCGATAATCGTTTCGCTGGTACCTTCCTTGATGTCAAATGCCTCTGCAGCCACGTAAGGGCCGATGGTGCAATTTTTTACGGTCGTATGGGAAACGTATGGGTCGTAGGAACTCCAACTTCCTTTGTCGGTGCCAATGTAAATACCTTCGCCAAAACCTGCATCTACCGTGCCCGTGTGGTGTATGTTACAACCATCAATCGTAGTATAATCCGAACCGTCGCGTACGTGTATCCCTTCATAACCAATGTCGTAAACCTCGCAAGTAATTGCCTGACAGTGATTTGCATTGTCAAAAATCAAGCCTTTTTGTGCATTTCTGATTTTCAAATCTTTTACAATCCAATAATCGCCAACGATGCGCAGTACCGTAAGGCTGGACTGGCTACTGCCGGCGAGGATAGCTTTGTTCGAAGCAGATTGGCTGCGGATGATAATCGGGTTGCTTGCGGTACCGTTGGCGCTGCCGTAAAAATGAGCCGATGAACCAGAAACGGCAACGTTGGAGGCGGTGTAGGTGCCTGCCACAATTACAATTTCATCGCCGGCAACCGCATTGGCCATTGCATCCCGGATTTGCTGTAAGGTGCTGCAATTGTAAACTGTAGCTGATGCTGGCTGTAAGCAAAGTAACAATATTGCCAGTAGTGTAAACTTCAAACAAACCCGGAGTACAACAACCGAGCTTGAACGATTCGTTTGATAATGAGTGGAAAGGTGTTTTACCATCTTGGTGATGATTAATTTGGTGAATAAAATAGGTTATAAGGCATTTGATATTTTACAGCGATTAATTAATGATTCGCCGGTCAAATGTTAATTTTATAAAAAATCATTTCAACAGAAAAAAATTTCAAATACTTTAATTTTAGCAGAACAAATGTAGGGTTGTAAATGCGGACAGAAATCTATTTTTGGGTAGAGGAAAGTATAATTTGTTATTTTTTTTAAATGTGTGGATATTGTTAAGAGCTTTTTATTCGCTCATATACTCGGAAGGTGTTTTTTGGAATTGTTTTTGGAAGCATTTACTAAAATAGCGCGTATCCCGAAAACCGACCTTGTAAGCAACCTCCGCCACATTGAGCTTGCGCTGCTCGAGGAGTTGTGCAGCGCGTTTCAGGCGAATGGTTTTCATAAAGTTATTTGGCGTTTGGTCGGTTAGTGCTTTCAGTTTGGTGAATAAAAGCGGGCGACTTACAGCCAGATCATAGGCAAATTGTTCAGCTGTAAAATTAGGATTATCAATATTTTGCTCGGCGACTTCCATAGCTCGCTTAAGGAAATCCTCATCTGCGGAGGTCACTGTTATTTCCTTGGGTTCAAAATTCATGACCCGCACGAACTTCTCTCGCATGGTTTGGCGAGCTCTTATCAGGTTTCTGACGCGCAGCCTCAATTCTTCCGGGTTGAAAGGTTTGGTTATATAGTCATCCGCACCGGTTTCCAGTCCTTCATTCTTAAAGATTTGAGCTGTGCGTGCTGTCAATAAAATCACTGGGATATGGCTGGTTTTTATGTTGGTTTTAAGGTTTTCGCATAATTGGATTCCATCCATTTCCGGCATCATCACATCACTGATGATCAAGTCCGGAAGCAGTTTTTTTGCCATCGTCAAACCTGCCTTACCGTCGACAGCCATGGCGATGCGATATATATTCTGGAAAATACGCTGAATGTATTCGCGCACTTCCTGGTTGTCTTCTACAATTAATAGGAACGGAGCGGATTCATTCAAATTTTCTTCCGGTTTATTGGGCCATTTGTAATCAGGGGGCCTCATCATTTCAACCGGAGGTTTTGCAATATGATAAACAACAGCTGATTCTTCGGCGGCAATTTCATGATCCCGTAAATGGGCACGCCCTAAAGGCAACTCTACGAAAAACGCAGCTCCCTGACCAATGTCGCTTTCGACCCATATTTTACCGTGATGCAATTCAATCATTTGTTTGGAGAGCGCTAGTCCAATACCCGAGCCCTTGATAGCAGAGTGTGATACGGCTACTTTTTCATAAAAACGTTTGAATATTTGCTCATTCAGCTCTGGCTTAATGCCGTTGCCATTGTCTCGAACGATAATTTCTACTCGATCGGCTTTAGGATTTATGGTAAATGAAATGGCGCCGCCATCTGGCGTAAATTTGAAGGCATTAGACAGCAGGTTGAAAAACACTTTTTCCAGCTTTTCATGATCAAACCAAACTCTTATTTCGAGTTCTACAGATTTAAAACTGTATTCAATACCCCGCAACCGGGCGCTTTCTTCAAAAGATAAGTAAATATCTCGCAAAAATGCAATCAGATTTCCTTCGGCAGCCTGCATCTGCTCGTGGTCTGTTTCTAACTTTCGAAATGTAAGGATCTGGTTGACAAGGTTTAATAAACGTTGTGCATTTCGCTGTATAGAGATCAGTTGTTTGTGAATACCATCGTTATTGTATTTTTGTAACAACTCTTCCAGGGGGCCTAGAATAAGCGTCAGAGGCGTCCTGAACTCATGAGTAATATTCGTAAAAAAGCGCAGCTTCATTTCATTTAGTTCCTCCTGTTGCTGCTTTGCCAGTTGTTCCAGTTGCAGGCGATGTCGCAAGCGAATGAAATGAAATGCACTGTAGAGTGCACCCGCCACCAAAACCGTGTAAACCAAATACGCCCAGCCACTGCGCCAGGGCGGGGGTAACACGGTGATTTCCAGTTGCCGCTCTTCAGGATTCCAGACACCATCACTGTTGGCGCCTCGTAATCGGAAGGTGTAGGTGCCAGGACGCTGGATGGTATAAGTCGCTTCGGTTTGCCCAACCGTATAGTTCCAATCATTATCCAAGCCTTCCAGCATAAAGGCATACTGATTATTGCTGGGATTGAAATAATCGAGGGCAGCAAATCCGATGGAGAAAATGGCTTCGTTATACTTGAATGTCAGAGATTTGGTCTGGTTAAGCACGCGCGAGAGCAACTTATTATCGTCGGAGACCTGCACGATTTTATTAAATGCCTTTAAGTCGGTAAAAACCAATGGCGGCACAAAATCATTAGGTGTTATTTCAGCAGGTTGAAAAATAGTAAAACCATTCATTCCACCAAACAGCAATTCACCACTCCGCGCTTTGTAATAAGCATTAAAATTGAATTCCAGGTTTTTCAAACCATTTGAATAATTATAATTTGTAAAGATTTTTTTCTGGAGATCAAGTTTAGAAATTCCATTATTAGTACTCAGCCATAATTGACCGGCGTTGTCCTGTAAAATTCCAAAAATAGTGTGCCCAGGCAAGCCGTCAGCTTCGGTATATTGCTTGTAAGTATTATCGGTTGGATTAAGGGCAAACAGGCCATCTGAAAAAGTGCCTATCCACAGGATGCCACTTTTATCTTCAAAGATGGCGTACACCTGTACTTTGGGTAGAAAAGTTCGAAAAGTGAGCCTCAGATCGCCAATTGAATCTCGTTGCACCAGGTTTAAGCCTTCCTCGGTACCAATCCACATCCGATGACGGCTGTCTTTGATAATAACCCTTCCGAGATTGGAATTTAATGAAGTGTTATCTTTCGGGTTATTTTGATACAAATGAAAACGGCTGGTATTAAGATCCAATATATTCAAACCGCCCCCATAGGTTACGATCCAGAGCTTATCGCCTTCTCTGTATAAGCCATAGACGTTGTTATTACTCAAACTGCTTGAATTGCCGGGTACATGTTTGAAATGGCGAAACCTTTTGTTGGGAATATCAAATAAATCCAGGCCCTGTGTAAATGTTCCGATCCAGAGCTGCTGCCCGTCTTTCAGAATGGTCTTCACATTATTGCCGCTGATGCTGTTATCATTGTCAAACGCAAGTTTGAAGGAAGTAAATGTTCTTGTCTTTCGATCAAAATAATTCAGACCACCACCCTCGGTGCCAATCCAGAAATTCCCTTTTTCGTCTTCCGAGAACGAACTAACTACGTTGTTACTCAGGCTATTACGGTTGGGTAGATGCTCAAAATTATTAAACCGGCTCAAGCCGGGGTCATAATAATTCACGCCGCCATGATAAGTGCCCAGCCATAAGCCGCCCCGCTGATCGAAAAACACAGCGCGAATGGAACTATGGCTTAGACTCGAAGGGTTCAGCTCCTCATTTAAAAAGCGTTGGAAACTATTTTTATTGGGCAAAAATTTATTTAACCCGACGAAAGTTCCTACCCAAAGGCTACCGTCCGGCGCAAGCGCCATTGAGCGAACATTATTGTGGCTCAGTGAGTTAGGGTTGTTGTTTTCGTAGATGTAAGATTTAATGATTTGCTCTTTGCGATTCCAATTGTGCACTCCACCTTCGGTGCCGATCCATAGATTGCCACTTTTATCCTCGAGAATAGCTTTGATATTATAATCTTGAAGCGGAAGTGCAGAATTGTCTTTATGAAGAACGGGTTCCAGTTTGTAAGTTCCGTCTGCTGTTTGCTTCAATTGGCTCAGTCCAGTTTCTGTACCAATCCAGATGGTACTTCGGCTATCTTCAAACATGACAATGATTTCCATATTCGGGTTAGATAGACCCTGAAAGGAAATGGGAGAGAAACTTCTGTCTTCCGAATCGAACAAATTCAATCCATTGGCTGCGCCGACCCACAAACGCCCTTTTGAATCCCGCAAAATGCATCGGATAGAATTGGAAGATAAACCGTTTTCAGTTGTATAATTGATAAAAGCATCTTTGGCCTCATCGTATTGGCTGAGCCCATCGAGCGTACCCACCCATAAGGCGTTGATAGCCCGATCATAATATAAAGTCCGTACATCATTGGATACCAGGCTGCTATGTCTCGAAATACTGTTGCGGTATATCGTAAAACGATATCCATCATATTTGTTCAGCCCATCTCTTGTGCCAAACCATACGTAACCACTGCCATCTTGAGTGATTGCAAAAACAGAACCCTGAGAAAGTCCATCCTTTTTGCCCAAATGCCTGAAACTGACCTGTTCTTGTGCTGACATGACAACACCGGAAAAAACAGACATAGCCGTCATTAGCAAAACCTGCAATAGCTTTTGGCGTTCAGGTAATTGTTTCATACATTATATGCTCAAGCAGATTATATTTAATGTAGCAAATTTAAAAAAACAGCCGATAGAAACCGGACTAAACCCAACAACTGTCAAAACATGTCTTAAATAAATAAGAAGTTGATTGTCAGATTGATTGGACTTTCGACGGTCGACTGTAAAACTGTCTGACTATTTAGCCATAATTGTCATACCAAATTGGAATTTTACAGACCCTCTCATTCTTCCAATCCGTACGCAATTTTTTGTTTGGAGGTTGGGGAAGCGGTATGCTCCGTTGCCAACATATCGGAGAGACTTTTCCATCTTTTAGCGCTATGATCCGCACTTCCGGTGAGGATAGTACTCCCGTCGGGTGACCACGCCACTGACCTTACATCAGATACATGCCCCCAAAAAGATTGGAGGATATGTCCTTGCAAATCCCATAAATTTGCTACGCTGTCATCACTACCGGTCAGCACCGATTTACCATCGGGCGAAAATGCTACCGATCTTACATTGGACCCATGACCTGTAAAGGATTGTAATTCCTTGCCTTTTAAATCCCATAATTTTGCGGTTTGATCGCTGCTGCCGGTCAGGATTGATTTACCATCCGGTGAAAATACTGCTGACCAAATCACACCATTGTGCCCGGTAAAATTTTGCAATTCTTTGCCTTTCAGATCCCACAATTTTGCGGTTTGGTCGCTGCTGCCGGTCAGGATTAATTTACCATCCGGTGAAAATGCGACTGATCTGATATTACTCTGATGTCCGACAAAGGATTGCAATTCCTCGCCTTTTAGATTCCATAGTTTTGCTGTATTGTCTTCGCTGCCGGTCAGAATCGACTTCCCGTCCGGCGACCAGGCTACCGATTTAACATCTGCAGTGTGCCCGATAAAAGTTTGCAATTCCGAGCCCTTTAGATTCCATAGTTTTGCTGTATTGTCTTCGCTGCCGGTCAGAATCGACTTCCCGTCCGGCGACCAGGCCACCGACCAAACAGCACCACTATGCCCAGAAAAAGTTTGCAACTCCTTGCCTTTCAGATCCCATAATTTTGCGGTTTGGTCATAACTCCCAGTCAACACCGATTTTCCATCCGGTGAAAATGCCACCGACCACACGGAGGAGGTGTGTCCGATAAAATCAGGAAATGTCCGTTGTTCGGTGTCCCATATTTTTACAGTGCCATCATAACTACCGGTTCGTACGGATCTGCCATCGGGTGCCCATGCCACCGCAGCAACGTTATCAGTATGCCCAATCAGGGTTTGAAGAGCTTGCCCTTTCAAATTCCACAGCTTCACTGTGTTATCCGAATTACCGGTTAATATCAACTTTCCATCTGGTGAAAACGCAAGTGACCAAACAGAAGAATCGTGTCCGATAAAATCTTGTAACTTCTTGCCCTTCAGGTTGAATAATTTTGCGGTTTTATCGCGGCTACCGATCAGTATCGACTTCCCATCCGGCGAAAATATCGCAATCCAAATAGAATCGGTATATCCGATAAAAGTTTGCAATTCCTTGCCTTTCAAATCCCATAGTTTTGCGGTTCTATCATAGCTGCCGGTCAATACCGCCTTGCCATCGGGCGACCAGGCCACCGACCACACGGAGGAAGTATGCCCGACAAAATTTTGCAATTCCTTACCTTTTAAATCCCACAATTTTGCAGTTTTATCTTTACTACCGGTGAGAATGGATTTGCCATCGGGCGACCATGCCACCGAAAGAACATTGTCCGAATGTCCCTCAAAACCTTGCAATTCCTCACCTTTCAAATTCCATAACTTCGTCGTATTATCTTTACTGCCACTCAGAATGAATTGGTTGTCGGATGACCATGCAAGAGCAGTAATAACATCTTCATGGCCAGTGAAGTATTGGATGATTTGCCCATCCATGTCCCTCACTTCCAAGGTGTTATTTTCAAAACCGGTTGCGACATACTTATCATTATTCGAAAATGCAATGGCACTTATTTTTGACTGCCCGCCAAGGGAAAAGGATTTTTTGTAAAAGATAGCATTATTATCACTGCTTATCTGTTGCAAGGCGTTTGCGGTTTCGCCATTGGCAACAAGCTGATAACCTGCTTCTGCCAGACGCAGCGCCAGTGTTGGGTTTTTACTCTTCAACACCAGGGCTTTGGCGGCTAAAGTTTGTGATTTTGCGAAACGGAGTGCTTTGGCGAGTTCTTTTTTTTGCTGCTCAATTTTAATGAGCGCATCTTTTAATTCGATATTCTCTTCTTGCAAAGATTCAAGGGTTTCTTCAAAATTTCTGGGGTAGAAGTAATATTGCCCTTGATGATGTTCGGGTTCGTTGCTGATGACGCCAAAAGCGGGTAATTGAGTTTTATTTAGACCCCTTTCCACAAAGGAATCCAGGACATACTGGGCGAGTGCGTTCGCGCCGAGTTTCTTGGAGTTTTCTCGCAATTTTATCAACAAATTTGCAGCGAAGGGACTATGTTTGCCTTTAAACCCATCACTTACCGGGCTATTTCGGCCGGAGGTCAAAGCAAAACGCGAAGGATTATTTTCCGGAAGGTTGGTTCGGGTGGAGCGCTGAGTCAGGATCACCCCGGAAAAACAAGAATCAAAGATCACGAAAATATGTTTTGCCTTGAAGGAATCCAGATGATTTTTGACCTCACTCAAATTCAAAAAATCCACTTCGTCTCTGGCATCTACCGGGATTAAACAGCCAATGTTCCGGTCTTCCAAATTTTCACCGTGCCCGGAATACATCATTATAAAGCTATCATTTTCGCCTACTTTTTTATAAAACTCGAGTAAAGCCAGTTTTATATTGCGTGCTGTTGCATCTTCATTGGTAATAAAATGCGTATTTTCTTCCTCAAAATCGTACTTGGTTACCAATTCATTTTTGATCTCGCTCAGATCCCTTACACAATTACTCAATTTTGAATAATGTTGATAGTCATCGATGGCAATGGATAGCAAATAATTAGTCCCTCGGATAAATGCAGGCGATTTTTGCTTGGCCGCAGAACGTCCTGCTCTCGTCTTGGTGTCTTTACTCATTCGGTATCCGAATTTTGATTTTAACCGTAAAATACAAAACTTCCTTTATTCCTGACGTACTGTAATTGTTACACCTCTGCGCAAACCAAGTTTCAGGAATATCCTGGTTTTGTTTTTATAATCGAATATTTGCAAGTAAAGAGACAATTTTAAGCTCAAATGAAATATCTTATAAAAAATTGATTGTCAGATCAATTTGACTTTCGACAATCGACTGTAAAACTGTCCGACTACATACTTGACTGGTTTTCAATAATTCCTTTCAGCTCATTAAAACCGGGTTTTATGGGCAAGCTAACCAAACTAAAGTGTTGTTATTTGGTTTAAATATTTGATTTTGTAAGATTTTGTTTGATTTTAATTGTTTTTTGCAAGAGCAAATTCTTATTTTACTTCGAATTTCAAAAAATAATGAGATTGGCTTTTGTCCAATTACAACAGTAGAGGATGCCGTTGATGTTGAAAAAAATGTGCATATTCAAAGCAATTTCATCATTAAGGCTGTTTAAACCCAAAATACACCATCAATTTTAACAGTTTAATATTATTCAATTTTCTTTACATATTTTATCATTATGGCAATCTTCAACCTTAATATCAACGGAAAAAAGCAACAAGTGGACGTTGACCCAGCTACGCCCATGCTTTGGGTGCTGAGGGAACATCTCAATCTGGTGGGCACCAAATACGGCTGCGGTATCGCTATGTGCGGAGCTTGTACTATTCACCTTGGCGACGTGGCTATGCGTTCCTGTCAATTACCCGTTTCGCAGGTAGGTAATCAAGCAATCACAACCATCGAAGGGCTCTCTAAAAATGGGGACCATCCGGTACAGGAAGCCTGGCTCGCGCACGATGTGCCACAATGCGGCTACTGTCAGGCCGGGCAAATCATGAACGCCGCGGCATTGCTAAAAGCAAATCCTAACCCTGGCGATGAAGAAATCGAAGCCGCTATGAATGGCAACATTTGCCGCTGTGGCACTTATACCCGCATCAAGGCGGCTATTAAAACCGCTGCTAATTCTTAAAGAAATTCAAAAATCGAGAACATGACTATTATAAAAACATCATACGACAGGCGCTCCTTTTTGAAAACTAGTGCGATGGCGGGCGGCGGTCTGGTACTCGGATTTAGCTGGCTGGTTGGTTGCAAGCCTACCACGGCGGAGGAAGCGCTGGTCATGCCCAAAGAGTGGTTTGATATCAACGGTTTTTTGAAAATCGGCGAAAACGGCGTGGTCACCATTATGTCGCCCAATCCGGAGATCGGGCAAAACGTGAAAACATCCATGCCTATGATCGTAGCGGAGGAGTTGGATGTGGATTGGAAAAACGTTGTTGTAGAACAAGCCCCGCTCAATACCGACGTCTTTACCCGGCAACTGGCAGGCGGTAGCCAGTCTATCCGGCAGGGCTGGCAAGGGCTGCGCATGGCTGGTGCGTCGGCGCGGCACATGCTCAAGGAGGCTGCGGCTCAGGCCTGGCAAGTACCTGTAGAAGAAATCACCACCGCGGCAGGTATGTTATATCATCAAAAAAGTGGCAAATCGGCGAATTATGGCGAGATGGCTTCGGCTGCCGCCAATATTCCAGTACCGGAAGAAGTGCAATTGAAAGATGTAAAAGATTTTAAAATTATTGGTACTTCCCGCAAAAATGTGGACGGACTGAAAATTGTGACAGGTCAACCATTGTTTGGGCTGGATTATCACCGTGAAGGAATGCTCATCGCTATGATTGCACATCCCCCGGCTTTTGGTATGAAACTGAAATCGGTGGATGATTCGGTTGCTCGAGCCATGCCTGGAATTAAGGATGTTTTTACCATTAAAACCTACAACGAAGGCTACGAAATGCAATGGTGCGATACCAGTGCATTCAACGAAATGGTCGTTGTGGTCGGTCAAACTACCTGGGAGGTAATGAACGCCAAGAATGCGCTGAATATCGAGTGGGAGAAAGCGTCAGATGCGGAAAGTACCCTTAGTCATACGGTGAAAATGGCGGAATTGGGGGGCAAAAAGGCGCAGGTAGTTCGTAAAGACGGTGATCCGGAGTCTGCTTTCAAAAAAGCAGCAAAAGTCATCGAACGAACTTATACGGCTCCTTTCCTTGCGCACAATACGCTGGAGCCCATGAATTTCTTCGCTCATGTAGCAGAAGATAAAGCCGAACTCGTGGGACCTATCCAGACACCCGAGTTTATGGAAAAAAGCGTAGCGGCCCGGCTGGGCTTACCACTCGAAAAGATTGATATCCAGATGACGCGTCAGGGTGGCGGCTTCGGAAGGCGACTTTACGGGCACTTCGTGGTGGAAGCGGCTGTGATCTCCCAAAAAATGAAAGCACCCATCAAGCTGGTTTATACCCGCGAAGATGACATGACCTTTGGCAACTATCGCCCGGCTTACCATGCAACCTATCGTGCTGCTTTGGATGCCGACAACAATCTCCTGGCCTTCCACGTACGGGCAGGTGGTATTCCTGAAAATCCGCTTGCTGCCAATCGCTTTCCGGCCGGCGCTGTGGACAATTATCTGGCTGAGGAGTGGGCGCTGGAGTCGAACATTACGTCTGGAGCCTTTCGGGCGCCTGGGTCTAACTTCATTGCAGGAGCGGAGCAGTCCTTCCTCGATGAATTGGCGGAGGCGATGGGCAAAGACCCCATTGAGTTCCGTCTCGAGTTATTAAAACGCGCCAAAATCAATCCTATTGGAAAGTTCAACGATTATGAAGCCGACCGATACGCCGGGGTGTTGGAACTGGTGCGGGAAAAATCTGGCTGGGGTAAGGTGCAGCCCAATGTCCACAGAGGCATTGCTGCCTATTTTTGCCACAATTCTTATGTGGCTCAGGTCTTGGACATTGTGATGCAAGACGGCAAACCTATTATACAAAAAGTTCACTGTGCGGTTGACTGTGGTATCGTAGTCAATCCGGATGCTGCTACCAATCTTGCCGAAGGCGGTGTTGTGGATGGCATAGGGCACGCTCTTTACAGCGCTTTGACCTTCAAGGATGGCGCGCCGGAGCAGCGTAATTTTGACAAATACCGGCTCATTCGGCACAGCGAATCACCCAAAGCGATCGAGGTACATTTTGTAAAAAACGAAATTGATCCAACAGGGCTTGGAGAACCATTGAACCCGCCTATCGTTGGGGCACTCGCCAATGCGCTGTACAAAGCGACGGGCAAGCGTTTTTACGACCAACCTTTCCTTGGTGAGAAGCAGGTGTTGGGATAGTAGGTGGAGGTCGTCAAAATATGATGAGAGAAAAAAACATTATTAGCATCATTATGACCTAAAGAAAGCCAATTGCATGATAATCAAGCAATTGGCTTTCAAAATTGTGCCAATGAGGAGTCATTTATTGAGTTTTTAAGAGTTTTCCTGTTTTGAATTTTGCGTACCAGGAAATGGAAATTGTTTGAATATCGTAAGTTTTACTTTGTGTAAATTAGATTATTTAGATATAACTTGCTTGACACAGGAAAACCACCCTCAGGTCAATCTTCGTGCTGCGTCTGATTTTGCGCACCAACTCAATGTACATGTCAACCACCTGAACAGAGCCGTAAAAGAAACGACCGGGAAAACCACCTCTCAGATCATCGCCGAGCGCATCCTACAGGAGGCAAAAATTCTGCTGAAGCACAGCAAATGGTTAACTGCAATAAGCAAAAATTTAATCCAATATCTACCCGCTAGTGCCGGATTGCACCGGCTGCTTTCTATTTTCTGCTTTGCACATATTTTTGTGGCGTACGTGTTGATATAGCACAATTAATGGTGATGACGGGTATTCATTGGCAGCTTTTCCTCGTATGGTTTACTGCCATCAATGACATCAAATGTAGCCATCATTCCTGCTGCATGGTGTTCAATGATATGGCAATGGTACATCCACGTCCCGGGGCGGTTATCAGGCATCCAGGCAATCTTTATCGTACTCTTAGGTGTTAAATTATGGGTGTCTTTCCATGCCCTGTATGCAGGAGCTTTGCCATTCTCTTCAATGACCTGAAAGAAGAAACCATGCAAATGAAAAGGATGGTCCATCAGACTGGTGTTCGATACTTCCCATACCTGCAATTCTCCAACCATAACAGGTTTGTCATTTACATGCATCATCCCGTTTACCAAAAAGTTCATTCCGTCTGTTAAACTTGGACCAACTGAGAGTTTTATTTTTCTATTCACCTCTGCATCTTGCGGAGCCAGTGGTTCAATCATTCTTAATGTTTCAGGTATGAATGCTTTCGAGGATTTGTTTTCTCCCACTTTTACAGTGGCAAATGTTTCCCGTTTTGCTTTTAAAAAGGTTACTCGGTTATAAGCCAACGATTCAATGGCAAATGTTTTCCCTTCTGTGAAAGGACCTGCTGCAATATCCACACGCTCCCCAGGAGTTATTAAAGCTTCAGTGACTGTTATGGGATGTTCTAATAGTCCACCATCTGATGCGATAATTTTAAATGCTTTGCCACTGAGGTGCAAAACAAAATATCTTGCACTTGATGAATTGATAAAGCGCCATCTTTCTGTTTGTCCGCCATTCACATTGATAACTAAGTCCTCTTTACCATTTAATAAAAGTGTATTGCCCTGCCGACCATCATGCCTTTCAACAATGCGTGGAATGAACCATGATGGTTTTGTAAACTCATTGTTTTCATCCAGCTTCATGTCATCAATCATAAAAATCTGTTCACCGTCCACAACTGGGTCTGTTTCTCCATCCACTATTAACGCTCCATACATACCACGCTCCATCTGAACAGTTTCATTGGCATGTGCATGATACCAGAAAGTGCCAGCATCGGGTACGACAAAACGATATTCAAAAACTTCGCCCGGTTCAATCGGCTTTTGAACTCCGTCCGTTCCATCCATGGCTGCGGGCAGACAGATGCCATGCCAGTGAATGGTGGTAGCTTCATTCAGTTTGTTGGTGAGGCGAACAACCATTGTATCGCCAACGTTTGCTCTTAATGTAGGACCGGGGATTTGCTTGTTGATCCCCCATGCTTCGATGGTTTTGCCGGGAGCTATTTCCCAGTTGAATACACTTGCTTCAAAATTGTATTCCACTATTTTTGATTGAGTCTTCATTTTATTTGATTTTTAAAAGTTTTGAGAATTATTTACATCTGATTCAACAATTTCTGCATATCACTTCCCGAGGTTGGTGACCATACAAATAGTCTTTATTTTTTTAATATCCTTTGCAATTGCCTTGCCGTTTTAAATCCACATTTTGAAGCGATATACTCAATCGTGTATTCGGGATTATTGAGCATTGTATTGGCATATTCTTTTCGCAACATGGTTAAGTATTCTAATACAGTAGAACCCGTCTTTTCTTTAAAAACCCTGCTAAGATTTCTCGGGCTCATACCCACATGAGCAGCAAGTGATTCAATACTATTTTCTTTAGAAAGATTCTCTATAAGGAAGTCTTGCACTTCATGTACCTGTGGATTAATGTGATTCCTATAGTCCAGGTAAATACTTTGTTGTTTATGTTTACCACTTCTTCTGTGATACACTACCAGTCCCCGTGCTACTTTATGTGTAAAAAGCGCACCTTTTAAATCCTCAAGAATTGCCAGCGCCAAATCAATTCCGGCACTAATGCCGGCGCTGGTGTAAACGTTGTTGCTTTTTACATATAGAATATCGGAAACTACCTTTGCCTTTGGAAATTGTGTCTGTAATTCATCCACCCTTCGCCAATGCGTTGTACATTCTGTGTTTGTTAATAATCCGGCATGCCCCAAAGCAAAAGCCCCGTTGCAGATGGAACAAACCGTTATATGGTTATCCGAGCATTCTTTTAACCAATTAAAGAATGCTCTTTCTGCCTTAAAAGAGATGCTTCTAACGTATTCAAAATGCATACCAGGTACAAAGACAAAATCACCTTCCTTCAATTGTGCATCTTTAAAATTTGTAATCTTTCCAAATCCAAGGCCTGAAGTGCTGACAGGCGTTTCCTGGAATTGATAAAACTCTATATCCACTTCGAAGCCATAAAATTTAGCTTCGGTAAATACCTGCACCGGGCCAGCCAGGTCAAGTAGTTCAACTGTAGGTGGTATGATAAATGCCATTTTTTTCATTATATTAGATTTTACGTTGTTGCAAATAAAGATATGCAGGTGACATCTTTACCACCGAGCATTAGTTCCGCTCCGCTGAATAAGATACATCTATTTGTATGCAAAGCCAATGCTGTCGGCGTCGAAATTTTTTTACAATAAGAGAGCAATCATTTTATTTTTATCCCAATTCCAACCTCCAGGGCAACATTATCCATATTGCCATCTAGATATAAAATGTTAGAACCTTTAGTAGGCCAGGGATATAGTGGCACATACATACGATAGGTGAAAAAATATTTTTTCCATCCCCGCTTCAAACTATACATCAATCCATAATCAGGACTAAAAGCGCTGATGGTAGTACCGACTTTATCGAAACGCTCATCATCCAGTGTTTCCCGGTAAGTGGTGTACTTGGCTCCAACCATAAATAAGAAAGTATGAGACCAATTTTCTGAATAAAACGTTGTGCCGACACCAAATTTTTGGTTTATTGAAAAGTTGTAATTCGTTTCTATGCCATTAAAATATCGTTGGGTTATGTTATTAATATTAAAGGAGGTGTGTGAAGCAAAGCTAAGATGTTTACGCGGATTCCATTGTATTAGATTAGTAAGCAGGAAATCCGTCCCAAAATTTGTATGAATCCCAATGCCTGGCTCAATGCTTAATTGCCGTACTGTTGACGGTTCATTTGTAATCACTGAAATGTCTTTTTGAGCGATTCCATAGGCGCTAAATAAAAGAGAAATCAGGAGCATCAGATATTTTATTGCTTTCATATTTATAGTTTAAAAAGATTTTTAAAAATTTATGCATCGGTATTACCTGTTTTGAAAGTAATAGTCCAGTCCTTTGACAATGTTTGGATTCTTTGAACCCATGTGTCCCAGGTTCTTTTCAATGTTTTTTCCCAGTTTAACACGAGGATAGTTATCACGAAGTATTTGATAAAATGCCTCAAAAGGGGCTTGCATCCTACCGATGTTTTCTGCTTCACCTATTCCCATAAATACCAATTGCGCTCTGTCCTTAATTTCGTCCCGGTTGTCCTTTTCAAATTGCAGCGAAATCAGGTTGTCAAACCAAAGAGATGGGCTTAGTAAAATGTAGTTGCCAAACAATTTATTATCAGTACTAAAGGCATAAGCCCCAAACAGCCCCCCATAGGAATGTCCAAGAATTACACGGCTGCTCCGGGCAGTATCCACACTCATATTCTCCTCTATTGCAGGAATTAATTGGGTTTCAATAAAATTCAAGAATTGCGGACCACCACCAGTTACGGCACTTACTTCTGTTGGTGTATAATCTATGCTTCGATCCTTGCCATAACCGATACTTATTACTACCACATTTGTGACAGCAAGTTTGTCCGAAATTTCTTTACATTTGTTGGATACGAAATCGAAATTTTCTTCCCCATCTAAAACATAGATGGAGGCATATTTTTCAACGCCGGGATTGTAATTGACAGGTAGTCCAACCTTGATGTTGTAAGTTGCTCCATTAGCGGTTGACCGCATCGCAAATTCATGCGTTAGCGCAGGATCAAATAATTCTTTTTCACAGGAATTAAACAAGAAAAAAAGCATCATTGTGATCGCGATTGTCAGCATTCCTTTAAACAAAACTGCATTGTTTTTCATCGTTATTTTAATTTTAAATTATTTAGTTTGTCATAATTGACGATACAAAAGTGACACATATAAAAGCGTAAAAAAGGACAAGAACAGGTCAGAAATGGACAAATAGAAAAGCGGTGATTGTTTTTTGAAATGTTGTGAAATAAACCTCTATCACGTTTCGTCCGGCAAGCGCCGGTCTGTCTAAATTTTTTACAACATAAATAATAAAAGTAGGTTGCCGTCTCGCACCATAGCGGGATGGATATGATTCATAAGTCTAAGACCGCTACTATAAAATGCATTATTCTAAAATCATTGGGCAGGGGCCAAGCTAGCGCTGGACTGAATTGAATGAATTTTTACTTCCTAAATCAACCAAATGGTAAGATCAAATTCTGGCTGTTACAAATAACGCTACACTTCTATCGCAACATTTCCTTTTTTATGTCCCTTTTCCACATAAGCGTGTGCTTCAGCAATTTGCTCCAATGGGTAAGTTCTATCAATGATTGGTTTATATTTACCTGCTTCAATAAGTTCCTTTAGTAAAATAATGTCTGCTGCTTCATGACTTATTACACCTGTCATTACCTTTCTATTGCTTGTCATAGAAAACCATAAACCTTGAAGCATTTCCGACATTCCTGCGGCACTTAGAATCATGATGCCATTTTTGGTAAGTGATTTTAAAGTGCGGGCAACAGATGTCGTATTAACTGCATCAAAAATTAAATCATAGATTTCATCATTTTGGGTAAAATCCTCCTTTGTATAATCAATTACTTTGTCAGCACCGATAGATTTTACCAAATCAGTATTCGCTGTACTGCAAACTCCGGTTACAATTGCCCCAAACGACTTTGCCAATTGGATGGCAGCACTTCCCACCGCACCAGAAGCACCTACTATAAGCACTTTTTGCCCTGGTTGAATCGTTGCCTTTTTTATAAAATGCAATGCTGTAACGCCACCAAAAGGAATGACGGCTGCTTCCTTGTGAGAAATATTAACAGGTTTTAATGCCAATGACCCAGCTTCTGGAAGACAAATATATTCTGCATAAGCACCAAGACTCATATCAGTATGACCAAAGACGGCATCACCAACTTTGAAATGTTTTACATCTTCACCAACACTTGCGACTTCTCCTGAAAAAACACTTCCGAGAATATTAATTTTAGGTCTTATCAAACCAAATATAAATCTGACAGCAAATGGGTCGGCTTTTCGTAATCGCCAATCACCTGAATTGACTGCGGTAGCTTTAACCCTTAATATTATTTCATTATGCTTTGGAGTCGGTTCAGTTACTTCCTTAATTTGGAGAACTTCTGGTGAACCATATTGAGTATAAATTGCTGCTTTCATTTTCTGTTTTTGCTTTTTTAATTATTTGTTTTATACGATGATCCAATGATCAGGATTACTAGTTTTATACGATG
>CAZGAU010000043.1:0-35587 GCA_964523725.1 uncultured Saprospiraceae bacterium
AAATAAACATGGAAGACCGTCATAGCCCGCTGTACGAAGCGTTGCGCAAAAAAGCCAAGAAAAAAGTGGAAGCCAAGATGGCGTTTTATATCTGTGCGATCGTGTTTTCTTTTACGACGGTGGTGTTGTTGATGCTGAGTTTTTACTTGCCGGGCATTGCGTTTTGGTTGCGCCTGCCGATACCGGTGTTTATCATGGTGCTGAGTATCCTTTACCTGGTGGCTTTTGGTTTGCCGACTACGGGCGCGCTTTCGGAAGATTGGCAGGAGGCAGAAATCGAACGGGAAATGCTGAAACTCTACCGGGAAAAAAAAGCGCAGCTTCCGCCCCTCGATGAATTATCAGACACAGAAGTGTTAGAATTGAAAGAATTGGAGCGCCTCCGGCAGAAGTGGAACCGGGAGGATGATTTTGTCTAGAAATTTCCTGGCATCTGCTCGTGCCGGATTGCCGGACTGCCGGCAGTTGGACGTCTGGTGGTAAGACCCTGGACGCAATTTTAACAGACAAACAAACCGAACAAATGATAACCATTGAAAACTATTTAGACCCGCACTATATACATAGAAGTAATTGGCTGAGAGCAGCCGTTCTGGGAGCGAATGACGGAATTATTTCCATTTCCAGTCTTGCTATTGGCGTAGCGGCAGCCAGCACGACCAGAGATCCCATTTTATTGGCTACCATTGCGGGATTGGTGGCGGGTGCATTGTCAATGGCAGCGGGTGAATATGTTTCTGTCAGTTCCCAAACGGACATCGAGAAAGCGGATATTGAAAGAGAGAAGCAGGAGCTTGAAAAAATGCCTGAGAATGAATTAAAAATTTTGGCTGAGATTTATGAAAAAAGGGGATTGAAAAGAGAAACCGCCATTCAGGTAGCGAAAGAATTAACCGAAGCAGATGCCCTGGGAACGCATATTCGGGACGAATTGGGTATCAATGAAGTAAGTCAGGCTAAGCCCATTCAGGCAGCTATTGTCTCAGGTGCGGCTTTTACAGGAGGCGGACTTTTGCCGTTGATGGTAACACTTTTCGCACCCGTTTCGAAAATGGAGTATTTTCTTTATGGGTTTACAATCGTTTCATTAATCATCCTTGGGGCAGTGTCAGCCAAAACAGGTGGTTCCAGTATTGGCAAGGCGGTGATACGAATCGTAATTTGGGGAACAATTGCGATGGGTTTGTCTGCATTGGTAGGTTATATTTTTGGTGTCAATGTGTAATGATCAAATATAAAGGTTTAGATTTCGCAAATCTCCAAGATTTGCGAAATCTCTACATACCTCAAAAGGATAGTGAAATGAATTCGCCGAAAGCGTATGATTTTTTTATCACATTATCAGAAAGCAATCAGAAATATTACATCTATTGGATCGAAGCGGCAAAGAAAGTGGAGACCAAAGCGGAGAGGATCGTAACAACAGTGGAACGCCTGGAAAATGGCTTGAAGTTTTATGATTGGGAAAATCAAGCATGAGCCGTTTGAGGTGATACGCCCTGACTACAAAGTTGTTATTGAGCTGTTAAACCTGTTCAAAATAGTACACCGACATGATTTACAGCCTAATTTGGCAGGATTGATAATGAAATAAGTAGTCGGACAGTTTTACAGTCGATTGTCGAAAGTCTAATTAATCTGACAATCAACTTCTTATAAAATATTTTATTTGAACTTAAAATTGTCCCTTTGCTTATTAAATGAATACTATGAAAAATATCTATCCTACGCTCATTGTACTTCTATTTATTGCGCTTCCTTATCTGTGTTCTTCACAAAGCAGTTCAGCGAATACATTACCATATGAAGTGCATGCAGCTTATCCTTATATATCTATTACAAGAGAAAAATTAAATGAAGCTCGTACTTTAACGGAGCTTAATGCGAATTATAAATCATCATGGGTAAGAACTTATGTTTCAGTTGAAATTTTGACCCGCTATCAGGGAAGGATAAAAAAAGCGGTGAGTAAAAATGATGTCCTCACGCAAGAACAAAAAGACCTCATGAAGATGGCGGACGCGGGCACGGACATTTCGATTCAGGTTCACTACATCCCCGAAAACACATTGAAACATAATGAGGTGCAGAAGATGGATTTTACCTTTACGGTCATTCCTGAAAGCGAAGCAACATATCCGGGCGGTCAGCGACAATTGATGCAATACTTGAAAGAAAAAGCTATTGATAAGATTCCTGAGGGTAGTTTCAAAGATTATGATTTAACGGCTGTAAAATTTACGGTTAACGAAGCAGGAGCCATCATTAATGCGCATGTATTCCAGTCTGTGTACCAGGCATTTAAAAACGAGCAAATAGATCAATTACTATTGGATGCGATTCGGAATATGCCTAAATGGAAGCCGGCGGCGCATGCGAACGGTACTAAAGTAAAACAGGAATTTGTACTAACGGTTGGGAATATGGAAAGCTGCGTAGTTCCTCTTTTAAGTATCCGGCGAGATTGATTGGCGAAAGATGGCCAGACCATCAGGTCACAACACCAATTCCTGAAACAATTTCTCCAGCGTAATATCCAGATCATTCGCGAAACCCGGGTGCGGCCGGGAGGTTTGCAGGGAAGCGCTGCGCACGGCGGTGAGCCAGCGGAAGCGTTCGGGGGTGTCCAGCGCGGCGATCGGGCCGCCATCTTTGGCGCCGGTGCAGATCTTGTCAAAGGCTTCCAGGTTGGATTGCAGCATCTCAAAGTCGGTATCGGGCGCCAGGCGTTGAATTTTATCTTGATTAAGTTGATAGCGCAGGTTCAGATAACGCTGGCGCTTGGAAAACAGAATCACACCCACGTTGATGAACTCTTCGCGCTCCACATGCGGCACATACCGGATCACGGCGTATTCATATAAGTGTTGCTCTTGCATCTTGCGCGGCTTTTACAAAAATTTCGGAATGTATAACTCTCTCGGTCAGGAAGCGGATATACACATCCCTGATACCCCAAGGGGTGTCGGTGGTGTCCCGCCAAAGGAGCCAGTCTTCGGGAATCGCTTGCACGATGTCCTGGATTTTGTCAGGCGTCAGCAAGGCTTTTAACTCCACATCCACTTGAGCCAATCGCTCCGCTCGCGGCAACAGTACATGGTCCTTGATCTGCGGGAAAGGGCTGAGAATGCTTTTTTCCCAATTCGCCCAGTTGTGATGAAAATAAAGGGAAGCGCCGTGATCAATGAGCCACAGTTCGCGGTGCCAAAGCAGCATATTGGTGTTGCGTACGGTGCGGTCCACGTTCATCAGCAAAGCGTCGAGCCATACGATGCGGGAAGCGGTGTCAGCATCCACTGGATGTACCACGGGATCGAAGGTAAAAGCGCCGGACAGGAAGTGAAGTCCGAGATTAAGTCCCCGGCTGGCTCGGAGTAAGTCCTGGATTTCCTCGTCGCCTTCGGTGCGGCCAAATGCTTCGTCAAGATTGATAAAAACGATTTCCGGGACGCGGAATCCCAGGGTTCTGGCAATTTCACCACCGATCAGTTCGGCGATGAGCGCTTTGGTACCTTGCCCTGCGCCTCTGAATTTCAGTACATATTTAAACTCGTCATCTGCTTCCGCCAGCGCCGGCAGCGAGCCGCCTTCCCGCAAAGGCGAAATATAGCGCGTGACGTTTACCGTTCGTAATTCCATGCTAAGTACTTTGGTGGCACAAAGGTACATACTTAAATTCCGTTATTTAATGCTTATCTTGCAAAGAATTAAACATCATTCATGCAGCAGTTCCGTCATGCCATTCAGCAAATGATTGCTATCTCCAATGAGGAAATGGAGGAATTCATTCGTAAATGTGATGTAAAGAGTTTAAAAAAACATGATATCCTTAGTAAACCGGGGCTTGTGCCGCATGAAGTATTCTTTATCAATCAGGGAATCCTAAGAGTCATCGTCACCGACCGGGAGGGCACGGAGCACACTATCCACTTTGCGCTGGAAAATCAGTTTATTGCTGATTATTCGAGTTTTATTCAACAGCAGCCGTCCTTGTACACCCTGCAGGCGCTGGAAGATATGGAAGTCGTGGTGCTGCCGCGTGCCGCCATTGACTGGGGCTACCGAAACCTGAGCCGGGGCGACAAACTCGGCAGACTGGTCGCGGAGTATTACTTCATTTATCAGGATAATCGCATCAAGAATCTCTACGCCCGAACGCCCAAGGAACGCTACGACGCTATCGAAGAGGTCTTCCCGAACATCCACAATCGCGTGCCGCAGCACATGATCGCCTCTTATCTGGGCATCACGCCGGTGCATCTCAGCCGCCTGAAAAAAGCCGCCATCCGGAAAGTCTAAACATTTGTTATCGTTTTCTACTTATGCTTGCCGCTAATTTTGTGCCAAACAAAATAGGTACATATGCTTTCTAATGCAGAGAAAAAACGCCTGCGCGACAACTACGGTCCCTGGGGCCTTGTGACCGGCGCCTCTTCCGGCATCGGGCGGGAACTGGCGGAACGCTTAGCAGAAGCCGGACTCAACCTCGTGCTCAATGCGCGCCGCGCGGAGCTTCTGGCACAAATCGCGGAAGATTTAATTTCCAAATATGGGGTGGAAATTCGCGTCATCGCGGCAGATTTATCTGTGCCCGAAGGCGTGGAGCAAGTCATCCAGGCTACAGAAGATGTGAACGTTGGGCTGCTGGTAGCCTCGGCGGGTTACGGTACATCGGGGTTGTTTGTTGAATCCAAGTTAGAAACTGAAATCAATATGCTGCAGGTTAATTGTGAGGCCCTTCTGGTCTTAACGCATCATTACAGTCGGCTTTTTATACAACAAAAACGCGGCGGCATCATTCTGATGAGCTCGATTGTGGCGTTTCAAGGTGTGCCGTACGCGGCGCATTACGCTGCCACCAAGGCGTATGTGCAATCCTTGGCGGAAGCCCTGGCCATTGAGTTGCGCCCGCACGGGGTAGATGTGCTCGCGCCAGCGCCAGCGCCCGTCAAAAGCGGTTTTGAGACGCGCGCCAATATGAAACTTGACCTGGCGCTCACGCCTGAGCAGATCGGGGTGCCCATTTTAAAGGCTTTAGGTAAAAAGTCCGCGGTGTTACCCGGCTTCTTGTCCAAGTTTTTGATCAATTCGCTGCGCACGGTGCCGCGCTGGGCAAAGGTGCGCATTATGAAGATCGTCATGGGCGGTATCACAAAGCACCAAAGGGGAGGGGAGCACGCCTAATGCCAAGTGCATAAGCACCAGGCAAAGATCGTTGTCTCCCGGTCATCGGGCCATGTGACCCAGTCCTTGGGAGGCGTGGCCCAGGCGTGCGTTGTTATTGCTCAGGCGTTGGGCCGTGTGGCCCGAGCATTGGTTGTTGTCTCCCGATCCTTGGTTCACGTGGCCCAGCCATTGGGAGGCGTGGCCCAGGCGTGCATTGTCATCGCCCAGCCATTGGGCCGTGTGGCCCAAGCGTTGGTTGTTGTCTGCCGGTCATCAGTCCATGTGAATTAAGCATTGGTTCACGTCATCGTATGCACGGTTGTTGCCTGCCGGTAGCTGATTGTCGTGCCCCATTTGTGGCGGAATGTAATTTTCTTCATTTACCTTTGCAATATGGCAATCCGTACGCAATCTTTTACCGGCGAAGCTGCTTTGCTTTATATCAATGACCTGGCGCGGCTGCGCATCGAGGTGTTCCGGAATTTTCCGTATTTGTACGATGGAGATTTGGCTTATGAGCAGGAATATCTGCAGGCTTTTGTCAACGCGCCTGAAAGTGTACTGGTCATCGCTTTTGACGGGGAAGCCATTGTCGGTGCTTCTACTGCCTTGCCTTTACAGCACGAAACGCCCAATATTCAACAGCCTTTTCTGGAGAACAGTTACGATGTTTCCAAAGTCTTTTACTTCGGTGAATCGGTGTTGCGCAAAGCCTATCGCGGACAGGGCATCGGTGTGGAATTTTTCAATTATCGCGAAGCGCATGCCGCCCGGCTAGGGGGCTTTGAATACCTGACTTTTTGCGGTGTCGTCCGACCCGAAGATCATCCCCTGCGCCCCGAGGATTATGTGCCGCTTGACCGTTTCTGGCGCAAGCGCGGCTTCGAGCAGACCGATATGTACTGTTACATGGTGTGGAAGGATGTGGACGAAGAGGCAGAAAGCGCCAAGATGTTGCGGTTCTGGATAAAAGAATTGACATAAAATAAGAAAGCTTTCCGATCATCCTCAGAAAGCCTTTGTCAGCGTGAAAGTAATCTCTTACAAGCGCTATATATCAGGAATTACTTCATAACCCGCTGATGCCCACTCCCTTAGCCCGCCGGCAAACCGGCTAACATTGGTATAACCGGCTTTGGTGAGCCAGTGGTAAGCAAAAATACTGGCGGGACAAGGAATATCGCTGCAATACACCACAATCTCTTCTTCACGGTGGAGCTGCGCCAAGGCGGTTTCCTTATTAAATATGTTGATGGATCCCGGAATATGCGCTTTGCGGAATGCACTGGCTTTAAGTACCATCACTAGCTTCAATTGATCATGACGATCGAGTTTTGTTTTCAATTCTGCGGCGGTGATCGTTTTCATACAATTTAATATTTTGATAATTTAAATTTTAATTTCCAGTTCCCAAACCCAATGTAATCAGGGTATTACGTCGGTATAAACCAGTTGCTCGCACTTCGGAAAATCCAGCGCCTTGCTCAGCAAATGGTGGTCGAAGAAAGCTTTTACCACTTTGTTGGTCAGGCGATGGTGGTCTTTAGCCTTAGGTGCAAGAAGCCATTTGAATGGAAACATCAGCGTAAAATCGGAGAAACTCATGTGATTGGCGCCGGGCATCTCTACCTTGGTATAGCCGTTGGAAGCGTATTCTTTGATTCGAATATCCCAGTTGGCAAGCAATTCATCAATTTCCTGACGATTCATCATATAGCTTTTTTGCAATTGTTCGTCGCTCATGTCATCCAGACCGAGCCAAGGGGCGCGTATTTCCAGGAAAGGCTGCACAAATTGGCTGCCCGGTTGCTTACCGAAGTAGTATCCGTCCAGATTGACGCCCGCTTTGAAGCGACGGTCCAGCACGAGCGTATTGGCAGCGGCGTTGCCACCGAATGAGTGCCCAAACACGCCAACCTTACTCAAATTCAGTCCGTTTTTGAAAGTCATGTCCTCCCGGTTGAGCCGTTCTATCTGATTTAAAGCAAAGATTTGATCGGCAGACCAAACCTGAAGCCAACGCTCGTTGATGCTGTCTTTGTGGATATCTTCGAAAGCAATGATGCCGCCTTTGCTGCCATCAGAAAATAAGGTGCCCGCAGCGCTAAAGGAATGTTCCACGCTAAAGATCACGTAGCCATAGCTCGCTAGTTCCTGCATCTGGTAAGTGCTCTGGAAGCGCGTGCCGTTCCAGCCATGCGAGAAGATCAGCACCGGAAAGCTGGCTTTCTGAGCGCTGAGGGGCGCGTTTTCGAAGCTATGGACGCTGCTTTTTGCCAGCTTATTAATGAGAAAGGTCGGGATGCCGTACAATTCGGATAGGGTAGTTGCCAGTTCGTCGGGATTCGGGTGGTAAGGCATTTTCTTGCCGCCAATGTGGTCGGTCGGATACCAGGCATGCACCAGCAGTCGGCGCGGGTGGTTGGTTTCAGGATCAATGCGGGTTTCGTCGGTCCATTCATAGCCTTTGGTGGACACGGCGTACGGGCCGGTTGGCTTGTCAAATTTGGCTTTGGCGTTTACTTCCAGCACGGTGTAACCAATTAGGGAGGCAAGCATGATGCTTAGGGGCAGAATTACATTTCTTTTTACTTTGCTTTTCGTCGTTTGCATGATTGTAAAGTTTTAAAAATTGTTGAATTTGATTGACGATGCAAAGATGGGGCAGGGGAGTGGGGCAAGCGTCCCGACTCATCGGATGGGGCGTTCGGATGCCGCGGGAGCGGTTCGAACTTATCGGATGGGACGGTGGTTGGTGTTTAAAGGGATGAAAATGAGTAAATTAGAATTTTGATGACTAGCGTTGCAGCTGTTTGAAATTCTTGCGAAATTCAGTCGGAGTCATGCCGGTATATTTTTTGAAAACGGTATTAAAAGTAGTTTTTGAATTAAAGCCGGCGTCCAGACCAATGGCTAAAACGGTGTAATGGCTTTTTTTTGGGTCGAGCAATTGTGTGCGGGCCTCAGCGACGCGGTGTTCATTGACAAAATCGTAGAAATTTTTGTTCAAACGTTCGTTCAGCACTTGCGACACATGGTGCAAAGGTGCGTGGATGCGTTCGGCCAAATCCTGAATGCTGAGCTGGCTTTCAAGGTAGGCTTTGTCTTTGGACATAGCTGTGGTGAGCTTTTGCTCGATGGTTTCTGCGCTATCGTCTGATAGTGAGCTTTTTGCGTATTTGGCGGCGTTGGATTCCTGCTCGGTATCCTGGTTTGATTCGGCGGGCATGTTTACTTCAATAGTCATGCCCTTGGCGTAAAGTACTGCCGGTTGGGTCAAGCCTTTGAAAGAAACGATGTAAATTAAAGGTGTGCAAAGAAGCAATACAATGTAATTGAACAATACCGCCGCATCCGGCATATAAAGCGCAATAAAATATAGGATCATTGCAGTAGAAACGAGCATCAGGTGCCCGTAGAGCAATTGCCGTATCCAGTTGAGACTCACTTTGGAAATTTCCGAGAAGTTGTTCAGGACGTTCACCTGATGGCATTTCAAAGCCCGGAAGCTCAGGAACGCGTAGTAAAACAGGTGAACGAATTTGGCCAGCCCAAGGATTATGAAATCCGGCCGGGTGATCGTTTCAATGAACCTGGGCGTTTCCACCGGCACAAACCAGTAGGTAAGAAACAGGTACAGATAAATCGAGTATAATACGAATGGAAGCAGGTGCGGCAAAACCTCGCGCATTGTGACAGGTTTCAGAAAACTGCGCACGTAAAAAAATAAAAATGGCCCAATCAAATAAATACTGGGATCAATGATGCAGGTGATTTTAGGGATGATCGGTTCGATGTATTTCTGCAGCACCGGCAACAACAGGAAAGCCGATAGCCCGATCAGATACAAGGACAAAAACAGGTTGGAACGCCTGTTGGCATTGGGATAAAAATAAACGATCATTGCCAGGAAAAAGCCCTGGATGAGCCCCAGCAAACTGAAAATGATGCTGAAATTGGTGAATGTATCGAAATTGAGCATTTCAGGTTAAATGCAGTAATTAAGTCAATTTTGATGCAAAATTAAGAAGAAATAAGATTTTGAACTTGAAATAAAGATATAATGTTTACCTCACCCACATCAAATAGAGCGTTGCAAAAGGGAGCATAAAAATAAAAGCATCGAAGCGATCCAGAATACCGCCATGACCGGGCAGGAGCTTGCCGGAGTCTTTAGCCTGAGCGCTTCGCTTTAGCATGGATTCCACCAGATCACCGAGGGTGCCAAATACAATGACGATCACCGCCAGGATGGCCCAATCGACGGGAGCCAGTTGAGGCATCAGAAACATTAAGCCAAAGCCGGTCAGAAGCGTAAGGCAAGCGCCGCCGATGGTGCCTTCCCAGGTTTTTTTTGGCGAAATACGGGGCAACAACAGGGTCTTGCCTATGCGCGAGCCGACGAGATAAGCCGCTGTATCATTTGTCCAGTTCAGTAACATCAATCCACAAACAATATTTGGTTCGTAGCCCTTTTCCAGCGCGATCCATTGCAGCATAGTGAAGGGGATGCCGATATACACGATACCCAGAATAGCGGTAGCGATATTGAGAAAAGGCTTTTCAGAAGCCGTAGTCATTTCGTACAGGAAAAACAGAAAAATAATGGGCAGGGAAATCAGAAGCAGTTGGATAAGTGAATTCGCTTTGGCGTCGATACTGGTCAGTTGAAATATAGCAACGATGATATAAGGCGCCAGTCCCAGCGCCAGGCTGATGATTCGGCGGAGCTTGCCCTGCATGATGGAAATATTATAAAATTCCCACAAGCAAATCGCCGTGATGATCGCAAAAAGCGCTGTAAAGGAATAAGGGCTGAGGTACACACCTCCCAGCATGACCAGTACAAAAATAATGGCTGTGTAAACCCTGCTCTCCATTGAGTTTTTAATGGTTTAATGATTTGGCGAAAAAATTTGGTCTGCTTCGTTTTGACATGGCTAGGGGTTTGCAGGCTTGCGATCTTCTGTCAGAACATGCATATCCTGATGTTTTTTCCAAAGATAATAGCCCAGCGCAATCGTCGCTGCCAGCGAAACAATGCCGGCAATCCAGTTGGCGCTCTCGGGTTTATCCAACTCCATTTGGGTTAGTTTTCCGCCACTGACATATTGCGCCACTACCTGCATGGAATTGGTGACAAAATGCGCCAGAATAGGCACCCATAAGCTTTTTGACCAGTAAAACAAATAACCCAGCACGGCGCCCAGCACCATACGAGGTATGAATCCGGCAAATTGCATATGAATAGCACTGAATACAAGCGCCGTCAGCCAAATGGCCAGCACCGGGCGGTTGAATGCACGCTGCAGTTGCTGCTGTACCACACCCCGGAAAAGCAATTCTTCTCCAATGGCCGGCAGTACGCCGACGACCAAAATATTGAACAATAATTCAGCCGGCGATTCCATAACCAGAATACCCTTGATCATTTCTTCGGCAGCCGTTTCCATCTGGGTGGCCCAAGAGGGGAGGGGAAGCTGCTGATTCAGCCAGTAGGTCAATTGTACAAAGGGAAAGGACACGAGCACAAAAAAAATGCCCAGTACAAAAATAGTAATACCGGGAGATTTATCCAGTTTGAAGTAAGAAATCCAGCGATTGCGATAAGCCAGTATTGCCACCATGATTGCCGGAAGAGTAAATGAAGCCAGGTGGCTCAAGAAATTGACCATGCGCACGGCATCCCGCTCGGGACGCGGGCTACTTTCACTAAGGCCGCTGATGAGCGTTTGCAAATCCAGTCCCTGCCAGTTGGCCCAGCCGTAAGCCAGTCCGCCACCGATGCCTGCTCCTATCAATGCCGCCACGACGAGCAGCAACAGGACCACAAAAGGAGGCAATTCGTATGCACTAGGTGGTGTTGGGGTTTCGTTTGAAAAGTCCATGTACCTGTTTTTCGTAAATTTAGGCTAATTTTTCATTTTTGCAATCTTAATGCAAATAGTGTTATGGTGCATCTGTTTTATGACATTTTTATCGGAAAAAGGAGCTGAACTTTATTAGTTTTTTTCCACATTATTCAACCTAAAAACATCTTAAGACCTTAACAGAAGAACATTACAGCACCAAGACACGATTAAAACAAAACCATGACCACAAATTTAAGTGTAAACATCAATAAAGTTGCCCTAATCCGCAATGCCCGCGGCGGCAACTTGCCCGACATCATCCAGGTGGCAAAAGACTGCGAAGCATTTGGTGCACAAGGCATTACCGTGCATCCGCGCCCGGATGAGCGTCATATTCGGTATGCCGACGTACCGGCATTGAAAAAGGTGGTAACCACCGAATTTAATGTAGAGGGTAATCCGACGGAGGATTTTATGAAACTGGTACTCGACGCACGACCGCACCAATGCACGCTGGTACCCGATGCGCCGGGCGTACTTACCTCCGACCAGGGATGGGACACCATCCAGTACAAAAATTTCCTCGTCGAAATTATTACCCGGTTGAAAGAAACGGGGATCAGAGTATCTATTTTTGTGGATCCGATAGAACGATTTGTGGAAGGCGCCAAAGTTGTGGGTGCGGATCGGATTGAATTTTACACCGGACATTATGCCCATGAATATTTGTCAGATCCTGCGAAAGCGGTAGCACCACATGTACGCTGTGCAAAGCTGGCCAATGACATCGATATTGGTATCAATGCCGGGCATGACCTAAACCTGCAAAACCTAAGGTTTTACAGGGAAAATGTCCCGGGTTTGCTGGAAGTTTCCATCGGGCACGCGCTGATCTGCGATGCTTTATATTATGGTTTGCAAAATACAATTCAGATGTACCTCAGGCAGCTAAAATAAGTTTGATTCGTTTCTATTGAACAAGAAATCACAAACTTGTTTCTATTGAACAAGTGTGCTGAAAAGCGATTTTGGATTACCCGATCCGAATAAAACCCGACTGTAATCCTATGTAAAATATCTCTAATATTGGAAAGTAGAAGGAGTGATTCTTCTGTTTTATAAAGCCGTCATGGCCTCATGTTTAACCTAAATTAAATCCATTATGAAGAAATGTATGTACATTTTGGTGATGTTACTGCTATGTTCTGCGTATGCGATGGCACAGCGCACTATTAGTGGTAATGTAACCTCTGAAGAAGGAGAACCCTTGATAGGTGCAACCGTACAGGTGAAAGGAACCACCGTTGGTACAGTAACCGACATTGATGGGCGCTATTCCATTACCGTTCCGGCAGGTTCGACTACGTTAATTTTCAGCTACACTGGTTATTCCGGGAAGGAAGTTGAACTCGGCGCTTCCAATGTGTTGGATGTTTCCTTGCAAACAGCTGTTTCTCAGCTTTCTGAAATTATCGTTGTCGGTTATGGCACACAGATAAAATCCACTTTGACTGGTAATATCTCCAAGATAGGAGGGGAAGAAATTGCGTCCCTGCCGGTACCTAGCGTAGAACAAGCCTTGCAAGGACGCTCGGCCGGCGTGTTTATTGAATCCGGTAATGGTAAGCCGGGCGGCGCTATCCGGGTACGCGTGCGCGGATCTTCCTCGATTAGCGCCAGCAACCAACCCCTTTATGTAGTAGATGGTATTCCACTGACTACAGAATCGCAAAACCTTTCCGGTGCAGATTTGAACCCACTGGCTGACCTCAACTTCAACGATGTAGAATCAATCGAGATTTTGAAAGATGCATCTGCTGCGGCTATCTATGGTTCACGTGCTGCCAATGGGGTGGTACTGATTACCACTAAAAGAGGTAAAGCCGGCAAGACTATTATCAATCTGGACATGCAAACCGGTTTTAGCAAAGAAACCAACCGCCGGGAGTTTTTAAATGCGGATGAATTCATTACTTATTTCACCGAAGCGGCAAATAATTCTGATGATCTGGAGGGCGTAGCTTATGACGATCCCAATTCCTGGACGCAGTTTGTGATGGGGCGTTTCAATCGCTATTCCGGGTTCAACGATAACTGGAAAACCAGAGCTGTAGATACGGACTGGCAGGATCAAATATTCAGAACGGCGCAGTCTTCTCAAGCTACCCTTTCTGCTCGTGGTGGTACCGACAAAACCAAGTTCTTTGCCAGCGCTTCCTGGAGTGATCAGGAGGGTATTCTGGTGGGCAATGGCTTCGAGCGCCTGAGCGGTCGTTTGAATCTCGATCAGGAGGTAAGCGATAAGCTGGATATTGGCTTCAATATGAACCTGACCAGAACCTTTACAGATCAAGTTTCCGGTGATAATGCTTTCTCTACCCCGATGCAGATGGTGGCACTTGCGCCGATCACGCCTCCACGTGATGAAGATGGCATGTTGAATGATCGCCCTGTCACTACTTATTATAATGGTCTGATTGATCAGGAAGATGCCCAGCGGGATGTGACGAGTTTCAGAACGCTGGCAAATGCCTACATACGCTATGAGCTTGTAAAGAACCTTTATTTGAATGGCGATTTGGGTATCGATGTTTACAATTTGAAAGATAATGCATTCTTTGGCCGCAGAACCAACACCGGTGAAGGTATCGACGGTTTTGCATCAGCCTTGTACAGCCAAGTACAAAACTACACGACCAGAGCTTATTTAAATTACAACACGACGATCGGAAGCGTACATAACCTGGAATTGGTAGGTGGTACAGAATTCCAAAAATCAAGAACTGAGTTTTCCAGAGTGGAAGGTCAGGGCTTCGCCGTAGATGATCTGAAGACCATCGCCAGTGCAGCCGAGATTACGCTTGGCCGTTCTTCCTTGGATCAGTTCAGCTTCTTGTCTTACTTCTCCAGAATAAACTACAATTTTGATCGCAAATACCTTGTCTCTTTGAGTGGTCGTGTGGATGGTTCTTCCCGTTTTGGCGAAAACAATCGCTATGGTTTCTTCCCGGCTGCCTCGGTGGGTTGGGTTTTGAGTGAAGAATCTTTTCTGCAAAACAACAGCACGCTTAGTTTCCTGAAGCTACGCGCCAGCTATGGTTTGACGGGTAACGCTGAAATCGGAAACTTCAATCACCTTGGACTTTTCGCCTCTTCTTATCTGGATGGAGCGATCACGCGTTCGGCGGGTTATAATGGTCAGGCGGGTCTGCGTCAGACGCAAATTGCCAACCCAGATCTGGAGTGGGAAAAAACAGCTCAATTGGACATTGGCGTTGACTTTGGTTTCTTCAATGACCGTTTGAACGGTGAAATCGACTATTATATTAAGAATACGACTGATTTGTTGCTGGATGTGCCAGTACCAGGCTCTTCAGGATTCCGTACCCAGACGCAAAACCTAGGTGAAATTGAAAACAAGGGTTTTGAAATTGTTTTGAACAGCAATAACCTGGTGGGTGACTTCAAATGGTCAACCAGCCTGAATTTTGCGCGCAACCAAAACAAAGTAAAAGCTTTGGCGCCGGGTCAGGATATCATTGATGATGGCAGTTTCAACGTAGTAAAAGTCGGTGAAGCGATTGGTACTTTCTTTGGCGCCGAATACGCAGGTGTAGATCCGGCGAATGGCGATGCCCTTTGGTATATTAACAAGCCAGGTCAGGAGCGTGCAACTACCAATGACTTCAATGAAGCGGAATTTGTTGTATTGGGCAATCCGAACCCTGACTTTATCGGTGGTATTACCAATAGCTTTTCTTATAAAGGTGTTTCGTTGGATTTCACTTTCCAGGGTGTATATGGCAATGACATTCAGCTTGGTGGTGATGTATTTATGGCTTGTAATGCCTGCTGGTTTGACAATCAGACCAAAGAACAGCTGAAGAGTTGGAAACAGCCGGGCGATATTACCAATATTCCCGAAGCGCGCCTTGGTTATAGCAATGGCGACCAGGAACGCAGCAGTCGCTATTTGTCTAATGGCTCTTATCTGCGCCTCAGAACTTTGCAACTGGGTTATGAATTCCCGAAATCATTGTTGGGTGGAGTGGGCTTGTCCCGTTTACGCGTGTACGTGATCGGTCAAAATCTGCTGACTTTCACCGATTACAAAGGTTGGGATCCCGAAGTAAGTTCCGATGATTTTACGACGAACACCGCTTTCGGACTTGACTTTTACTCGGCGCCGCAGCCGCGTACGATTACTTTCGGTCTGAATGTTGGTTTCTAAACGCCAATTGTAACCAAGTTTTACAATCAAAATCCAAGAAAAATGAAAAAAATAAATATAAAATATTATTTACTCGGACTCTTGCTGATACTGAGCGGAACGGCTTGCGACAGCGAGTTGGATCTGGAACCGGCACAGAGTATTAGTGAAGATACTGCCCTTAATAGTGACAGTAATGTCAAAGCGCTGCTCGTTGGTGCATATGATGGTGTTGGTGACGGCGATATTTTTGGTGGTAACCACATGCGGAATGCGGAGTTGCTTGGCGGTGACGGCGAAATACGTTGGGTAGGCACCTTCGAAGGTCCCGGTGACATTTTCAATAAGGCAATGATCGCCGGAAACCTGGATGCTCAGAATGCCTGGCTTGAATCATATGAAGCTATAAATATTACGAACAATATTCTGAGTGCACTGAATGTAGTCGATGAAGACGATCGCGCTACGGTAGAAGGGGAAGCTTTGTTCCTGCGGAGCTTGTTGTACTTTGAGCTGGTACGGTTCTTCGCTGAGCCGTATGAAGCCGGGCAAACCAACTCCCAGCCGGGCGTACCGATCGTGCTGGAGCCTACTCAGGGTATTACTGATGAAAATAACGTTCCCCGTAGCACTGTGGAAGAAGTGTACAATCAGATCATCGGTGACCTGACGAAAGCGGAAGCACAACTGCCGGAAGATAATGACTGGCGCGCAAGCTCTGGTTCAGCGGCTGCTTTGTTGGCGAGGGTTTATTTGCAAAAAGGTGACTATGCGAATGCACGTGATGCTGCCAATCGCGTAATTACATCGGGAGCCTACAGCTTGGTGGGCAATTATGCCAGCGTTTTCAATCGGGATAACAATTCCAGCGAAGATATTTTTTCAGTGCAAATTACCACCCAGGATGGTTTGAATAATATGAACACCTTCTTCGCTACGCCACAATTTGGCGGTCGCGATGGGGATATCGAAATTTTGCCGGGGCATTTGAATTTATACAATGCTAATGATGATCGTCTTGATCTGTTTTATCTGGACAACGGGGGCGTAACTTACTCCGGCAAATGGACCAATCAATTCGGTAATGTAGGTATTATCCGTCTGGCGGAGATGTACCTCATCCGGGCAGAAGCCAACCAGCGCTTGGGTACTTCGGTAGGCGCAACGCCTCTGGCAGATTACAATGCCGTGCATACCCGTGCGGGCTTAGCGGCGGCCAGTGCCGTTACCCTGAATGATATTCTGCTGGAAAGAAGGCTGGAACTGGCGCACGAAGGGCATAAAATTCACGATGTCAAGCGCCTCAAGCAAAATGTTGGTTCTTTTGCATACGACAATCCGAAATTGGTTTTTCCAGTCCCATTAAGAGAAATTAATGCGAATCCGAATTTGACACAAAACACAGGATACTAATGTAGTTTCCGAATAAAATTTTGCAGGAACTTGCATTATGTATCTTTTATATAATTTCCGGTGCTAAAAATGAAAGGAGAAAGAGCTTGTTGGGCTTTTTCTCCTTTTTTTGTTTGTGTCTTTTAGCAGCGTTTTTTGTTAAGACTTCGTTAATAAAATGTGTAAAATTGAATGTTAATTTTTTAAAACAAGATAATGGCTGAAAAGCCTGGTTTCAAAGGCGCTCCAGGCATTTTTTCAAGGAGGTGAAAACGGGCTTCCCAAAGAAAAGTTAATTTTAAGTTAGGTAAATTCTAATAAAACGCCTTATTTTTGATTTCGTTTTACTCTATTCGCAAAACAAAATTGGATTAGTATGAAAAAACTCTCACTAGTTTTGACACTAGTTCTCTTTGCTATTGGCGCAACCATGGCACAGAGAACGGTCAGTGGTAAAGTTACCGACACTAATGGCGTGCCGCTCATCGGAGCGAGTGTATTGGTGAAGGGAACGACTACTGGTACGGTTACCGATATTGATGGTAACTATTCTCTCTCTCTCCCCGAAGGGGCAAATACACTTGTTTTCAGTTATACTGGTTTTTCTACGCAAGAAGTATCCGTTGGTACTTCTAATGTAGTAGATTTATCTATGGAAGAAGCTGCCGAGCAGCTCTCGGAAGTAGTTGTAACCGGTCTTGGTATCCGTAAGGAGAAAAAGGCTTTGGGTTATGCGGTAACTACTCTGGGTGCAAAAGAACTTGAACTTCGCCCGGAAGCAGACGTAGCGCGTGTACTGCGCGGTAAAGTGCCGGGTGTAGATATCACCCAGACTTCCGGTCTGGCAGGTTCTGGTACGAATGTGATCATTCGTGGTTATTCCTCTATTTCCGGTACAAACCAACCGTTGTTTGTTGTGGACGGTGTTCCGTTCAACTCAGATACCAACAACGACCGTGGTTTTACAGGTGGTGGTGCTTCTGCTTCCAGCCGTTTCCTGGATTTGGATCCTAACAGTATCGCTGAAGTGAGCGTATTGAAGGGTTTGAGTGCGACGGTATTGTACGGTGAAGCAGGCCGTAATGGTGTGGTTTTGATCACGACCAAGAATGGTAACACTCAGAACCTGAACAAGAAAATGGAAATCACGGTAGATCAATCCGTTTTTGCTAACGAGATTGCTTCGCTGCCGGATGACCAGGATTTGTACGGTAACGGTTTCCATAACACCGCATCAGCTGCCTTTTCTAACTGGGGCGCTCCGTTTGATCAGCCAAATAAAAATGGTTTGACCAACGGTACGATTTTGCACCCTTACAGCCGTACGGCGCTGCGTGATGTATTCCCGCAATATCAGGGTGCTCGTTATGAGTACAAAGCGTATGACAACCTACAGAACTTCTTTGAAACGGGCTTGATTAACAATACTTCTATTAACATTGCCAACCGTTTGGCAGGTGGTACTGCTCTTAACTTCAACTACGGTTACAGGGACGAAAAAGGTTTTGTTGAGACAAGCAAATACAATAAGCACAACTTTGGCTTGGGTATTTCTTCTACTCTGAGTAATGGAATCAAGGTAAACAGTAGCTTCAATTACGTTACTTCTACCCGTACTGTTCCGCCGTCTGGTACCAGTACCAGCTCGAATCCGAATAGCTTTACTTCTCTGTTCTCTAATATTTTCTATACGCCGAGAAGTATTGATTTATTTGGTCTTGAATACGAAATTCCAGGTACGCACGAAAGTATCTTCTACCGTGGTGGTAACGATATCCAGCACCCACTTTGGACGCTGTATAACTCTTATGAAGAAGAGGAACTGGGGCGTTTCTTTGGTAACGTTGCCCTGAGCTATGATCTGACTAATTGGTTGAACGTTTCCTACCGGTTTGGTTTGGATCAGTATGCACAGCAGCAGCAGTCTTTGTTGAACAAGGGCGGACGTAATGTACCGGATGGTTTGATGAATACCTCTGATCGTCAGAATATCATCACCGACCACCTGTTGAACTTCTCATTTGATTATAACATCAGTGAAATCTTTAACCTGAGTGGTAACTTCGGTGCAAACTTGCGTCGTGATACACGCGAATCAACTTTTGCAAATAGTAATATTCAGTTTGTTTACGGATTGTTCCAGCACGATAACTTTATTGAGCATAACAACTCAACATCTGTATCGGAGGAGAATTTGATCGGTGCTTTTGCATCTGCTACGCTGGGTTATAAAAACTTCCTATACTTCAACGCGCAGGCGCGTAACGACTGGACTTCTACACTTGAAGAGGCAAACCGTTCAATCCTGTATCCTTCTGCCTCTGTTTCTTTTGTACCGACCGAAGCATTTGCCGGTTTGCAGGAAAGCAAATTCATCAATTATTTGAAGGTGAGAGTTGGTTATGGTACATCAGCGGGTTATCCTAGTCCGTATAGCACCAGAAGTATCCTGAATACACAAGCTCGTGCATTTATCAGCGCAAATGGTACGATTTTGAATACCAATAGTGTGGATAACTTCTTTGGTAACCCGGATCTGAAGCCGGAGTTGCACTCTGAGATTGAAGGAGGTATTGAAGGTCGGTTCTTCAACAACCGCTTGGGCATCGATTTATCGATTTACAACAAAACCTCAAATGATCTGATTATCGACCTTACTTTGGACCCATCCACCGGTTTTACAGCTACTACGGTAAACGCTGCTGAAATTACCAACAAGGGTATTGAATTGGGTATGGATTTCACACCTGTTCAAACTTCTAACTTTACCTGGACCTTGAACGGTAACTTTACCAAAAATGAGCCAATTGTAGAAAGTATCTACCCAGGTATTGATCAAATTCTATTGACTGGTTTCGTCGGTTTTGCCAATGCTGCCGTTCCTGGCCGCCCTTATGGCGTATTCATTGGTCAAGGAATTGTGAAAGATGAAAACGGTAATAAAGTATTGAGCGCAGCAGGTCGTTACCTGTCTGATGCAACAGATAGAGAGTTAGGTAATCCAAACCCGAATTTCAACCTGAATGGTGGTACAACGCTTTCTTTCAAAGGTTTGTCATTCAATATGTTGTGGACTTATCAGGACGGTGGAGATATCCAAGCGGCTACGCCTTACACCTTGATGGGTAGAGGTATTTTGCAAGAGACTGATTTCGATCGTTTTATACCGGTGATTGCACCAGGTGTGAACCAGGAAGGCCAGCCTAACCGCGTACAAATGACTTCTACTGACCACTATTGGGAAAATGGTGGTGTGTTCCAGTGGGAACATGGATTATATGATGCGTCATATGTAAAGCTACGTGAAGCATCTCTCTCTTACACATTGCCAAAGACTTTGTTGAACAAGACGCCATTTGGTAATATAGTTATTACCTTCTCTGGTCAGAATATCTGGTTCAGAGCACTTGGTGTACCGAAGGGCGCTAATTTTGACCCGGAAGTAATGAGTCTTGGTGTGGGTAATGGCAGAGGTATGGAGTTCATGAATGTACCGACAGCCCGTCAGTACGGTGGTAGCATTCGTTTGACATTTTAATAACCAAAAAGAAGTAACAGAATGAAAAATATATTAAGAATAGCCCTTATGGCTAGCTTATTTATCATTTCGGCGTGCGATAATACCGAGTTGGATTTGCTCGACAACCCCAATGAGGTAACACCGGATAACGCTGAACTGAATCTTCTATACAACAGAGTTGTAAAGGATTTCGTAGACTTCGTTGACGAAGCCAGCGATGAAACCATGCCTTACGTGCGTATGATAGCAATGACCGGTGGTGATATTTATCGCAACCAGGATGGACCATCCAGTTTTGATTTCATATGGAGTGAGGCTTACGCGGCGCTATTGCCGGATTTGAACTTGATTATTGAAACGGCAACTGAGGGCGGACAAAACATCCATGCCGGTTCTGCCAGGATCATGAAAGCCTACATATTATTTACATTGGTTGATTTGTTCGGTGATATCCCTTATTCTGAAGCAGGGAAGGGCGTATCGAATCCAAGTCCGAAAGCGGATAAGGATGCTGCCGTTTATCAGGCCGGTTTGGCTTTATTAGATGAGGCAATCAAAGATTTGCAAACGCAGGGTCCTCGTCCTACCAATGACCTTTATTACGGTGGTACCAATACCAATTGGTTGAAATTAGCCAATACTTTGAAACTGCGCTATTACCTGCAAACAAGATTGGTGAATAACAACGCCAAGGCTGAAATTGATGCGATCATTTCAGGCGGAAACTATATCACTAGCTCGGCAGATGATTTCCAGTTTAAGTACAGTACCAACCGTATTAACCCTGATTCTCGTCATCCTTACTATTCTAACAACTACGAAAATGGTGGAAACGATTATCAGTCCAATTATTATATGTGGTTGATGTTTGGTGAAAAAAATACCAGAGATCCAAGAATTCGTTTCTATTTCTATCGTCAGGATGGAGATACGACCGACGAAAACTTCTTTACGCTGGATTGTCAGGCAATCCCCAAACCACCACATTATCCAGAGTTTATGCCATGGTGTGTAGCCTCTACGGATGGTTATTGGGGACGCGATCACGGTAATGATGATGGTATTCCACCGGATGATATCAAGAGAACGATCCCTGGTGTTTATCCGGCAGGTGGTGCTTTTGATGATAATTCCTTCGCTGGACTTGGTGACCTTGTAGGTACTGCTGGCGCTAAAGGCGCAGGTATTCAGCCGATCATGCTGGCTTCCTGGGTTGACTTTATGCGGGCAGAAGCTGCATTGACGCTAGGTACTGCGGGTGATCCTCGGGCACTGCTCGAAAGTGGGGTAAGAAAGTCGATTGCTAAAGTAATCAGCTTCTCCAAAGGATTATTGACAATTCCTGCTGCACTTGAGCCAAAAGCAGCTGATATCGATGCATATGTGAATGAAGTATTGAGCCTGTATGATGCGGCAACTACCAACGATGCTAAGTTGAATGTAATTGTCAAGGAATATCACCTCGCATTGTGGGGTATGGGGCTTGATGCTTACAATACTTATCGCAGAACGGGTAAGCCTGCAAATATGCAGCCGGTTCGTGACCCTAATCCTGGTGATTTCCCACGTTCATTCTGGTATCCATCAGATTACGTGAACAGAAACGCTAATGCTACTCAGAAAGAACTGACGAAGCAAATTTTCTGGGATACGAACCCTCCGGGCTTTATTAAGTAATTTTTTAAATAAAATTATTCACATTCTGAATATAAAGGTGGTAGTGTTGATCACAAGCAGTAATAGGTTCGTTTTCAGCACTACCAGCACTTAAACAAATTGAATGAGTATGAAAAAATTAACGTATATATTAATGGGTTTCTTCCTCATTTTTGCGAGTGCATGCGAGGAAATAGAAACACCTTTTCCAGAGTTTGATGAGCTGGAGTACGGGGCTTTTCCGCGCCTGCTAAGCGGTCCTACAGGAGAATTCAATTTCTTTAATCCTGCAGGCTCTTCAGTTTCATTCACTGTGGAATTCTATGATGAAAACCGGGGTAAGAACGTGGCTTCTTATTCCTGGACGGTTTCTTACATTGACAGGACTAACAATGGCGCCAATAATAAGCCAGCTGTGCCTATAGTGACTATTCCGGCGTCTTCGTTTGGAACCAGCCCGGATGGCTTACCGAGTACTACGGTGACCTTTACGTTGCAGCAAGTATTTGATGCATTGGGTATTACCATTAATGATGTGAATGGCGGTGACACTTTTGAATTCCAGGGTACGATCACGAAGACCGATGGTTCTACTTTCAATTCTGTGAATACGGATGCGAACTTAGTTGGTCAGCCTGCTTTCAAAGCGTTTTTCTTCTTCCGTCAGAACCTGGTTTGTCCTTCTAATTTGGGCGGAGAATATACAATGATGACTACTTACCATCAGCATGACTTCATCGGTGACGGATATACTGAGAATACTCAAAATGTTACCATTAAGTCTTTGGGTTCTGGTCAGTATGAAATCGTTGGTGACTTTTCTGGTGGTTTGTACAGCGTTGGACCTTACAAAGACGCTTATGGTACATCTGCTTTGACGGGGGCAAAATTTGTCGATGCATGTGGTAAAATCTCGGTACCGGCTTATTCAGATCCCTGGCAGCAACTTAACCCCGACCCAACCCGACCCAATTCTTTGAATCCGACAACTAAGGTTATTACGATCTCGGTAGTGGGTTCTGTTTATGGTGAAAGTTGGACGTCGGTGTTTACACCGAAATAACAGAGTTTCATTATGATTATGAATTAATTAATGTAAATTAGTTATTCATGAAATAAGCATAGAAGCCCCTGCGAATCATTCGCAGGGGCTTTGTGCTTTTAGTGAATTTTTATTTTTTTAAGAATTTACCGATGTAAGATTTATTCCCATTTATTTCATTTACTTGAAGTAAATAAATGCCAGCAGTTAGATTGTTAGTACTTATCTCAATAGCATGAGCAAATGAAACAATTTGACTACTAAATACCAAACGCCCGGTAATGTCAGAAATCGTAACCTGCAAATCTGAGTTTTGAGGAGTATTTACATTAAAAAAAAGTCTGTTAGAAACTGGGTTTGGGAAAATAGATATATTCTCAATGTGAGGTTTTATTTCCTGGCTCGCAGTCGTAAGGTTCAACCCAGGATCTACATTGATCTGGCCATTGGTAGTGCTACCTTCCACAATATGTAAGTATTGCCCGACTGCGATATCATACAATTTATCTTCGTGCCCGGTGGGCCAACGGATGATAATGGAATCGATGAAATCTGTGGTTCCAACGCCAAATTGAATGGTTTCAGAGTTTTGACCTAAAAATCCCATGCCACAGGCCGTAAAGCGGGTTTGGCGCAAATCTTTGGTATAAAGTTCTACCCGACTACCTATGCCATCGCGATTACTCAGGACGCCTCGTAAGATCAGCTTGACCCAGTTATTTTCGGTAATACTTCCATTTTCCCATAACTGTGATTGAAAAGGAGTTGTATTCACCACCATCAGATCGAGTCGTCCGTCGCGATTGAAATCACCAAAAGCATTATTGAAGCTGCTCACGGTATCCCCAACAAAACCTGCATCGGGTTGCGAAAAAGTACCATCCTGCTGATTGTAATAAAAGGCGCTGGAATTAACCGTGGATCTTGGCACCATCCCACTTACATATAAATCTTCCCAGCCATCATTGTCAGCATCGAAAAACTGCGCCCCCCAACCGATTGATCCAAATACCACTCCTGCATAATCAGCCACTTCCGTGAATGTTCCGTCGCCGTTATTTCTGAGGAGGCGATTGCCGACCTCTGTGTTGGTAGAATAGATGTCCAACCAACCATCGTTATTGTAATCACCAATTGTTACCGTCATAGCGTTCATTTTCAGGTCGGCACCGGCATCATTGCCCACGTCAGAAAACGTACCATCGCCATTGTTTTTCAAAAGTGTATTGCCGGTAAAGCGGTCGTTTGCAGTATAAATATCCGGCCAATCATCATTGTTATAATCAAAAAAAGCCGAGCAGAAAGGAATCTTCTGTGGATCGGAAGCACCTGCGGCTACGGCCATCTCAGTAAATGTGCCATCGGCATTGTTTCTGAACAGCAGGTGGGTGTTTTGTGATGGCGTACCCGTACGACGCCCGAGGTACAAATCCAACCAGCCATCCCGGTCAAAATCGCCAAAACAAGCGCCATAAGTGTCGAAAGATTCCAGCGGTAACCCGGCTGTTTCGGTCACATCCATCAGTTGTAGGTCACCAAGATTCTGGTACAAACGGTTAACCCCGCCAAAAGTCGCCACGAAAAGGTCTTTGTCACCATCGTTATCGTAATCCACCCACAAAATCTGTTCGCTGTTTCCGGTATGAGGTACCAATGGCGGTATTTTTAGAAAAATTCCTTGCCGATTCATATAAAAATGAATGTTTTCGCCTTCAATGGTACCCAGCGTAAGGTCATCCCAGCCATCCTGATTGAAATCGCAGAAGCTAACACCGCCGCCAGGAACGGCCACTCCAAAACTATGTTGAATTCCTTTCGGGGCTGCAACATTCTGAAAGAATACCTGACTCGCCAGTTTTGTAATACTAACAAAAAGGAGCAGCCCCCAGAAATAGAATTTTTTCATGTTAATTATATTTTACTTGATAAATATCGGTCGCATCATCACTTGATCTTTCACGCGTATTTTGACCCAATACATGCCTTTCTGTAGGTTTTGCAAGTCCAGTTTTACTGTATTTGCTGGTTGTGTCCATTGGAACTGGCGCAGCTTTTGCCCGATTGTACTATAAACTTCTACCTGTAATTCTGAAACTTGACGAGCTTCCCAAGTCAGATAAATTTGACCATCCGAAGGATTGGGGAACAGCTTAAAAGACATTCCTGCCAGATCTTCCGTATTGGTGAGCATCACTTCTACAGACGCAGAAATATTAGAGCATCCGGCATCATTGGTCACCTGCAATTGATAACTGCCGGAAATACTTACTTCTAATGTGTCATTGGTTGCACCCTCAATCGGCTGACCGTTCAGCAGCCATTGGAAGTTGCCCGGGCTTTGAGTAAAGAGCAGGTTATCAGTTTGTTGTATCTGAGGTGTCGAGGGAATTTCCTGGATTTCTATGTCGAAAGTATCTTTTTGCCAAGCGTAATTATAAACGATTTTGTGAAATCCGGGATCTAACAATTTTGGATGCAACTTTCCGTCAATTGTACCTTCGCCACTAAAGAAGCCACCGTTTAATGAAGTTTGCGGCAACATCGGCGAGGCCCCGGCGCAAAAAACAGTATCTAAAAGCTGAATCTCGGGAATCGGTTCGTAAAAATAAGGCACGAAGAAAGCCCGGTAGTTGAGGATAAGTCCTTCGCTGCGGTACCAAACGGTCTTGCCTGTGGCATCTACTTCCTGCAACACGCCCAAGCGACCGAAGCAGGTCAGGGTATTTCCATTAGGCAGGCGGTAAGCACTGCCCACGATGCCTGTGATCAGGGTTGAATCTGCATCTTGTACAAAAACTTGATGCGCAATTTTATTTTCCAAATCCAGAACGAATTCAGAAGCTCTGGAAAAAGTTTTGCCGCCCTGGTTATCAAAAACGAGATAGCGGTTGGTTCCCAGGCTATGGAAAGCATGTTGTTTGGCAAATGCTGAAAGTGGAGGATCGAATGTGAAGTCCCCGTCCTTGCCCAGCGTCCAGATGATTTCTCCGGTTTCGCGGTGAATTTTGACAATCTGATCAAAAGCATTAAAACTAAAGAGGTAATGACCATCCACATCCTGGGACAAACTATTGGCATGTTGCCAATCCTCGGCTTTTTCACCAAAAATCGGATCCCAGAAAGAACCGAAATTTTCGCTTGCGACCGGGTCAAAATGATCGAATGGGGTCCAGTATTGTACCAAATCGCCTTCCGGGGTCATTTCCACAAAACCATCGGCTACGACAATCGCATCGGCAGGGCCGCCCACGCTGGTTTTATCAATGACACGGCCTTCGCCCACCAGAATGACAATATTGCCGCGATCGTTGAAGAAAAAATCGTGATGAGCATAAAGCTCCATGGGCAGGTTGGCTAAGCTTATACGCAAAAGGGTATCACCTTCCAGGCTTCTTTCCAGTACCGTCTGGCAGTCGCCAAAAACCTGGAGAATGGTATTACGCTCGGTAAACCTGTAGCCAATACACGGCGCACCGGGTAGATTCATATAATCGTACCAGACCAGTTTGCCGGAACGATCAAAAATCCGGTACTGGTCACGCACCGACCCCCGCGCATTTGCCAATACATAGCCTTCCGTAGCAGAAGTATCATTGTAAACAGAATCAATCGCATGGGCAATATCGCCAGGGACAGAACCCGTGGTGACTGCTTTCGGGGTGCTACTAAATAGTCCTGTCGAATCAAAAACATGAATGGTAAAATTATAATTTGCTTGGGAATGCAAGCCGATTACAGTGATATGATGTGTATTGCTTTGCTTGGAAACATTGGTGTAGCGGGTAATTTGATTATCTGAATATGCAACATAAGCATTACAGATTTTTGAAGTTTGAAAACTTACATCGTACCTTAGTGCATTCTCCCCTTGTTGTTGAATTTGAATATTGGAAATTTCAATTTGTCCGAATACGGGCACAAACAAAAAAGCAAAAAAGCAAAAGAATAAACTGTTTTTCATACTAATCCAGATTTTGAAATATTTAAAGAGCTGTAAATTTCGGAATTATTTTATTAAACTTCGTGACATGAAAAGAGAAATGACTCTGATTAGCGGATTAGTATTCTTGATACTGTCGGTGACGCTGAACGGGCAATTGTTTTTTGAAGATCGGGCAATTTTGGCGGGTGTTGACCACGCTTACGGTATTGGAGTCGCTGGCGGAGGCGCCAGTTTTTGTGACTTCAACGGGGACGGGTGGGAAGATTTGACCATAGCAAGCCAGGTCGGCGATTTGATTGCATTTTATGAAAACCGGGAAGGTACTTTTGTGAAGATTCCGCCTTTAATTGACAATACGGATGAAGTAAAGCAAATTCTTTGGGCAGATATAGACAACGATGGCGATAAAGACCTGTTTATTACGACTTTAAGAGCGCCCAATCGCCTGTACGAAAACCGAGGCAATATGCAACTCGTGGACATTACTGCAGCGGCAGGACTTTCGCTGGCTCCGATAGATTCTTACGGCGCTTGCATCGGCGACTTTGACCGGGATGGCTGGCTCGATATCTACGTGACCCAACGAGGTATTTATTTTCCGGGCAACGAAAATTTTCTCTACAAAAATAATGGTAATGGCACGTTTACAGATGTAACTGCGCTGAGCCAGACCAGAACACCAGGCATTGCGCCATTCTGTGCTTCTTTCTTCGACTTGAATAATGATCTGTGGCCGGATATTTATATCGCTCAGGATCGAATGCGCGGAAATACCCTGCTTCGGAATAATGGCAATGTCACGTTTTCAAATATTTCGGAAGCGGCTTCCGCAAATTTGCGCATGGATGCAATGGGCATCGCCGTCGGGGATTATAATTGTGACGGGTATCAGGATATTTATATATCCAATACACCGCATGGAAATCGTTTATTACAAAATCGTGGGAACGAAACTTTTGTGGAGGTAGCCGAAACCTGTGGTGTTTTGTTTGAAAGTACCGCTTGGGGCTGTCAGTTTTTTGATGCGGACAATGATGGTTGGGAAGACCTGTATGTCAGTGGTATGGTGGTGACCAGCAGCAATGTTTCCAGCTTATTTTATCGCAATCTCGGAGGCAGCCATTTTGAAGTGCCCGATGCCGGTTTTGTTGGGGACACGGTGAGCAGTTTTGGGAACGCGGTTGGCGATTTTAATCACGACGGCGCACTGGATCTGATCGTGGTCAATACGGGTATTTATAAAGTGCAGCTTTGGAAGAACACCGGCGTTACCAACGAATGGCTCAAGCTCAAATTAGAAGGCGTGATGAGCAACCGGGATGCTATTGGGGTACGAGTGGACTTATTTGCCGGCGGGCATCGGCAAATGCGTTATGTGCACTGCGGTATCAGCTTCCTGGGGCAAAATACGGAAACACTTCATTTTGGATTGAATGACCGCCAAATGGTTGATTCTGTTATTATTACCTGGCCTACCGGGCATGTGGACCGACTTTATGATATTGAAAGCCGGCAGGTCATCTATTTAAAAGAAGGGGCGACGACCAGTGGAGAAATTTATGTAGAACCCGGTTTAAATACAACCCGGGTCACCGAAATTATTCCCGATGAGGCATTCCGGGTTTTTCCAAATCCGACTTCGGGAGCTTTAACCATTGAATTGGAACAGGCTTATTTTCCTGCAACCTTAAAATTATGGGATATCACGGGGCGAATGATCTGGCAGACGCCATTTTCTCATTCAAAAAAATCCATTGAATTACCCGATTTGTCAAGCGGAATCTATTTCCTGACTATCCATAACGGCAATAAAATGGGCAGGAAGCGGATCGTGGTGCAATGATTTTTAATTGAAATTTAAATCAGCTATTTGCACATTTCAAACTTTTACCTATCTTTGCGTTCCCATCAGCGATGGGGGTTGATTTATATGCTTTTTTTGTAAAACTTTAATTCAGTTTCGTATATGCTGATTATTGATATCAAAGACAGCGAACCAATTGACAAGGCGCTGAAAAAGTATAAAAGAAAGTTCGAAAGAGCAGGTATTCTCAAGGAATTGCGTCGCAGAAAGCATTTCACCAAGCCTTCTGTAAACCGTCGCAATGAAATGCTGAAAGCCGCATACAAGCAAAAAACTTACGGCGAAAGCGCGGGTCAGGCTTAATAGCCATTTGACGCTCGCTCCAAGCGCTGACATTTTCCATTTCTGGAACGCCGCATCAGGCAAAAATACTGGAATAGTGGAATTTTGGAATGTTGTTGATTTCTTATCCTTCCTTCCAAAATTCCTTCATTCCAATATACCAATACTCCAACACCTCCTCCCTCCAATATTCCATCAAAAATTAAAGTTGCTTTTGTCCCGGGAAAGGCTTATTATTGAAATTGAATAAGCCAGCGCACACGATCAAACCGAGGGGACATGATGCATGCCAGATTTTTGCAATACTTACAGTACGAAAAGCGATTTTCCGAGCATACCATTCTTGCTTACGCGAAAGATACTGAACAGTTTTTTACCTACCTGAAAGAGTTATATAGCCTTACTTCCGCAGCTGAGGTTAGGCATTTCCATATACGCTCCTGGGTTATTCATTTGCTGGAGCAAGGCCTGATGCCGCGCTCGATCCAGCGCAAATTATCTACGCTCAAAACCTATTTCCGCTTCATGCGCAAACATGGTTATATGGAGGGAAATCCTATGCAAAAGGTAGTGATTCCCAAAATTGGTAAGCGTTTGCCGGTGCATGTGCAGGAAAATGAATTGGGGCAGTTATTTGACGACATTCACTTCACCGATGATTTTCCGGGGCAGCGTGACCGCTTGCTGTTGTTATTACTTTACGCCACAGGCATGCGCCGTTCGGAGCTGATCCATTTAAAAACCGAAGATATCGACTCCGGCAGAGGTGTATTGCGCGTACTCGGAAAGGGAAATAAGCAGCGGCTTATCCCATTCGGTGAGCAAGTCAAACAACAGGTTCGCCAATATATTCAAATTCGCACTCATACCTTTCCTAACACTGATACAACACATCTTTTTCTGACGGACAAGGGCGCGCCTTTGTATCCCAAACTGGTTTACAATATTGTCAACCGCTACCTCTCGTTCGTCACCACGGTAGAGCAGCGAAGCCCGCACGTGCTGCGACATTCGTTTGCCACGCATTTGTCAGATCATGGCGCCGATCTCAATGCCATCAAGGCTTTGCTGGGCCACTCCAATCTGGCTGCGACCCAAATCTACACCCACAATTCTATCGAAAAACTAAGGCGGGTTTATCAACAAGCGCATCCGAAAGCAAAAAAGGAGTGAGGCATTAGAACAGGAAGTTGAACCCAGCCTCCCTCCAAACCTAAAACTTTTGAACCTCGAACTTTCAAACCCCAGACCAAAAATTTTGAAAATACATTGTTTAACTTTATAAATTGTAAGATTTATGAGAGTGTACACCGAAGCAGTTCAGTTTAAAGCAGATCAGAAGCTGATAGACTTTATTGACCAAAAATTGCGGAAAATGGAGCATTATTTTGACCGGATCATCGAGGCGCATGTTGTGCTCAAGCTGGAAAATTCCGGTCGGGTACGGGATAAAATTGCGGAAGTACGACTTAACGTACCCGGTGACACATTGGTGGTGAAGCACTCCAGCAAGACATTTGAAGCCTCGATTGACAACGCCGTAGGATCTCTCAAACGCCTGCTGATCAGACACAAAGAAAAAGTACGGGGCTAAAAACTTGAAGACTTCTAATCGGAAAAAAGCCTGGCTGTTGTAGCAGTCGGGCTTTTTTTGTTTGAACAATGTCGTGTGGACTTCTTTTTATTAACAGAAATAATAAAAACTAAATAAAAAGTATAAAGTTATGAAAAAATTGATTTGGTTATTAATGCCCATTTTCGCAAGCTTTCTGATTTTTGGTTGTGATTCCGGAAAAAAACAACTGATGGATGAGTATAATACCTTGCTTGTGCAGGAAGACAGCCTGGCTGCAAATGGACTTGATTTACTGGCGCGGCATCAGCAACTAGCTCAAAATCAGGAAGAACTGATGCTTCAACTGGAAACGGCCGAGAACCCTGACACCGCCTTTCTGGCGCGCATGCAAGACAATGAAGTGATTTTGCAAAGCCAGATTGCCACTTTTGAAAAACACGAGCAATTGCGTGTGGCGCACGATGCTTTTCAGCAAGAGCACGTGCTCGATGACATGAGCGCGCCCGAAATAAGAGCACAGGTAGATCAAATGATGCAAGATCATCAGGAAATGATGGCGGAACACCAGCAGATTTACCGGGAATTGAGCGAAATTGACCAGGAGCATACCGAAGCCCGCGAAATGCTGGAAGGGGATCTGGTTAAGGAGGCAGGAAGCTAATCAAGAGTAGTAAATATATATCATAATAAAAAGCCTTTCGCATTTGCAAGGGGCTTTTTATTATATGATAAGCAAAAAGACAATTTTAAGTTCCAATAAAATATTTTATAAAAAATTGATTATCAGATTAATTTAACTTTCGACGATCGAGTGTAAAACTGCCCGGCTATTTAATGAAGGTGAACTTGCATTCTTACCGGAAAGAATATTATCTTTATAGTAAATGTTAGTAGATAATTTGAATCATTTATGAAGTTGATTTATATTTATTCTAATGTGTAAAATATTAATTTGCTGTTAGTTTCAGCCTTGAAAATCTAATGCCGAGTTATTGCCATTCCCTTTAACTAAAAATAATATATTATGAAAAAATTATCATTTCTTTCCACCATGCTTTTTGTATTTATTTACCTGCTAAGTTGCGAACCACCGGTAAGCCAAGCGGAAAAAGATTACTTATTGATACGCGCGCAAGCCGATAGTATGGCCATGATTCACCAATCAATTGCAGCCGAGCATGAACAGTTAATGGAAAAATGGAACGCGATCATGCAACAAATGGACGAACTACCGAACCCGGACTCGACGATGCTGCAAAATGCTCAACAACAATACATGCTGCTTTCCACGCACGAACAATCGTTGCGTCAGCACGAGCAAATGCGTGCGATGTGGCAGGAATTTGATGATAAATACACGGCAGGCGGCGTTTCCGAAGCCGATATTCAAGCTCAGGTAGGTAAAATGACGAATGAAATCCAGATGATGAAAGAAGAGCATCAAAAATTAAGTAGTGACCATGCCAATATAGAATCCGCTTTTGTAGAAATCAGCCAACTACTGGCGGGAACAAAAGAGACAGATAGCTAGGTCTTTATATGAAAAAATATACCCTCAAGACCTGCCGGTGTCCGGTAGGTCTTGATTGATTCGGAGAAACCTAAAATACATATGCTATATTTTCCACATTTTTTCTGTCGCTCAGTAGCAACCCGCTAAATATTTCCCTGTCTTTGAAATTCCCAGGCGGTCGGTATCAATAATTTTCTGTAAATTGCTCGTCTTTACGCCAATCGCGTGGGGCCATATCTGGTCTTGAAATAAAATAAATTTATTAAGCGTTGAAAAACAGTATTGTATGAAAACGCTCCTGCAATTTGTCACGATTGCTGTGCTAAGCTCCATTTGTACCTTTTTTCTGTGCCGGTATTTTTATCAGCCGGAAGGTCGGGCTTTAACCAACCTGAATACCCCGGTTAAACTGGTGAACGGCGATTTGACTGTACCTTTAAATGCTAATCCTCGAGATTGGGCAAATGCTTCCAATGCAGCGTTTCCTGATTTTTCCGGGGTGGCAAAACAAATTTCGGGTACAGTAGTGAGTATTTCTGCCTTCAGTACAACGGGCTACCGCATGTCCTCCGGCTCGGGGGTAGTGGTTTCTTCAGATGGTTATATTATTACAAATCACCATGTGGTGGAGGAAGGTCAAAAATTTGAAGTAGTGCTGCCGGATAAACGGACGCTGGTGGCGCGGATCGTCGGCATTGACGCTACTACCGATCTGGCATTATTGCAGGTAAGTGCCAATAATCTGAAAGCCCTGAATTTTGGAGATTCCGACAAGTTGGAGGTCGGCGAATGGGTATTGGCAGTGGGTAATCCTTTTGATTTAAACTCGACCGTAACAGCGGGTATAATAAGTGCTAAAGCCAGGAATATCAATATATTACGTGATCAATATTCTATCGAATCGTTTTTGCAAACCGATGCGGTTGTTAATCCTGGAAATAGCGGGGGCGCTTTGGTCAATATGCGCGGCGAACTGGTGGGCATTAACACTGCCATTATTAGTGAAAGCGGTGGTTACGAAGGATATTCCTTCGCGATTCCTTCTAACCTGGTGCGTAAAGTGGTCACCGATTTGCGGGAATTCAAAGAAGTAAAGCGGGCTATTCTGGGGGTCAATATTGCCGATGTTAATGCGCGTATCGCCATCGAATTGTCTTTACCTAGTGTGGAAGGGGTATATGTGACCAATGTCAATCAAGGCAGCAGTGCTTATGAAGCAGGCATGCGTGCAGGCGATGTGATCGTCAGTGTGAATGGACTCAAAGTGAGTTCGGTGCCGGAATTGCAAGAACAGGTTGCCTTGTTTCGCCCCGGCGACCGGGTTAGCCTCGAATACTACCGCAGCGGGCGGAAGTACCGCAGCGATAATGTAGTGCTCAAAAGCCTTGAAAAAACGACTTCCTATCGTTTTCGCTAGGGCACAGTGGCCTTGAAAATAGTAGCATGGGTCTCGGTATCCAGTTCGTAACTGACATTTGCAGGCGCAAAGAAAATATCGCCCCGCGTGAAAGTCTGGTCGTCGTTTACCGTGACAGTTCCTTTTATGACAATCATGATATGCGGCGCATCTGTTTTGGGAGTGTAATGCGATTTATTTTGTGAAATATCGATTTTGCTCAATTCAAAATCAGGCGCCGGGGTAGGATACACCCTTTCCGTATCGGAAACTTCAGCTCCACTAATCACTTTCGGGACAACCTGCTCAAAAATCAGGCTTTTGAGTAATTCCGGCACATCCACGTGTTTGCTGGTCAAGCCGCCCCGGAACACATTATCCGAATTTGCCATCAATTCCACATTTACTCCCTCCAAGTAAGCATGCGGCACACCTGCACCCTGAAAAATTCCTTGCCCCGGTTTCAACTGCACCAGATTAAAAAAGTAAATGGAAAAAATGCCCCGGTCGTAATTGCCATCCTTTGGCGGGTGGTCATTGAAAGCTTGCTTTGCCCAGTAATCGGGCGAATCTTTCGAGGGTTGTTCGATTTTCAGGCGTTGTTCCAACGGCGCCAGCATTGCATTTGCCTCATTTTGAGGCATTTCCATTACATGTTTGTAAAGATCGTAAAGGCTGTCTTTCGCAACAATGGGTTGCAAATCCCGGAATTCAGGAACCTTTGCAAGCGTTTGACGGATCGTCTGGATTGATTTAAAGCCATGTAACAGCCAAAAATCGGTTAGGGCTACCATTACCTCCGGCTTATGGTTATCGTCCTTGTAGTTGCGGTGTTTGGCGTCGAGGGGGATACCTTGCTCGTTCTCCCGCTGGAAGCCTTTTTCTGCTTGCTTTTTGGTGGGGTGTGCCTGGATTGACAGCATTTTCCGTACATCGAGTACCTTGAAAAGATAGGGTAGGCGATTGTCGAAACGATCGGCGACTTTATCACCGAGTATTTCCTGCGGTGCGTTTTTCACCAGATAATCAAGTGGGGTAGTAGCGCCATTATTGATCAATATTGCCGGGGCAGAAGGATGCGCGCCCATCCAAAGCTCGGCAAATGGCTTGTGGTCAGCGTTTTTTATACCAATCAGGTTGGGAATGTATTCAAATCCTCCCCAGTCATAGTGCTGAATAGCACCACGGAGTGGCATTATTTTTGGTGAACTCATGTTGGGTTTTTTATTTATAAAAAATTAAGCCGGATATTAGTTGAATGTACGCAAAAATAAAAACGGGGGATAGTAATCCTGAAGGATTTTCGTATATTCGTTTTTGTTATTTGAAATTTAAAGCCGACTAAATAATTAGGTGACTTTTTGTCTTTCAGACGTCAAAAAGAAGAAAATTATTCCAAGGCGGCTTTTTGCCAAAATTTCAATTTTGCAAAAACAAATTTACCATGACAATAATGGAATCATCAATCGGATTCGACGAGTTGAAATTAGATAATAGCAGCTTTTATATCCGTGGAAATAACCAGCTGACGAAAGTCAAAATAGCTGATATTCAATGGGTAAGCGCCGACGGGAACTACTGCTACCTGTACACCCTCCAAAAAAAGTATGCGGTCAAAATTTCTATGAAAAAGCTGGCGACCCGGCTTTCTCCTAAGTATTTCGTTCAAATTCATAAAAGCCATATTGTTCAGTTGAACGCGATCGACTTGGTCGATATGAAAGAAAATTTTGTGCGTATTAGTGAAACTAATTTACCAATGGGTCGTATGTACAAGGATAAGCTCCTTTTGCGGCTTGATATTTTATAAAATTTTAATAAAATGTGACAAGAAAGATTTGGAGCTTTACAATAAATAGCTTTAAATTTACACTCGAGATAGCGGAAAACGGTTTTCATCAACCTGATTCTGCTGTTTATCACTATTTTTAAAAAAGTACTTTACAATATACTAACTTTGTGCCTCGTAGAGAAAAATTTTTAGGTACTTAAGATTTAAGTAAGGGGGAACGGTTGTCAGGACAACACCGATTTTTGTCGGAAGCACCTGGCAACTTTTTTTTTGCTTTATTTTTCTGTAATTTTACCCGCCATTTTTAATTAATAATAAACAGCAAAGTTTGGCTCGAATTCTTGGCATTGACTATGGTACCAAGCGTACCGGCATTGCAGCCA
>CAZGAU010000044.1:0-35010 GCA_964523725.1 uncultured Saprospiraceae bacterium
GCTGGTTGTCAGCTTAATTTGACTTTCGACAATCGACTGTAAAACTGTCTGACTAAGCAAAGGGACAATTTTAAATTAAAATAAAATATTTTATAAGAAGCTGGTTGTCAGCTTAATTTGACTTTCGACAATCGACTGTAAAACTGTCTGACTACTTATAATGGAATAAAGAAGTAATGGAGTGCCGAAATCATGAAATGTGAGTCTTGTTATAATTGTTCGGCATTTCATTACTTTATATAATATTCTGAATGGATTTTATATTCAAAAAACATAATAATGAAACAATTACCCCGCATATTGATGATTCTGGCAGCCGTGAGTTTACTGGCGCTGTTTGTCTTCCCGATGTGGAAAATCGTCTTGTATGCACCGCAATACCCGGATGGTGTGGAAATGCACATCTGGATCAATAAAATCGACGGCACCAGCCCCGGTACTTTGCAAAATGTGAATATCCTGAACCACTACGTAGGCATGAAAATGATCGAACCGGACTCGATTCCGGAATTGCAATATTTCCAATACGTGATCATGGGCATGATCGCACTTGGGCTGGTCGCAGGCCTGATCAACCGGAAATGGGCATTCCTGGGCTGGACGGTGCTGCTAGTGGTGCTTTGTACGATCGGTATGTATGATTTCTACCTGTGGGAATACGATTATGGTCACAATCTAAGCGATACGGCGCCGATTAAAATTCCCGGAGCTTCTTTCCAACCGCCGCTCTTTGGCGTCAAGGAAATTCTGAATTTCACGGCAGTTTCCTTACCTCATATTGCGGGTTACTTCGTGGGATTATCCATTTTACTGGGCTTCGGAGCCTGGTGGTTCAAACGTAAAAACGCAAGCAATGAAAAAGCTACTCTTCGGGTTGACAGTGCTGCTGCTCACAGCGTGCACGCCTAAACCGCAAGCAATTAACTACGGCACCGATAAATGCGACTTTTGCCGGATGACCATCGTGGACAAACAACACGCCGCAGAAGTGGTCACTGCCAAGGGCAAAGCCTTTAAATTCGATGCCATTGAGTGTATGATCAACTATACAAACGAGAGAGACGCCAATGAATTCGCGCTGTTTCTGGTGAACGATTACCTGACGCCGGGCGCATTGATAGACGCTACCAAGAGCACTTATCTGATCAGTCCGAATATTCCCAGCCCGATGGGCGCTTTCCTGTCGGCTTTTGAAAGCCCGGCACAAGCGCAGGCAACCCAGGCTAAGCAAGGAGGGGATTTGTACGACTGGGGTCAAATAAAAACACACTTTGAAAAGTAACTATGTAAAAAAGTCTGGCATCCGGCATCTCACAATCTGGGATCTAAAAAATATCGCAAACAATGTTCAAAGAATTATTCATATCAATCATCCTGATTTTTAGCCTGTTGCATCAGGCGCGGGCCGGCACTATCGAGGTTTGCCAAACCTGCCCGGTGCAATCGGTGCGCGCGGCGATCCGGCAGGCCAATAATGGTGATGAAATTCTCATCCAGCCGGGTATTTATAAAGAAGGTAATATCGAAGTAAATAAATCCATTACATTGCGCGGCATCGGTTATCCGGTGCTGGATGGTAATATTGCAGACGAAATCCTCACCATTACTGCGGACAGCGTGGTGGTAGAAGGGATCGAATTTCGCAATGCCGGCAAGAGCCATTTGAAAGACCTCGCCGCCATTCGCGTGCGCAAGGGCAAATTCTTTACTATTCGCGGCAATCGTATCATAGATGCTTTTTTTGGAATATATATTGAGCACGGCAGCAATGGCTTGATCGAAGGTAACACCGTAATCGGCACCGCCAAAGATGAAATGTCGGGCGGCAATGCCATTCATGCCTGGTACGCCGAGCACCTGGAGATCAGCAGCAATTACCTCAAAGGGCACCGTGACGGTATTTACCTGGAATTTGTGCACAATAGCCTGATTGTTAATAATCTGAGTGAATATAATATCCGGTACGGCTTGCACTTCATGTTTTCCAACGACGATCATTATACATGTAATACTTTTCGTAAAAACGGTGCGGGTGTTGCGGTGATGTTTTCAAAACGCATCGATATGTGGGAAAATCTCTTCGAGCAAAACTGGGGCAGCGCGGCCTACGGACTTTTATTGAAAGAAATTTATGATGCGAATATCACTGATAATCAATTTATACAAAACACAATCGGCATTTTTCTGGAAGGCGCTACCCGGATTGAATACCGCAATAATACCTTCCAGCGAAACGGCTGGGCGATTCAGATGACCGGCGGTTGCCTGGATAACACCTTTACAAAAAATAACTTCAGATCCAATACGCTGGATATGGTAGTAAATAGCCGGGTAAATAACAATACATTTAACGGTAATTACTGGAGTGAATATACCGGCTACGATCTTGACCATGATGGCCGGGGGGATGTGCCTTTCCGACCGGTGAAGCTGTATTCTTACGTGTTGACCCAATCGCCCGAATCCATTGTGTTATTACGCAGTTTTTTTATTGATCTGCTGAATTTTTCCGAGAAAGTGAGTCCGGTGCTCACGCCGCAGGACGTGCTCGATCATTCACCTTTAATGCAACCAATATCATGATAAAGATAAATAATCTTCATAAATCGTACGGAAAAGTAAATGTCCTGAAAGGTATCGACCTTCAGTTCAGCCAGCCGGGCCGCGTGACCGCCATTCTGGGACCCAATGGTTCCGGCAAAACCACGCTGATCAAGTCTTTGCTGGGTATGGTCATTCCCGATAATGGCGACATCGAAGTAAATGGAAAAAATATTCGCGGTGAATGGAATTATCGTTCGCAGCTGGATTATTTACCTCAGATTGCAAGATTTCCAGAAAATTTGACCGTCCGGGAAGTGATTGACCTGATCAAAGACATCCGTGGTAAAGACGCTGATGATGAGCGGTTTATAAAGCTTTTTGGCTTAGAGCCTTATCTGGATAAACGCCTGAGTAACCTCTCCGGGGGGACTAAACAGAAAGTAAATCTTACGATAGCACTGATGTACGATAGCCCGCTGGTAATTCTGGACGAACCGACCAGTGGCTTGGACCCCGTGGCAATGGTGCATTTCCGGGATTTGGTTCGGGAACAACGCGCCAAGGGAAAGATTACACTTATTACAACGCATATCATGAGTCTGGTAGAAGAAATCGCCGACGAGGTTGTTTTTCTACTCGAAGGTAAAATTTATTTCCAGGGAACCGTGGATGAACTCAAGACACAACATAACGAAACCAGCGTGGAACGCGCGATTGCGCAGATTTTGAGTGGGAGAGCAGCTTTTAGTTCAAACGGACACGCGAAGAGTAGTGGGCAGTTTGCAGTAAACAGTTTGCAGTAAACAGTTTGTCGTTTATTCATTGTTATTTAGTACGCTTAATTTGAAATATCATGTTTAAAATATTAAAATATACGCTATTCGATCTCCTGCGCAGCCGCTGGAGTTATCTGTATTTCGGCTTTTATTTAGTGTTTGCCGGGGCATTATTATTCCTGAGTGGAGACGTATCAAAAGTTGTCATCAGCTTAATGAATGTAATATTGATATTATGTCCATTAATCGCGACTATGTTCGGTGTGATGTATTATTACAATTCCCGGGAATTTATAGAGTTATTGCTCGCACAGCCGGTGCGCCGCACGGATATTTTCTGGGGGCAGTACCTGGGGCTGGCCTTGTCATTATCATTGAGTCTGGTGCTGGGTATCGGGCTGCCGTTCCTGTTTTATGGCATTTTTGCCTCCGGCGAAATCTGGAATTTTTTCATCCTGATCCTGGACGGCGTGCTGTTATCCTTCATTTTTTCAGGGCTCGCTTTTCTGATCGCTTTGCGTAATGAAAACAAAATCAAGGGCTTCGGGCTGGCGATTCTCACCTGGTTGTTCTTTGCCGTGATTTACGACGGGCTGTTTTTGCTGCTGCTCATCTGGTTCCGCGATTATCCTTTGGAAAGTACTTCCATCGGTTTAACCATGTTCAACCCCATCGATTTGTCCAGGATTTTGATTCTCCTCAAGCTCGACATTTCCGCGCTGATGGGCTATACCGGTGCGGTTTTCCAGAAATTTCTCGGCTCAAGTTTGGGTACGATTCTGTCTTTGGGCGCCCTGATTTTGTGGATTGTATTACCCGCACTGGGCATCCGCAGGGTAGCGCTCAGGAAGGATTTTTAGAAAATGACAATTGTCATTGTAGGGAGGATTGAAAATGCCTAATTTTAAACAGGATAAAAAAGTCTTTTTATCTTTTAATATACTAAAATAAATTAATTATGAATGATCAAACGATAGGCGAAATTGTGGCACAAGATTACCGAACTGCCAGTGTTTTCAAGCGTTATGGCATTGATTTCTGCTGTGGCGGCAAGCGCAGCGTGGCGGATGCCTGCACCGAAAAAGGCGTTGATCTGGCCACCATTGAACAGGAATTATCCGAATTGGTACAACAACCTTCGGCTTTGCAAATGAGCTATAAAGACTGGGCAGCCGATTTTCTCACGGATTATATAGTGAATCGCCATCATACGTATGTGCGCAAAGCCATTCCCGAGATCACGGCTTACGCCGAAAAGGTTGCTAAAGTGCATGGCAAAGGCCACCCGGAAACATTGGAGATTTTTTACAACTGGAAAGCGCTGGCGTCTGAGTTGGAATCGCATATGCTAAAAGAGGAAAATATTTTATTTCCTTATATAAAACAATTGGCAAAAGTAGATGAAAATCAAGTGCTTACGCCGCCATTTGAAACGGTACAGAATCCGGTAAATATGATGGAAATGGAACACGAGGATGCCGGTGACCTGATGCGTAAAATTCGGGAATTGAGCAGCGATTTCACCCCGCCGCAGGACGCCTGCACGACGTATCGGGTCTTGTTTAATTTGCTGGAAGATTTTGAAAATGACCTGCACGAGCATGTACATATTGAAAATAATGTATTGTTTCCAAAGGCGATACAAATTGAGAATGAATTGAATGTAAAATAAAAATCAGCATCATATGAAAAAGTTAATTGCTCCTATGATGATTGCCGTGCTCCCCCTTACGGCTTTTGCAGACGTGACGACGCCAGAACAAGTGTCCTTTTTTGATACCGTGGTCAACAATCCGGTTTTCTGGGGTGCGGCGGCGCTGATCGCCATTTGCTTGATCATCGGATTCCGGGCGATTCATATTTTTGAGCAGGTTCGGGGCTTGATGGTATTGGAAAAAAGCGGCAAAGCGGCATTTGAAACTTATTCGAAACATCGCACCCAAAGGCTTGTGCGCGATTATTCCCTGGCTTCCTTGACTGCGATCGGGATTCTTGCAGCCGCAGGGTGGTCTTATTCATGGCTGAATACCGCGAGTGAAGTAAATGAAATTGCAGAAGTGGTTGATAATCAGATTGAAAGCCAGCCCATGGAAGCGGCAATCGATGAAACGACAGTGGTCGTGCTCGCCGATGAAAATGCGATTTCAATTGGTAAGAATATTTTTTCCAGCAATTGTGCCGTGTGCCATGGACAAAGCGGCGAGGGCGGAATTGGGCCCAATCTGACCGACCCATACTGGATTCATGGCGGTGGCATTCAGGATATTTTCAAACTGATTAAGACCGGTGTACCCGAAAAGGGGATGATCGCCTGGGAAAAGCAGCTCAAGCCGCAGAATATACAGCAGGTAGCGAGCTTTATCCTGACCTTGCAGGGCACTAATCCGCCCAATGCCAAGGATCCTGAGGGTGCACTTTACCAAAGCGGTGAAGACATCGGGATGAAATAATGTAATCATGTTTTATAAAATTTAAGTAATAGTCGCCATGCTTAGGAAAGCCTTTACCATCATGATGATCTTCGCGATCAGCGCCCACACGGGCGGGGAGGCTTTCCTTTATTTTTGGTACCTGATCGGTAATGCGTCTTTTGAGCAGGCTTTTTGCATCAATCGGGATCGCCCGGAAATGCAGTGCCACGGGCAGTGTCATCTGAATAAAATTGCCCAAAAAGACCAGGAACAAAAACAGCCACAAGCACCCAATCCAGCGAGTGAAGAAGAACGATTAAGCGTTCCTTATGCCCAGCCGGAGGCGTTTTTATTTATTCCATATCATGTTTTTAATAACATTGAACAGCATCTTTTTCGATATGATTGTTTTTTTAGTAAACTGCTAGCGCATAATATTTTCCATCCACCGAAGGGAGACTGAGGAGACGAGAAGACTTCGTGAATATTTCCTTTATGAAGATTGTGTAATATTATGATTTTTTGAACAGTAATGGTTCAGGGGGAGGAATTTATGTGCAAAAATAAAAGTCTGACTTCTGGCGTCTGTTCTCTGGTATTTAATAAAAAACATCATGAAAAAGCTAATTTTTTTAATTGCTATAATCATGGTTGGGTGGATTGTAAATGCGCAAACGACCATGATTAAGGGGCAAATATTGGATGAATCCAGACAGCAGGGCGTGCCCTTTGCGCTGGTAAAAATCAATAACAGCTACGCCTACGCCGACGAGCGAGGCTATTTTGAAGCCGAAGTAAATAATGCCGAAACATTTAGTTTGCAGGCTAGCCAACTCGGCTTCGAAACCGCAACTTTAATTAAAACATTTGATCAGCTTCATAATATTAAATTTTTTCTTAAAGCAAAAGCCGTTACGTTGGAAGAGATTACAGTAAGCGAGCAGCCCATGCACTGCAATCCGCAATCGGATATCATCTGCGATCATGCCAAACAAACCACGCAACCCCGCGATATCGGCGATTTATTCAAGGAAATTCCGGGATTCAGCGTAGTGAAAAAGGGCGGCTTTGCAATGGATCCGGTGTTCCGTTCTTTTAAATATGAGCAATTGAATATTATTTATGATGGGGGTATTCAAACCACGCATGCCTGCCCGGCGCGTATGGACCCAGCCACCACGCATGTAAACCCCGATCAGGTGCAAAAAATAGAATTGATCAAAGGGCCGTTCAGCGTGCGCTACGGTGCGGCGATGGGCGCTACGATCAACATTGTGACCGAAACCTGGAATCGCGACGAAAGCGGTATAAGTGGTTATTTAGAAGGTGGTTATGAAACGAACGGCAATTCCAAACTGACCCAATTTCAGATTCAAAGCAACAAGCGACTCGACTTGCTCCTGAGCGGTGGGTTGAAGGAGTTTGGCAGTTACGAAAGCGGCGACGGCACCGAGGTTCCATCTTCGTTCCGGGCTTATGATTATAGCTTCAAAGCGGGCTATGATCTCGGTGAAAATCAGCGATTGCAAATGAACTGGCGCCAGTCCCTAAGTCGGGATGTGCTGCACGCCGGCCTGGCGATGGATACCGATACCGACGACACTTATATTTTTTCAATAGATTATAACTGGAAGAATATCAGTCCCTTGTTATATGGTGTTACGGCAAAGGCATACGGTACGCGGGTAGATCACGTCATGTCCAATTTGCGTCGCCCCAATGCTATGATGATGGAAATGGTCTCTAATGTTAGAGCTGACACTTACGGCGGACGCGCAGAAGCTACGCTGATGCCCGGCAAAAAAATACTGGTGTATGCCGGCCTTGATTACCGATATCTTTGGCGCGACGGGCAAGGACTTATGACGATGAAACGCAATATGATGGGCGAGCCACTCCCGATGCCTATGACCACGGTGACTTCGAGCTGGCAAAATTCAACCATTCAAACCGGTGGCGCATTCGCTGAAGGACGCTGGTTTGCAAATCCGAAATGGACTATTTTACTGGGCATTCGGGCAGATGTAACAACTGCAGAAATCAAAGAGCCTGCCGCAGATTTTAAGATATTATACGGCGATCTGAACGCAGATGCCCAATGGACATTAGGCGCAACGACTTCTGCCACTTATAAAACACCGTCGGATTGGACATTCCAATTTGCACTGGGTCGGGGCACGCGAACCGCGAATATGATCGAGCGCTTCATCAATCATTTTAATGTAGGTCGAGACCCATACGAATACGTGGGCAACCCTTTCCTGAAGCCGGAAGTCAATAACCAGGCGGAGTTCTCGGTTTCCCAAAAGGCAGAACGCTTTAGCATTAGCTCTAATATTTTCTATTCTTATCTCACAAATTATATTACCGCAGCTGTGGATACGACCATCCGTGCCCGTTCGATGACCGGACCGATGTACGCGCGTCGCTTTGAAAATATTGATGCTGCTACGCAATGGGGCATGGAGCTTGGAGTTGAATGGCAGGTATTGAAAAATTTTACCGCCACGGGAAATGTTGCCTTCACTCGTTCGCAAAACCTCGACTGGCAGGAGCCTCTGGCAGAGATTCCGCCGCTGAGCGCGATGTTGAGTGTGCGTTACGCGCGTGAACGCTGGTGGGTGGATGCACGCGGTCGCTTTGCAGATAATCAGGATCGAATTTCCGGGATTTTTGCAGAAACTACTACGCCGGGCTTCAGCGTGTACGACCTGCGGGCGGGACTAGAGCCACTCAGAGATGTGTTGCTGGGCGTGGCCGTGCTGAATATTTTTGACCGGCAGTACCGGGAGCATCTCAACCGCGCTTATCGCAATATGCCGACTCAAGGAGTTATTTACGAACCAGGAAGAAATATTACATTGTTTGCGAAGTATCGTTTTTAATCTTTTTTGAAAAACGAACTATTGGGCAGCTCCTCTGGGGGCTGCTTTTTTATGATAGGGATAAATTTTTTTAAACCCAACCGGCTTTCAATTACGTTTCTTATTGCAGGATCATCAAAAACATTATATGCAATTACAGGAACAGGCAGCCACATTATTATTAAATGTAAAAACAGGCAAACCGACTGAAGCTCAGGAATCAGCACTGGCGGGTTATGAGTTTCAAAAACTGATGCAGGAACTAAACGCCGATCATCAGAAAAAAACGTTCTGGATTAATATTTACAACGCTTATTTTCAGTTACTTGCAGCCAGAGAACAAGTCACTAAGCCTGATATTTATAAAAAACGATTGGTGCAAATCGCCGGTCAAAACTTCAGTCTGGACGACATTGAGCACGGCATTCTGCGAAAAAATCGGTACAAGCCGGCGCTGGGTTTTTTGCCCAATCTTTTCGCTCGGCGCTTGCTTAAACATTTGGCTGTCAGTGAAATAGATTATCGGATTCACTTTGCCCTGAACTGCGGCGCGGTGAGCTGTCCGCCGATTACTTTTTATAATGCTGAAAAAATAGAATCCCAACTGGAGCTGGCATCCCGGTCTTTCCTTGAATCGGAAACACAGGTTTTTGCTGAGAAAAAAGAAATTCATGTCAGCCGCCTGATGCTTTGGTACCTTGGCGATTTTGGTGGGTTTTGGGGTATCCGCAGGATTTTAAAGCAAAAATTAAACCAGGAAACCCGAGGTCAGCGACTCGTTTTCAAACCTTACAATTGGGGTCAACAACTCCATTCTTTTGCCGAAGCAACTGCTTTCACAAAATGAAATAATTAACTGAAAATCAATATTTTAAGCCAGTGTAATTGTCTTATCCAGATACACATCCTGGATGGTATTCAGCAATTGAACACCTTCTTTAAATGGTCGCTGGAACGCCTTCCTGCCGGAAATCAAGCCCGCGCCGCCTGCGCGTTTGTTGATAACGGCGGTTCGCACGGCATCCTGGAAGTCATTATCGCCCGAAGCCCCGCCGGAGTTGATCAATCCGATCTTGCCCATGTAACAGTTTGCCACCTGATAGCGACACAAATCAATCGGGTGTTCGGAAGTCAGTTGTGAATAAATCCGCTTGTCGAGCTTGCCGTAAGAAGAACCGCCTGTGTTGAGTGCCTGGTAGCCGCCATTGTTTTCGGGGAGTTTTTGTTTGATCACATCCGCCTGAAGCGTGACCCCGATGTGGTTGGCTTGTCCGGTCAAATCCGCCGACACATGATAATCCTTGTCTTTTTTGAACGCGCTGTTGCGCAAATAACACCAGAGAATGGTGGCCATGCCCAGTTGGTGCGCTTCTTCAAAAGCAACGGCTACTTCCTCGATCTGCCGGCCCGATTCTTCCGAGCCAAAGTAAATCGTAGCCCCTACCGCCACCGCGCCCAGGTTCCAGGCTTCGTGTACCGAGCCGAACATTTTCTGGTCGAATTGATTGGGGTAGGTGAGCAGCTCGTTGTGGTTGATTTTTACAATAAACGGGATTTTATGGGCATATTTTCGCGCGTGAAGCGCAAGTCCGCCGAAGGTAGTAGCTACCGCGTTGCAGCCGCCTTCGATCGCCAGTTTCAGGATATTCTCAGGATCAAAATACATCGGATTGGGTGCAAAAGATGCGCCGGCGCTGTGCTCGATGCCCTGATCGACGGGGAGGATCGACATGTATCCGGTGCCGGCGAGGCGACCGTGATTGTACAATTGACCCAGACTACGCAACGTTTGTGCATTTCTGCTCGAACCCAGGAAAATATCGCTCACGGGATCGGCGGTAGGCGCGTGGATGTCGTCTTTGCTGATGGTTTTGCAGGTGTGTTGCAATAGGGCTTCGGCTTCCTTGCCCAGGATTTCGGTGATGTTGGTTGCCATTTTGAAAAGGTATTTGGTTTTATAATTTGGTTATGGAACGAATTTTCCGCGATTATCAAATAACAGTTTTATTGGATACAAGATAATAAAAAAGGGGCTCAATCTAAAAAAGATGGCAGGCTCATTACCTAGACGAAAAGTCAGAAATTATTACAAAAAGGTTAGCAGCGCGTTAAGAACTGTTAAAAACTACCTCCGAGCCGCGGTATCAGCTATTTTTAACGCTGCAAAACAAAACCTTGCACCTATGCCTGATACCAAATCCAACCAAACCGAACACGAAAAGCCGCCGGTCTTCCAGTCCTGGCGCCAATTCTATATCTTTGTGCTGAGTCTGCACGCCTTCATTATCGTCCTGTTTTATATATTTAAAATTGTATACTCCTGAGCCAACCACCGATCACGGATTACCAGATCACCAGTTAGCCAATAACCAATAACAAAAATAACTCATGAATACCCTCGATTGGATTGTAATGCTTGGTACGCTTTTCGCCATTGTAGCCTACGGCATCTGGAAAACCCGTCATGTAAAGACTTCCCGCAGCTACCTGCGAGGCGATGATGACCTCAAATGGTGGACGATCGGACTTTCGATCATGGCGACGCAGGCCAGTGCGATCACTTTCCTCTCCACACCGGGGCAGGCTTACGCCGACGGGATGCGCTTCGTTCAGTTTTATTTCGGAATGCCCATTGCGATGGTATTTTTATGCGTGGTGGTGCTGCCTATTTATTACCGGCTCAAGGTTTACACCGCATACGAATATTTGGAAAATCGTTTTGACCTGAAAACCAGAACATTGACTGCGATTTTGTTCCTGATCGGGCGAGGTCTGGCGGCGGGTTTGACGATCTACGCACCTTCGATCATTTTATCGGCGATCATGGGCTGGTCACTCAATTGGACAATTTTTCTAATGGGTATCTTTGTGATTTTCTATACAGTACTCGGCGGCACCAAAGCAGTGAGCGTCACCCAAAAGCAGCAGATGGTGGTCATTCTGACCGGAATGTTTCTGGCGGCAGCAATTCTTGTGTTTCAATTGCCAAAAGATATTAGTTTCAACGATGCGGTGAGTCTGGCCGGGAAAATGGGCAAACTCAATACAGTGGATTTCAATTTTAGCTGGGATAATCGCTATAATTTCTGGACGGGCATGTTCGCCAGTGTGTTTTTGTTCTTGTCTTATTTCGGGACGGATCAATCGCAGGTGCAGCGCTATTTGTCAGGTAAATCATTGGCAGAGAGTCGATTAGGCTTGTTGTTTAACGGTATTTTCAAAGTGCCGATGCAATTCCTGATCTTGTTTGTCGGGATTCTGGTGTTTGTTTTTTTCCAATTCAATCGCCCGCCGATTCATTTTAACAATGCCAATGTTGAAAAGCTAGAAAACACAGCCGCAGCATCCCGATATGACGTATTAGACCAGCAGCATGCCACGCTTTTCGCTGAGCAACAGGTTGTTATGCGTCAACTATTGAAAGGTCTGGATCAAAATAATGAAGCCATTGTCAATCAATCGCAGGCGCGCATTCAGGAGTTGCGTAACCAGGATAATGCTATCCGTGAAGAAGTGAAAAATTTGATCACCGAACAACGCCCCGAAGCCAAAACCAATGATACAGATTATGTGTTTTTAACATTTGTAATCAACTATCTTCCAGTTGGTATTGTCGGATTATTGCTGGCGGTGATCTTCAGTGCGGCCTGGTCATCTACGTCCTCAGAGTTGAGTGCCTTATCAACAACAACGGTGGTGGACATGTACCGGCGCTCTTTTGTGAAAGAAGCCACCGACCGGCATTACTTGCGGGCTTCCAAGTGGTTTACTGTGCTGTGGGGCTCGCTGGCCCTGGGCTTTGCTTTGATCGCCGATTTGTTTGAAAATCTGATTCAAGCAGTGAATATTATCGGTTCACTGTTTTATGGCACGATTCTCGGCATTTTTCTGGTAGCATTTTTTATGAAAAGGATTGGCGGTACGGCGGTGTTTATTGCGGCGATCATTAGCGAAGGCATCGTGGTAGCGCTGTATTTCCTTGAAAATATTGCGTTTCTCTGGCTCATCCCGATTGGCGTGGCTTGCGTGATGCTATTTTCTTGGCTGTTAGAAATGACGCTCGGAAATAACAAGCCGATGAATCAACAGGAGTTGCTAGACGCCTGATTCTCCACCTTTTGGACCGTAGAAAAACACCCAGGTCGAGAAATCGTCTGAAAATGACTCGAAGCGATGCTCAACGTGCGCAGGCACAAACAAGAAATCACCCGGCTCAAAATTAGTGCGTTGCCCATCGCAGAAAAAAGTGCCTGTGCCTGAAATAATGACGTAAATCTCGTCGCGCTCATGCGGTTGCTGCTTGTCCACTTTGTCGGGTTGATAAATTTCAACAGCAAGGCTGCCATGCTTGAATAATTCCAGGAACTCATTGCCGGATTGAGACAGCTTTTCCAATGCTTCGGCTGGGTTGATCTTGGTCATGGCTCGAATTTTTTTATCAAGCTTTGTACAATTCCGTTTTTAGCTCGGGATGCGATTCCCAGAAATCTTTATACAATGAATTACTGGGCACAAAACGAAGTTTTTTACCAAAAGTGCCGGGCACACGCAGGTGAATGGTGGCGATTTGTACAATCAGTAAATCCAGGTGCGTGATTTTTTCAATATTATTGTAAGGATATTGAAAATGCTTGAAATAATTGGTCACATACACTGCGTCATTGCTCATTTCCACTCGCTTCAGCTGAAAAAAAGTCAGGAATAAAATGCCCAGACTCATCACGAAGGCAACCAATGCTCCCATTCGCATAAATGCGTCGTCACTCATCACCTGTACAGCAATAGTGCCGGCTCCGGCAAATGCCAACCAGAAAACCGGAATAAAAAATTTATAAAACAAGGTCAAATTTGTGGATACTCTTTGCATAAATATTTGATATTCAACTCCAACACTCCAATATTCCATCATCAAGTCAACGACTCTTCCGCTTCCTTTTTCGCCAGTTGTTTTTCTACCCGAGCTGAGATCAGGATACTGATTTCATACAGGAAAAACAAGGGAATCCCGATCAAAAACTGCGTTACAGCATCGGGTGGTGTAAATACGCCGGCAACGATCAGGATGCCCACAATCGCGTGGCGGCGATACTTGCGCATGTCGGCAGGCGTCACCAGCCCAATTCTGGATAAGACGTAAACAATCACCGGCAATTCAAAAATTATACCGCTGGGAATGGTGAACATCATCATATAGCCGATTAGTGATGACAGGGTAGGGACATTTTCAACTCCCGGAATTGTATAACCTATCAAAAAGCGCACACCAAAGGGGGCCACTACAAAATAACCAAATGTCACACCGGTCAGGAACAGGGCAGAACATACAAACACCGCGCCGCGGGTAGCTTTGCGTTCTTTGGAATAGAGTCCTGGACGAATGAATTTCCATATTTCCCAGAATACAAAAGGAAAGCCCACCACGAAACCGCCCACGATCGCAACCTTGATGGCCATAATAAACGGCTCACCTACGCCAATGGCTTGCGCGGTGAACTCCGGCGGCGTAATGCACATGGTTTCGCCGAGACCTAATGCGTGTGACCACTGACAAAACAATCGGTATGAAATAAAATCCTTTTGGGTTGGTCCAAAAATAACCGTGTCGAACAACCATTCCTGGAAAACAAACAGCGCGATCCCGCCAACCAAAATATACATCAAACCGCGAATAATATGCCAGCGCAGTTCTTCCAGGTGGTCCAGAAAAGACATTTCTTTTCCACTCGTTTTTGTGTTGTCAACATCTACCTGATCCAATGGCATAGCTCGTAATTTTGTATCGCCAAGTTTTAGAATTTATCCTAAAACCAAAGGTTTAAACCAACATTCTGCAAAAGTAAGAAAAATGGGGATATGCCCTCGTGGAAAGAAAACTTTCTAAATGACATTTTGTTGCATGCCGCTTGATGCGTCTTTTCCTATAAAAATACACTTCCGAAAAAAGACTTTATGTAAGGTGAGTTACAATTACAAGTTACAATGCCATTATAATCAACAAGTTATTTGCCAAATCAAATAATTCCCACTAATTTCACTCGGCATATTCCCGAAAGTTAAACACCAAAAAAAATGATCACGCTACGGCTAACCTTAATCGTGCTGGTATTTCCTTTGTTGCTAACGGCGCAAAAAAGCAAAGAAGTAGGAGGTTTTATAGGTATTTCTCAGTATCAGGGTGATCTCGCTCCCTCTCCCATCGCTGCCAGTGAAACCAATCTTGCCATTAGTGGCATATATCGCTATTTTTTCAATTCAAAATTTGCAATTAAAGGTTCTGTAAGTTGGGCACAAATTTCGGGATCAGATAGAAACAAAGAAAACTTCGTTCTGGGAGACCGTGATTGGAGCATGCGCGGCAGTATTTACGAGTTGGCCCTGCATTCCGAATGGAATATTTTGGGCACAGATCGCTATGACGAAAACGGTTTGTTTACTCGTAAATATACACCCTTCGTTTCCATTGGTATAGGGGGCGCTTTTACAGATAAAAACCTTATGGTGCCCCCGGCAGACAGAGGCAAAATTCCAGAACCCAATGACATCAGTACTTTTTTTGTCATACCTATTTCCGTGGGCTTGCGCCTTGATCTTACCAAAGACTTCGTGATCACTGCTGAATTCAGTACACGCGCTTCTTTTTCAGATTATCTGGATGGCGTGAGTATTAATGGAAATAGAGATACCAATGACTGGTACTTCTTTGCAGGCATTGGTTTGGTATATGTGCTGGAAGATTTGATTGGCGCAAAAGGAGGGAATTAATAGCCTCGTAACCCAAAAGAATTTATGAGTATATAAACTGTATATGTAATTTTTCGTTACAATTATACCCTGATTATTAACTTTGCGATGCTAATTGTAATAAACGTTTGAAAAAAAATTAAAAAGCATAAAATCATGTTTGGAGATATGTTTGGCAATTTTGAAGAGCAGCAAAAAGAAATGCGCGAACAACTGGCGCAAGTCACGGTGGAAGCAGAGGCAGGCAATGGCGCAGTGAAGGTGACCGCCAATGCGAATCGTGAAATTATTAACATCGCCATCGACAAGGATAAACTGGAGTGGGACGATGTAGAACAGATAGAAGACCTGCTGACAGTGGCTGTGAATCGCGCCCTGGAGCTGGCAGCCGAGCGCGAATCGGAGGAGGCGCAGAACTTGCTTAAGAAAATGATGCCGCCGGGCATGGGCGATCTTTCTAATCTTTTCGGTTGAAAAAATATTGCTTCACGACTTGCGTTTAAGTATCTGAGAAAAAAATTACTATTCGACTTTTCAATGTGCTTCCGGTGGGTATTATCTTGAATAATTCGCTCCAGGCGCTATCCTGCTGGTCGATGGTAAATAATCAATGGTCATTTATTTAACATTTCCCATGAAATACCGATTTCTTGCACTTTTGGTGGTTATTTCCGGCTTTTTGCATGCTCAAACCAGTGTCGGACTGGTGGCTTATTATCCATTCAACAGCGGCGTGGCTGATGCCACCGGCAATACCGCCAACGCGGGTATCCCCGAAGGAAATCCTGGTTTCTCCTGCGGTGTATCCGGTGGTGCTGTCAAGCTCAATGGCGCGAATGATCAGGTGGTATTCCTAGGTCCGGTCATTCAGGAGTTTGATACAGAGGATTTTACAGTTAGCTTTTATTTTAAATCTACCGGAGTAAGTGGTACGCAATATATCCTTTCCAAGCGCCGCTCTGATTGCGCAGCGGAAAATTCATTTTATGTGCGATTTGTTCCTTCCTCACGCACGTTGAATGTGTATCTTGGTGAAAATCAGAGCAAAAATGTGTCATTTATTGAAAAACTGGATAACAACACCTGCTGGCAGCAGGTGACCATTGTACGCCAAAGCACTCGTGTGAGACTTTATATCAACGGCAGGCTTCGCCAAGAGTTGTTTACTAGTACCCGAATCAATCTTTTGAACGATGGTCCGCTGATCTTGGGCGGAAGCGATTGCCTGGCAGCCAATGAAACCCGCTTTTCGGGCTTAGTGGATGAATTCCGAGTTTACTTCCGGGCGCTGGATGAGCTGGAGGCCCGCGGTCTCTACACCGGACCCGATATGATTGTCAATCGGGATACCCTGGTCTATCTTGGGGGATCCGCACAGATGGCGCTTTCCAGTACCTGTGCCAGCAGTTTTAACTGGGTTCCCACTACCGGCGTTGATTTTCCTAATAGCCCTACACCGCTTATTACGCCTACGCAACCTGGTTTGCAGACTTATATCGTGCGGCTTGCCGACACGGTTTCTTCTTGTGTGGCCACCGATACCATTCGCATCAATGTGGTGGATCCCGATAATCTTGATTGCGGGACGGTCTTTTTACCCAAAGCTTTTACGCCTAATAATGATGGCTTGAACGATACCTATGGCATTAGCAACCCCTTTGCCATTCCTGAGCTCATTTCCTTCGAAATTTTTGATCGCTGGGGTGGCCGGGTTTTCTTTACCAATGATCCATTTGAGCGCTGGGATGGCTCCTTTGGTGGCACGGCTGTCAATTCCGGTGTGATGCTGTACCGGGTACGCTATATTTGCGAAGGCGAGGAAAAAATAACGGCCGGCAGCGTAACCATTATGCGATAGGGGAGTTATTGCATATTTCAATGCATTTGCTGTATTCAAGATAATAACCTTGAGGAATTTTATTTTTCAAGGTTATTTTTTGTCGCCTATTTATAAACGCATGTAATTTTTTGGAAAAACTTGTAAATATTATCAATTTGATTAAAAAACTTGTGTAAAATTAGTTTGCCGGAAATATTTAATTTTACAATGTTAGTAAATGTGGAAAACAACTTTCTTCCCGAACTTGCATTTTTCCTGCCGAAAGAATATATTTGTTCAAACCAGCATGACTATGAAAGCTACCTTTCTTGAGCGCAAGCTGCACGCCATCGAACTGTTATCCCAACTAGAGAACGAGAATTTGTTGACCGTCATTGAGCAATTGCTCCGGGATTGTGTACAGTTGGATATTTCTAATGTGCCCTATGAAGTCTTGGAAGAGGAGTTGGAAGAAGAGGATATCATAGAACTCTGGAAATGGCGGTATGAAGCTTGAATGCTGCATCACCGTGTGATTTTCCGGAAATGACAAGGCGGGCTGAAGCTACGTCCAACCTGTTTGCCCGCTTTAGCGGAACCTTGGGAAACACCAACCAAGGGGTTCCCCGAATCGTTCCCGCTTTTTGAAAGAATTTTATACTAAACCGACACTACGCCAAATCCTGGAGATTTCTTGCAAAACCTTTGATACCCTGAGCTTCCATCCGTTGTAATAATTGCTTGGCATCGCTGGAATTATTAAATGCGCCAACGACCACTTTGTAAACAGTCTTTCCTTCCAATTCATTGATGTTCACGATCACCGGCTGATTAAACTGGCTCTGGAGTTTCTCCGCCTGGATCAATACATTACCATAATCATAAAATGCCCCGATTTGCACGCCCCAACCCTGGGCGGGCTGCTTTTGCACATTGAAACGAAACAACCCCTTTCCGCTGGTGATACCGGTGGTCACTTCCACTTCTACCGGCGTGGCACCCTGGTCTTTGCGGCGCAAGGCCTCGGCAACAGCGCGGTCGGCATTGACCCGGCCGTAGCCAAACTTGGTCGAATGACCGTTCATATAATCGGACGGTTTGCCGATCTTGTCAGCGGTTTTTTGCAGAATTTCCTTGACTTCTTTAGCCGTCAGATTGGGGTTTGCAGAAAGAATAAGCGCACAAACGCCCGCTACCAAAGGCGTAGAGCTGGAGGTACCGCCGAAATGTTTGTATTGTTGCCCACGGGAGCGCCCATCGTACCAGTATTTCTGTTCACCTGAAAACCCAACCAAGCCCTGATCCCACCAGGCCCGCGCAGCGATAATCGGCCAATCGCCGTTGGAAGGTGCACAAACGCTCACTTCCCGCCCTCGATTGGAATAAGGTGCATGTTCATCTTTGCTGGTGCAGGCAGCTACCGCAATGACATCCGGATGCGCAGCGTAGAAATTCACAAAATCGAAATCATCATTGCCCACCGCAAAAAGAATGATGCAGCCCTTGCCATTGCGCCCTTCCTTAGCAGCACGGGCAATTGCCTGTTCCTTGATAGGTCCCAGACTAAACGTCGCATCGGTGGTACCCCAGCTACAACTGATAATATCGGCGCCGTTTTTTACACAATAATCAAACATCTGCTCGGTAATACGATTGCTGTAAGAAGTGCCACTGAGCGGCATAAATTTGGCATTGGGCGCAGCTCCAACGATGCCCTGCCCGTTGGTGGAAGCCAATGCTACACTTGCACAAGGCGTGCCGTGCGTATAACGCGGATCTCCCTGCATCACTTCGGAAGTTTGATTCCAGAGATCGAAGGGTTTGAAAACCTTGGTACGTAAATCAGGATGCGTCAGGTCAAAGCCATTATCGATAATTGCAATAGTAATATTTTCGGAGCCGGCACTGCCCAGGCGTTGCCAGGCATCCAGTACTTTGGAATCCGCATCTTTTTTTAGCGGATATTGTACATCGGCCACCAAACCGGTATTTTTCAAATGCCATTGATGCGGAATGAGATTATCGGGGGGTACCGCAAATTCATATTCATCGAGAATCGTATCCAAATCAGGTTCCGCAAATTTTATGATTTCCAGTTCTTGCAAACCATTGGCTACTTTGATCGGATTAGGGGAGTCAGGTGTAACTTTTGCCAGAATGCGATCGGCAGAGCGTCGCTCCACGACTTCCAGATGGTAGGCATCCAAAGCGCTTTTTTGTGCCGTTTCACTTACACCCTCGTTAAAAACGATATAAATATCACCGGTAGGCACCAGTGGGCGGTTGCTGCCTTCTGCATAATACACATGCGTGCCCACTTCCACATCTTCGCGCTCGCGCACTTGGTCGAGTTGATCATCCACACTATCCCCGTCTTTCAGGGTGACAATATTAAAGCCACCCAGATTCTTCATCACTTCTTCTTCAATAAATTCGGGCTGTTCCAGGCTTCTTTCCCTTGTAGGTGACGTTTTTACGCCTACCAGTTTCCGGCTTTTGCGAAGGATTAATTCGTTTTTTCCGCTCTTGACCTTTAGTTTGCTCATGCGTTTTAGGTATTTATGGGATTAAAAATAAAAAAAGGTCGGACATTCCGCAAATGCCCAACCTTTTTGGTTCATAAGTTTATGAATTTCAGGTTACTGTTTTTCCAGTTTTCAGTTCTGAAAGTTCAAATTTATTTATGCTCTTTCCCGATAGTTGTCTTCGTATAATTTTTGCAACTTCTTGCGTGCGAAGAAGATACGGCTTTTAATAGTACCCAGCGGGGAACCCAACTCCTCGGCAATTTCCTCATACTTATAGCCTTCATAAGCCATCATGAAAGGCTTTTTAAAATCTTCCGGCAAAGTATCTACCAGCGCCATCAACTCATTGAATGTTACATTTGTTTCACCGTCATTGTCAACGGCCTTGTCGCCGGAGTTGAGGTAGTAGTTATTCGGAGTTTGGTCGATAATCATGTTGCGGCGCACTTTCTTCCGATAATTATTGATGAAAATGTTTCGCATAATGGTCACCGCCCAGGCTTTAAAGTTGGTTCCGGGATTGTATTTGTCAGCATTTGTGATAATTCTCAAAGCCGTGTCTTGGTACAAATCCTCTGCGTCCACATTATTACCCGTGAGCTTCAACGAAAAAGCCCGTAGAGCGTTACTAATGCGATCGAGTTGATCTGATACCTGGTTTTGATGAATAGCGTATATCATTATCGGTGATTTTATAGTTGTTAAATCTTTTTCCAATTCGAGATGTTTCTCTTTGTAATTATTATTTACAAAATTAGTACCAAAAAGGCATTTTTGCAAATTCCTTTTTCTATTTAGACTAATTTTTCGTAGGAAAATGCTCCCGGGCGGACATTTTTACATTCAGGTGATAAAATTTGTTAAAAAACTTAACAAACTTAAACCAAAAAGAAGCGTTTGTTGTATATGAATTAAACGTTCGTCGAAAAATATATTGTATTCGTCGACGAAATCCAAGAGAAAAGCGGAAAAGTATGGAAGTATTGAATGAAATTACAGCCAATTATTTGGGACAAAATATTCGGCACCTTCGTAAACAACTGAGTATCAGTCAAGAAGAGCTAGCTGCAAGAATAGGTCTCAATCGGGGCAATATAGCTTCTTATGAAAACGGTACTGCCGAACCGAAAATATGCAACCTTTTGAAGCTTGCACACATCTTTGGCGTATCTATCACTGACTTTACGCAGAAAGACCTCACCCGCGACGATAATTACCTCGAAGCCCAAATTACCTTTCAGGCAGAGCAGGATGAAGAAATAGAAGTACTGGAAGACTATCAGAAACGCGCCGCTGAACTCCGGAAAGTGATCGAAAGCTTGCATACTTGTCACATTTTCAAGGTAAAATCCATAGAAGAAATGTCTAAAGAGTCTCAAGCGATGAACGCCAATTTCGAACACATGTACGAGCTGGCCGGCAAAGCGATGCACGAATTGGAGGAGATCCTGGATTTTGTCAAATGCCGCACGAAATAACAAAATTTTAACACACGACAAATTTACCGAGTTTTCTGCCAGGTTGACAAAAAGTGCTATTTTGTCATGTTATATTATTTGGTTTTTTGGAATGAAACTATCCCGGGGAACTACATATAAACGCCTATTCTTCGGTATTCCTACATTCAATTCTTTCCTTATCTTTGAGGCATGACCGAAACGTATCCGCCGGCACTGCTGCAACTTTTCCTGGAAATCGGACAAATGACCCCCGAGGAAACCCGAAAAATTCTGCCGCTCTGGCAACACCATTTTTCCTTACGCCGCAATGATTTCCTTTCTACACCCGACCAACGCGAGCGCTATATTTATTTTGTCATTTCTGGTGCCTTGCGTATTTACTGTTTGGATACTAAAGGCGAAGAAGTTTGCCTGGGTTTTTCTTATGACAATTCGCTCGCAGGCTCCTATCCTTCAATCATTACCAACAAACCCGCCGAAATTTTTGTGCAAGCACTTGGTCCCTGCGAACTGCTGGGCGCCGTTTGGGAAGAATTTATAGCACTGACACCGGAAATTCCTAATCTCGAACGCTTTCGCAGAATTCTGGCAGAAGAAACCCTCCTTGGGCGCATGGAACGCGAAATAGAAATGCTGACACTCTCCCCTGCAGAACGATACGAGCGCGTTTTCAGGCGTAGTCCGCATCTTTTTCAGTTTGTGCCGCAAAAATACATTGCTTCATACCTTGGTATGACGCCGGAAACTTTGAGCAGGATCCGCAGCAAAAAAGGCTAATTGGGGAGTGAGAATTGTCTGATATCTCTTATCTGGCATCTGATATGCTGAAAATCTTGATTTGGATCAATTTTTTTTCTCTATTTCTACCTGAACTTTGCAGCATCATTAAATATCAACCGACTATGCAAAAGACAACCGAGTATCTGAACAACCTGACCCAAATCGTGGAGGATATCATTCACCAAGTAGAAGAAATCACCCGAACTCATTCTCAGGCACAATTGGCAAAGCGTCCCGCACCTGAGCGCTGGTCCGTACTGGATTGCCTGGAACATCTCAGTCTTTACGGCGATTTTTACTTGCCGGTTTTTGAAAAAACCATTGACAAAGGGCTTCAACAAGGCAAAAAGCCGCGTGAATATTACAAGCCCGGCTGGCTGGGCAATTATTTTGTCAATTCCATGCGACCCAAGGGGAGTACAATTCCCAACCCAATGAAAACATTCAAGGACAAAAACCCGGTCCTGATTTCCGTGCCTGTGCATGCAGCAGATCGTTTCCTGGCACAACAGAAGCAATTGCTAGCGCTTTTAACCAAGGCACAACGCACCGACATTAAAAAGTTGCGCATTCCGACGACCTTAGGGAGCTTCCCGAAAATCAGCCTGGGCGACGGTTTTGCTTTCGTCATTGCACACGAAGAGCGGCATTTGCTTCAGGCTCAGCGAGTTATGAAGGAATTGGGCACGCAGCCAAAAGCACAGCTAAAGTGGAGCTGACTTCTAAAAAGTGATGGCTTTGGGAAGGGCATAACGAAAGTTTGCCCTTCTTTACCTCACCAGATGACCCTTTCTCCAAGCCCCAGAATCTCAAATTTTGTTTCATTCTCACCACTTTCTAAAAAAGTCCCACCACTTACTAAACTTAACTTTCATCTCATTTTTTTTTCATATACATTGCACTTGAATATTTGAGAGGCATCTGTTTTCGGCTGGTGTATTTTGGCTGAAAACAGATGCCATTTTTTTTTAACAATTTATAATCCCGAGAACATGGTTAAGCAACTAATCCTACTGTTGCTGCTATTGCCGTATTTTGCAATAGCGGCCTCATTTCTACCTGTAGAATTTATTGACGGAAATCTTGCTGCGGCAAAGGAGCGCGCTGCCCGCGAAGGGAAACTTTACTTTGTGCAGTTTACTGCGAGTTGGTGCATGCCTTGCCAATGGATGGAAGAACACACCTTTACAGATGCGGCACTGGGCGACTACGTTACCAAACATTATCTGGCTGTAAGGCTGAATTTTGACTCAAAAGAAGCTGGGATTTACAAGGATTTGTATAATGTAACCTCTTTACCTTCCATCCTGATTTTCAATGCAAAAGGAAACCTGATCGATCGCCACGAAGCTACTTTGGATGCAATGCAATTACTGAAAATATTGTACGATAACAATCAATCGGGCAGTCTTGCGCAGCCAAATTACGCCCAGGCAACCGCGAAGGTGCAAACGGCTTCGGCTGTAAATATTTCTTACAATGATGACAAAATCTCGCGTCCGGCACTGATCCCTGATGCTACGGCTACAGTTTCGAACTCAATTTCCACGCCACCTGCAAATACGAATCACAACACTTTACAACAAACCGCCACGGCAAAACCGGTAGAGAAACCGGTCATTTCTGCGCCACGGTCTTCAGGGAATTACGCCATTCAGATTGGGGTTTATGGCGACTTTGATAATGCTGAGCGCTCCCGGAATCGCATGGAAAACAAATTTACTCAAGGCGTGCGCATCACCGAATTGCGGCAGAACGGTAAAACTCTTTATCGAGTGATGGTTGGTGCTTTTGAAACCAAAGAATCAGCCGAAAAATATTTGCTATATTTGGAAAATCAAGGCGTGCGAGGGTTTGTAAAAAATATTTACAATTAAAATAAAAGATGCCAGATGTCAGACCTTTGGATGCCAGACGGTTTTTATAAAAACACTAACAAAATCTGGTATTTGGTATCTTTCAATCTGGCATCTCAAAAAAAATGCGAAAACTCTTCAAAAATATTAAAACCCTTGTCCAGGCTGAAACGTCGCCCCGGCCAGTGGTGAAAGGCTCAGATATGGCGCAATTGCCGGTCATTGAAAACGCCTGGCTGCTTGTGGAAAACGACCAGATTCTCAGTTTTGGAGAAATGTTGGCTTGCCCCACTAAGGCAGATCAGGAAATCGATGTTTCCGGAAAAATGATCTTCCCATGCTGGTGCGATTCGCACACCCACCTGGTATTTGCGGGCAGTCGTGAGGCGGAGTTCGTCGATCGGATCAAAGGCTTGAGCTACGAAGAGATCGCACAGCGCGGCGGTGGAATTCTGAATTCTGCAAAATTATTGCAAATAACCTCCGAAGAGGAATTGCTGGAGCAGGCACTCACGCGCTTGCAGGAAATCCGGGGCTTTGGCACCGGCGCCGTAGAAATCAAAAGCGGGTATGGATTGAATACTGAAGCAGAATTGAAAATGCTGCGCGTGATTCGGCGTTTGCGGGAGCAAAGCGATCTGACAATCAAAGCTACTTTTCTTGGCGCTCATGCCTTGCCCTTGGCGTACCGCGACAACCGGAAAGGTTACATTGATCTGATAATCAACGAAATGCTCCCTAAAATTGCCGATGAAGGCTTGGCGGATTACATTGATGTTTTTTGTGAAAAAAATTTTTACACCGTAGCCGAAACCGAGCGGATCATCGAAGCTGGCGCGAAATATGGTTTGAAGGCGAAAATCCACACCAATCAGTTTAATTCCTTGGGTTGTATCGAGGTTTGTGTCATGCATAATGCCGTTTCAGTGGACCATCTGGAAGTGCTCACCGACAAAGAAATCGAGGTTTTGCTAAAAAGCGACACTATGCCGACTTTGCTGCCCTCGGCTCCTTTTTTTATCAACGACGAACATTATCCGCCTGCCCGAAGAATGTTGGAAGCCGGACTACCCGTGGCTTTGGCAACTGACTATAACCCTGGCTCCACGCCTTCCGGTCGGATGCCTCTTGTGCTTTCGCTGGCTTGCATCAAGCTCCGCATGACACCCGAAGAAGCCATTAATGCTGCCACCATCAACGGTGCCCGCGCTATGGAACTGGAAGCCACACATGGAAGTATTGCGCCCGGAAAAATAGCTAATTTATTCATTACCAAGGAGATACCGTCGGCTGCTTACCTGCCATACGCCTTCGGTAGTGACCTGATCGAGCAGGTTTTTATCAAGGGAAATCCCGTTTGAAAATATTAAAAAACAGATTCTTGTAATTTTAAGCGCCCTTCCTGCGTTGTTAACCCGTATCAGGTGTAATCAAATTTTACTTTTACACAAGTATTTGGCAATTAGCCCAATGGAATCATGGAAAACGGGTGTATTTAGAAAAATTCAATTGTGCTTGCACAAGTCATCTACTCCATTCTGAAAATCCGGCAAACCGTCATTCCATTTGCGCAAAACGCAGACAATAACAATTGGCTGTTCATCAGCTTGAAATATAAAACCGTAAGAACGTTTTTAAGGTATTGTTTTACTTGAAATGCAAACTTTCTAAGAAGTGATACCTATTTTTGCGAGCGCTTCAGGCGCTTTCCCAAACAAATCTCAGTTAAAAAATCCTGGATTGTCAATTGATCTTTTTAAATAAGTAAACAATTGATAATCCGTTTTTAAAAAATTCAAATCATAGCGATTATCCAATCATAATCCGTTGAAACGATGATTAAACACATTTTTCCAACTGCCTTATTACTATTTATTATTGGTCAGTTGTACGCCCAGCGCCCTGCTGATGTCCGTGTAAGCGGGAGCATCGGCAAAGCCAGTACGGCGCGCCAGAAAATGGACTGCAACGATGCCGGAACCGTCACTTTCGGTACACACCGTGGTCAAAGCAATGACGTAGCCCCCGACACCATTTATCTCTGCTTCGGAGATGAGCTGGATATTATTCACAATAGGGATTTTGAGCTGAGCGGTGATCCGGTTCCGGGCACGCCGGCGGGTATAGGCTATGCATTTTATGATTGCCGGCCAAGCATTAATGGCCCTAATATTGCAACAATTATTACCGACTCTTGTCGAGTAAATGATCCTCCTCCTTCAAATGGTTTACTTTACATAGCCCCGGGGAATAATTTGCAAGGTGATATTACTTTTGCAAATGACGGTTTTTTGCAAAGTAATTTTAATAATGGAGCTCCAGGTTTATGGTGGTTTGCGCCAATCACTTACGATGCTCTTTCCAGCCAACAAGCTGATTATGAAGGAGATCCGGCAGGTTCCTGCGTAGATGTCAATGTTGACGCGGCTTTCGCGGTGGTTTACCTCAATGCCATTGAAGCAAGCGATCTCAATACCGGTGCCAGTCCTACGGGTTGCAAAGGTTCTTTTATCCTGCGCGGGGGCTTGCCCGAATTTGATCCCCTGACCCGTTATACCGTTAATATTTCGCTGGCCAGCGACCCTTCGGTAAGGGCAAGGATTGAAACAACACCTGTTCATAATGATACGGTAGAATTTTTTGTGCCCCAAGCCGGCGTTTATAATATTACTGTGGAAGATGGTAAAAGCTGCGGCACCAGTTTCACGATGGATATGTCGGGGTGTACCGGGGTAACCTTCACGCTGCCGGCTACGAGTGCCTTACCGGGGGATGTGGTTTGCGTGAACGTCCGGGTGGATAATTTTAACTCGGTTGGTACCGCTCAATTTACGATCCAATGGGATCCGGAGGTATTGCAGTATAGCTCTGTCGGAGGATTCAATCCTGAACTCATGGGCCTGGAAAGCGGCAGTTTTAATGCCAATCAAAACAATGGTACGCTGGCTTTTGCCTGGTTTGATACGGGGCTGGACGGCGCTACGCTGTCCGATAGCAGTTCTCTGTTTGAAGTTTGTTTCAATGTCATTGGCGCTTTGGGCGAAGATAGTCCGCTTACCTTTATAAATGATCCTACTCCAATTCAGGTGGGCGATACGAGTCTGAATGATCTCGGCTTTATTACTCGAAATGGGATTGTTGCTGTTACAACAAATGAAATTATTGCTTTATTTGAACAAGATAGTGTAAGCTGCCCTCGTACTGCTGATGGCTCATTTACGATGTCTCTATTCGGAGGAACACCTCCTTATTCTTTTCAATGGAGGGCTTTGAATCCTCCAGGTACACTAAATGGTCCCTTTACTTTAAATAACCAAGGGCAAAACTTTACTGCAAATAATCTTGCAGCAGGAAGATATCAAGTTATTATCCAAGATGCGGCTACCCCGTCAAATACTTTGACGGATACAGTTCAAGTTTTACGCAATTCGTTGATTGGGGTGAGTATTACTGGGCAAGAACCCAAATGCGCAGGGGAAAGCACAGGTTCTGTTAGAGCTGTTGTAAACCTTGAAGGAGTCGTTCAAAATAATCCAACATCCAGATTTACATTTACGTGGAATGTCCCAACAAATGGAAATGTCGCAGAATTAATAGACCTCCCCTTCGGTCCATATGCTGTTACTGTTACGGATGCTCAGGGTTGTTCGGAATCTGCAAGCTTATCATTAACACAACCAGCTCCCATTCAGGCGGCGGAAACGGTGACCAATGCTTCCTGCTCTGGCTCGGAGGATGGTACGATCAATGTTGTTGTTAGTGGTGGGGTAGTGGCTTCCGGGAATTATAAATTTAAATGGAGTCATTTGCAGGATTCGATCGTGGCGCCCAGCGCAGCTTTGAACAACCTTGATCCTGGTGTTTACACCGTGACCATTACCGATGACAATAATTGTGAATTGGTAGAATCTTACACTGTTGGCGCGGTCAAAACCCTTTCTATTCAAATGGTTAGCATTAGCGATGTAACCTGCAACGGCGATGCGAATGGTCAGATTAGCGTGCGCGGCGTAACCGTACCGAATGGCTCCCAAAGTTTGCCTTACACCTTCAACTGGCAGGGGCCGGGCACGATCAACCCCAACAATACCACAACCACAAGTGACCTGAATAATCTGATTGCCGGAACGTATATCCTGACCATGATCGACAGCGATCTGCAGGGTTGTCAGGTGGTAGATACCTTTACCATTGTAGAACCTGAGCCACTGGTGGTGTCTTTGGTAACACAACAAAACGAAACCTGTACGGTGGGCAACGATGGTAGCGCCACAATCGCCGTAACCGGAGGGGTGTTGCCCTACGTATATAGCTGGTCAGATGGTCAAACTGATTCCATCGCAGTCAACCTGAGTGCCGGAAATTATCTTGTGGACGTAACCGATGCCAGTGGTTGTACGGATTCCCTGAGTGTGGACATTCTGGCGCCAACGCCACCTGCCATTGAACCGATTGCCCCGGATACCGTGAGCTGCCAAAACAGCACCGACGGTACGCTTACCGCCAATGCCATTCCTGTGAGCGGTACGACGATCACCGGCTACCAGTGGAGCAACGGGCAAAGTGGACAAACGATCACCAATTTGAGTCCGGGTACTTATACCGTTAGCGTTACCGCCAGCGATGGTTGTACCAATGCAGATACGGCGGTCGTCGTAGCACCCAGCCCGTTGGTCATTGACAGCATTGTAGCCGTAGCGCCTACTTGCGTTGGCTTTGACAATGGCCGGGTAACGGTGTTTGCAAGCGGCGGCACCGGCCCTTATCGCTATATCTGGGCGAATACGCCTCAAAATGATACACTTACCGCGAATGTATATGGTCAATTGACTGCCGGAACATACAACGTGACGGTTGTGGATGCCAATAATTGTACCCCGGCCACCGGATCGGTTACTGTGAATGACCCTCCAGGTATTGAACTCACATTTAGTGCTGTAGATGGCGTGAGCTGTTTTGAAAATACCTGCGATGGTACAGCTTCGGCAGCTGCGATTTATAGCGACGGCACCAATGGATTATTCACTTTCAGTTGGCAATCAGGCGAAGTTGAAAGTGGTGTGGCTTCTTCCACAGCAACCCAGCTCTGTGCAGGTATGCAGGTAGTGGTAGCCACCGATGCGAATAATTGCTTTGGTATTGATACAGTAAATATTCCAAGCCCGCCTGCGATTACCGTTCAGGTAAATGCCGCGCCGGTAACTTGTAATGGACTGTCGGATGGTTCTATTACTTTGGTTCCGAATGGCGGTACACCACCGTTCACTTTCCAGTGGTTGGAAAATGGTGCAACTACAGATATGATTAATAATCTGACTGCCGGGATTTACAATGCTGTAATTACGGATGCCAACGGCTGTACCAAAACGCAAATTGTAGAATTGGATGAACCCGATGCACTGGAATTAACGCTTGATCTTGCCAATACGACGCCTTCCGTAACTTGCAACGGGGATACCGATGGACAGATTTCCGTGCAGGTTAATACCAGCTCCAATATCAACCCGATTGGACCTAGTCCTTACACCTGGTCGAATGGAGTGGCACCGGCTTCCTCTTCTATTGCATCGAATCTTGCACCTGGCTCTTACAATGTGACTATCACCGACACCAAAGGTTGTACGGATACGCTGTCTTATACTATTTTAAACCCGGAACCGATCGTGGCGATAATTCCTCAGCCCGAAGATCCTCGTTGTTTTGGGGAATCTACACTGATTCTGATCGATACGGTCTATGGGGGTACGGGTACGTCATTGTTCGATTATACGTATCAGATCAACAATAACGGTTTGCGTTTTGCACCCGATCAGCCAGCGACCGTTTTCGCTGGTATTCAGATTATTACGGTGGAAGATCCCGGCGGATGTGCATTCGTGGATACCATTGAAATTACGCAACCCGAAGAGTTGCAGGTCATCTTTGATCCGGCGGAAATTGAGGTGGAATTAGGTGATTCGACCACTTTGCAACCGATTATTAATTCGTCCTTGCCGATTGGTTCTTATGCCTGGTCGCCTGATACCTATCTTTCTTCTAGTACCATTGAAACGCCTACCGTCAGTCCTCAAAACGATCAAAACTACACCCTCACCGTCATCGACGTGAATGGCTGTACTGGTGCAGGTACCGTCCGGGTGGACGTGGATTTCAACCGGAATGTCTTTATTCCGAACGTGTTCTCGCCGAATGGAGATGGGCCGAATGATGACTTCCGCATCTTTACCTGCAATGGTGTAACCAATATCAAATCTGCCCAGGTCTTTGATCGCTGGGGCAACCTGATGTTCTCATCCACAGAGTTGGCGCCGCAATGCGCAGGTGTGAAAATCTGGGATGGTCGCTTGAACAACAAGCTCGCCAGCCCGGGCGTGTACGTGTATGTGATTGAAATTCAATTCCTTGATAATATTTCGCTGACGTATCGGGGCGATGTGACTCTATTGCGATAAAGCTTCTATTTATGAAACTACAGTCGCCCCGGATTTTGACTTTAGTCAAAGTCCGGGGTGATTTTTTTGCATAAGTCCGTCAAGGTGGAGGTTTTTACTTCAACCAAGCCATAAAACAAGCAGAGCGGCATCGAAATGTTTCGATGCCGCTCTGCAGATCAAGATTTCACCATCCGCCATTACTTTTTCTATTAGCTTAATATTCGGTATGGCTTTTGTTTTCTTTATTGGTAAGCCTGCTGATTTACTTTTTAGAACTAGTGGTTGCACCATCCATTTTGGGAGCACCCTTAAAACCAAGAGAGAAGCGCATTTTGTCAAAAATAGCGGTATTTTCATATATGCCACCAAACAACTCTGCACCTGGGCCGAAAGCAAAAACCGGTATCAAGGCCGCGGTATGTTTGTCGGTAGTGAATGCTCCTTCAATTTTGCCCATTTTAGAGCCAGTGTTGATTGCAAAGCCTCCGGTTTCGTGGTCAGCAGTAACAATGACAAGTGTCTCGCCGTCTTCCCTGGCAAAATCAAGAATAGCTCCGATAGCATTGTCAAAGTCAATAGTTTCAGAAATGATATAATTAGCATCGTTGGCATGACCACCCCAGTCGATCTGCGAGCCTTCAATCATCAGGAAAAAGCCCTTGTCGCTGCGTTTTCTAAGAAAAATCGGAGCTAGCTTTGAAGCCGGCACCAGATAATCCCGGCCCTGCGTTGCTGGCAGTGGTTCCGTATCGGCTGTAAAATAACCGAAGTTTCGGTCAAAATCAATGGCAACTTTATGCAGTTCTTCTTTCGAGTAATCGCTTACCTTATAGCCTTTTACCAGTAATTCTTTGTATAAATTGCGATCGTCTTTATCTCGTCGGTCGAAATATTTTTTACCTCCACCTATAAACAGGTCAACTTCTGTTTTCAGAAAATCTGCAGCAATATCCTGCACATCTATGCGCGACCTTACATGTGCAATAAATGACGCCGGCGTAGCGTGCGTAATGGAGGATGTAGATACAAGACCTGTGGCCAAACCGCGTTCTTCGGCTTCTTCCAGAATGGTTTTAACCGCGAGCCCTTCCTGATTGACACCAATGGCGCCGTTGTAGGTTTTTACACCCGCTGAGAAGGCAGTAGCCCCGGCTGCTGAATCCGTAATCAGATTGTCGGAAGCATAGGACTTGTGCAGCCCGATGACCGGAAACTGTTCCAGATTCAGTTTATTATTATTGGAATAAAGTGCGGCCGAAATTTGCGTCAAGCCCATGCCATCGCCAATCAGCAAAATGACATTTTTGGGATGTTTTTGAATTTTTACGGGTTCGCTGCTGATTTCGGGGGCTGACTGCGGATAGTTGTTACAGGCGAAAAGCCCAACCAGAAGAGCGAGCGCAAACAAAAGTTTTTTCATAATTGGAAATTAAAAGTTGCCGACTGTTTTTCACTGCAATTTTTTGACAATCAACAAATAAAAACGAATAATAGCTTTACACCAAAGTATATCTTTTCCCAGGCAAGGGTTTTACGATGCCTTTAAATTCAAGGTTTAGTAATAGGGAAGCCATTTCGCTGCCGGCGAAATTGGTTTCTATGATTAGTTTATCAATACTGGCTTCCGGGGATTGGTTGAGCAAATTTACAATTATTTTCTCAGCATCGTTTAATTCTACAAAAAGTTGTTGCTGAATTAACCTCTTGGCATCCAGTTCGCCCCAACGCATAATGTAGGCGATATCGTCGGCGCTTTCCAAAAGTAAGGCTTTGTGCGTTTTTATAAGATGATTGCAACCTTGCGAGAGTTTATCCTTAACACGACCCGGTACAGCAAAAACATCTTTGTTGTATTCATTTGCCATGTGCGCAGTAATCATCGAGCCGCCTTTGGTGGCGGTTTCCACAACAATAAGCGCGTCGCACAGCCCGGCGATAATGCGGTTGCGCATGGGAAAGTTTTCTTTATCCGGCTTGGTATCGCTGGGATATTCGGTGATCAGTCCACCATTTGAGGTCATTTTTTCAGCAATGCTGCGGTGGGAAGGAGGATACATAGTGGCAAAACCGTGCCCCAGAATGCCGAGCGTAGGAACGTCCAGTTCCAAACATTTCCGGTGTGCAGCTATATCAATTCCATATGCTAAACCGCTGATTAATAGTATATTGTAGGGCTTTAGTCCTTCAATCAATTCTTCACAAACGGCTACACCCTGCGGGGAAGGCTGACGCGTGCCGACGATTCCAACGGTGCGGTGCGCATTCAAGTCGGCATTTCCTTTAAAGTAGAGCATCACCGGACTGTCGTGGTAGTGCCGCAGGCGCTCGGGGTAGGCGTTGTCCAGATAAAAAATAGGCTGGATTCGATGTTGTTCAATAAAATTGAGTTCGGCTTCAGCTTCCTTCAGGAAATCTCTCGCGATTATGTTGCCGGCAATTCGCTCCCCAATGTTCGGAATTTTAAGCAATTCGCGCTTTTTTGCTGTAAAAACGGCTTCTACACTGCCGCAGTAACTGATCAGCGTTTTGGCGGTGACCGCTCCCACCAGCGGGATTCGGGTAATGGCAATTTTATACAGTAGTTCATTCATGGTTTTTTTTAGACGTAAAAAATGCCGGAAGGGAACGCAAATCGCCGATAATTTTGTAGAATTTTATAGTAAATTGTTTTTTTGCAAAAAAATAAAAGGGCTATGAGTGAAAGGAAACCAAAAGTGCTGCCAAAAATTGAGTTGATTATCATCGCTGTGTTTTTTATTGGGTTTATGTCGTGGGCAGTGACCAAATGTAATGCAACCCGCGCCAAATACGCCCGACTGGATGCTGCTGATCAGGCTGCTGATTCATTGGCGACCACTTCTACGGCGGTCCTGCCACAACCCAAGCCGCCGATCGAACCAGTGGATACGCCGGCAGTGGTTCAGCCGGAAACCCGCACCGTTCGTGAAAAGATTACTCCTTTATATGCTATTCTGGATGGGGTGAATATTCGCAGCGAGCCCAAGCTCAACAGCCGGATTCTCTACCGCTTAAAACTGCACGAAGAAGCTATTTTTTTGAATGAAGTGACCGATTTTAAAGAAGAAATCGACCTGGGCGGCGTCACCGTCAACGAGCCCTGGATCAAAGTGAAAACGCCCAAGGGACAGGTCGGTTGGGTATATGGTGGTACGGTAAGTTATTATAAACAGAAACTGGAAGGCGTGCAGGAATAATCATCGGCAAGCAGTTGGTTCCACTTCAGCATTTCTCAAAACTCTTTCCAACTGCTCCTGCTTGTTGCATAATACATTAATTATTGATCCAGTTTCGTCAATTCATATTCCTCAATTACTTTCACCAATTGCCTTGCCAGGCTTTCTTCATTAGAGAAGCCGGCTTTTTCGAGTGCTTTGGCCCAAGCCTTATAGTCGGTGCGGGCAATTTTCCGGAGGGAAGAATAGCTGCCTGTGGTGACGTAAAAACTGTGGTCACGAAAGCTTGTCCAGGCATTTTCATATTTCCGGAAACATTGACCATCTGCTTCCGTTTTATCACCTTGCCAGTCGTGCGTGCAGGGTAAACCGAACTGATTGTTGGCTTTTTCAGTAAGTTCGTTGGTGCCGGCCTGACTTTGTAACAATGCGTTTGCTAAAATTATTGAAGCGGGAATATTAAATTTGCCACTTTCACTCACCGCTACACGCGCGAAGCGCTTCAGATAGGCTTGCTTGGTCGCTTCATCCACTTTGGCGAGTTCGTCAATTGCTTTGGGCGGCGAGTTTTTTTTGCCAAATAGAGAAATATCAAACAATTCTTTTTTGGGTTTCGTCTCAGCAACCACAGGTGTTTCGGCACTTTCGGTGAGTACTTCTTTGTTCTTTGCTTTTTGAGGTGGTTGTGCCTGCTCCTCCTGAGGCGGTGGCGCAGGTCGGGCCGGAGCACGCAAATTGATATTGAATGTCAGGTCTTTTTTCATTAAAATAAAAACTAATATTACCGCGATGCCAATTTTAAACCAATTGTGCCGCACATACATCGCTATTTTGGTGGTCGTATTCCCCGCATTCATGGCTATGTTGTTTTAAATTGACCGAATTGTTTTATTTCAAACAAATTTAAAACAAATAGTTTTATTTTGCAATGATTTCCTGCATCTTTTCAAACAAATTTTGCGGAAAATTCTGTACATTTAGGAAAATACTCGGTTTACAGATTGGACTGTTTGAGCCTCGACTATACGCATCTACTGAAAATTATGATCGATCGACTAACGTTTGCGTGATTGCTTCCTGTCTTACGTTCCAAAAACTCGATTACCATGAAAAACACTACATTCTTAAGCTTAACAGCTGTTTTATACTGTTTATTTTTTGCCAATCCCGCCTCGGCACAATCCTGGAGTCTTCTGAATTCCGGCACTGATCGCCATTTGCGGGATATTTATTTCCTGGATGATTCCTATGGTGTGGCGGTGGGTGATACCGGCACCGTGCTGCTGACCACCAATGGCGGCACGACCTGGAGTCAGCTTAACCTGGAAACCAAGAAAACTGTAGCATCCGTTCTCGTGCTGGGCGTGGATACTTTTCTGGTGGCTGCCGGTGATTACTTCGATGGTGATATTTACCGAACCACAGATAGCGGCAATCAGTGGGAGCGGGTGGACGGCGCGATTGAGCTGGCGGAAAATGTGTCCAGCTTCTTTGCTTTAAACTCAAAGGGAATTCTGCACAGCCAGGATCGCGGACTTACCTGGCAACCCACTGATATCTCGATTGGCAGTACTACGCTACTTGCGGAGCTTTCTTTCCCGGA
>CAZGAU010000045.1:0-10830 GCA_964523725.1 uncultured Saprospiraceae bacterium
TTTACGCCAAAATATGATTTCTGGCGCTTTGATTTTAATTATGAGTCCACGAATTGCAACAATCCTGCTTTTGAACCCTCTTTTCAATCTGTTTTGGGGAGTACCTTACGCGCTAGTCGGCGGCAAAATGACTTTTTGCTGCTCGAACTGGACACAATTCCACCTTCCTTTAATGTGCATTTCAACGGCTGGGATCGCAAAACTACGCCACCTACTACTTCTTTCAGCATTCATCATCCACGGGGAGATATTAAAAAGATTGCCATAGAGAATCAGAATGCTGTGATTTATTCGACCCCATTTGAGTGGAAAAATGCACAAGGTACTACGGTTTATACGACTCCTGCCAACCACATGTTCCGCATTCGCTTTGATGCATCAACGGTACAGGTAGGCTCTTCGGGCGCAGCTTTGTTTGATCAAAATGGCCGCATCGTTGGGCAGCTCCACGGTGGAACCGATCTGGGCGATTGCAATTTTATCAATGCTTACTATGATCGTTTCACGCTTTCGTGGGAAGGCGGCGGAACTCCTGCAACCCGCCTGAAGGACTGGCTTGATCCTGATACCAGCGGGGTGAGTTTTCTGAATGGTCTGGATCAAACCAGCGACGGCATGGGCACTATTGGAGGCTTTGTACGAGATGCAAATGGCAAGGGCGTATCCGGTGTAAATATACAACTGGTGGGTATAGTAAATGCTACTACCGTAACCGACACTTCAGGTGCGTATCGTTTCAATAACCTACCTTTGGGCGAGGTATTTGGTGTTTCTCTGGAAAAAGACTACGGAGATCGCAATGGGATAGGGGTAGTAGATATCTTGCTGATTTCCAGGCATATTCTGGGGGTTCAGTCACTTGATTCTCCTCTCAAAATCCTCGCCGCAGATGTGGATGGTACCAAATCGCTGAACATTGTAGATTTGATAAAAATAAGAAAGGTAATTCTGGGAATTGATACAGTGTTTGCGGAAGTCCCCTCCTGGAAATTTTTGCCCGAAGGGTTTATCTTTTCGGACCCCCTGAACCCATGGGATGATTTTTTGCCAACGATTTTTCATCTGCCCACTTTTAATGATGATGTGCTGGACTTTAATTTTACAGCTTACAAAATGGGTGATGTGGATTTAAGTGCTAATCCAAGACAATAGGCTTTTTTCGGTAGAATGATGAGAGCTTCGCAAGTTAAAATACTGTTTGCGAAGCTCTTATATATTTAAATAATGTATTAATTTGTTTTGATTACTTTCAATGCTTCGCTTACCTTGTTTCCAGATTGAATTTGCAAAAAGTAAATACCCGGGTCAAGGTTTTCGCCAATTATGATATTACCGTCATTTCCTGAAAGAATGACCTGATCCACTCGTTGTCCTAATGAATTGTAAACAATTAATAATCCATCGGTTACAGTATCTATTATTTTATAATGGATGTTCAACTGTCCCGAAAAAGGATTCGGAAAAGCGTGCATTTGCGGGGTATTTGCCAGTGGTTCTTCCACTGGAGTTGTATTGCCCTCCTGTACTAGAAACGCATCTACGGCTGCCTTTACAATGTGACCATTTGGCGGAAAATCGGCAGTTTCAAAAATGACTGTCATATTATCCGTAATCTCTATGTAATCGCGCAGTTCAAACTCAGACCGATCGCGCCATTGGTTGCGGGAAGTTGTTATTTTTTCCAGCGTGATCGTCTCTATGCCGTTTGAAATACGCACCACCAGGCTGTCATCGGGATTTCCATTCCCCCCGTTATTGTAAAACCAGAGGTAATAAGAAATGATTGGATTGTTATAACCACTCAAATCCATTAGGGGAGAGGTGAGCGTAACCCTGCCTTCATCCACATCGGAAAAACCAGCCTGATCGCCTTGATTCCCAGTTAGATAGCACGTTTCACCCAGATCGCCATCAATATCGCGGGTAGGTGTTACTACTTGCCCGCCAAAAGTAGCGCCCACGGGCACGCCGCGTTCCCAGAAGCCAGCCACCGCCGAATCAGAAGATGCTGTCCAACCCAGGTCAAAAAAGAAATCATCCTGGTAGCCTCTATCGAGTGGAATAGTGATGGATTTATTATTATCAATGGTAAAATTTTCTACTACTTTATGTAAATAACCCCATGCTCCAACCGAAACATTATATTTTCCTTGATAAACATTACCTAAATTAAAATTTCCATTAAAATCTGCGGTTGTTTCAAAATAATATTCATCATTTGACACGATCACTTTGGCATTCGCCACAGAAGCCCCGGAAACACTATTCACAGCCTTACCGCCTACTGTGAAACTTGCCAATGGACGGAGCGCCACGTCGAGGATTGTTACCACACCGTTTTGCAAGGTTGCTTGCACCGTTTTTGATTCATAACCAGACCTTTCTACCAATACATCAAAAGTGCCGGCTTGCGCTTGTCCGGTTTTATAATTACCCGAAAAACTGGAATTTGTCAGTGTGACCTGATTGGAAAGAATTTCGATTTCTGCGTTTGCAAGGGGTTGATTATTAGATGAATCGGTGATTCTTCCTTCCAGAAAGCAGGCTCTTTTCAAATTCGGTTTGATAATAAACAAGCCATTTTCAATATCTGAAATCAGCACATTGCCGGAAGGCAAGAATGGATACATGCCCCAGGCGCCCGCAAATCCGCCGTCCGGACCCAACGAACTGTCCCAGTTGGCTACTTCTACCAGATTTTCCGGGCGCGAAGCATCCACAATAACCCCTCCGGCAGTGTAATAAGAAATATGTAAATAGTTATCCTTTACATGAACATTATGCGGTATGGTGCCAGTGCCCAGCGTGTAAATAGGGCGAAATTGATCCATTTCCCTAATATCATTAAGGTCAGAAATATCATAAGCAGCCACAGGCGCATTGGCTCTTTCATCTGTTGTAAATACGAAATCACCATTTTCAGTAGTCCAGGCATTATGCGTAAAGCGGAACGGTGTGGTTTGACTTGCTAAAGGCTTGGTATTCAATTTGTCAGAAATATCATAAATTCCTAATTTGCCGTCATAAATTTCCGAAGCATACATAATATTATCCTGAACATACACATCATGCGCATAGATACTCGGACCTTTACCAATTAAAACCGGCGTGCCGGGCGTCGTTTTTACATCTACATACAACATGCCGCCTGCATTTACATTACATCCTGCTAAATAAGCGATGCCATTTTCATCAATATATAAATTATGACAAGTGCGTAAAGTGTTATTGTCAATCATCGGACGCCAATTAGTGGCGGTTACCTTAAGCGGTAATTCTGACAGGTCAATGACCAGCAATCCCTCATTGGTGCCCGACTGGTCGGTGGTAATATAGGCAAAGTTGCCCCAGGTTTTTAGATCTCGCCAAACAGAAAATGCGCCCGGCACAAAAGCTACTTCCTGCGGATTGGCAGGATTCGCCAGGCTGACAATAGACACACCATTCTTTAAGCCCACGAGTGCATACTCGGTGCCATTAGGTGCCACCCAACCCCAGATATCATTTAGTTCTGCATCATAATCTAACTGTGCGACCAGTGTAGTGTTTAGTTGTGCATGTACGGTGCAAAAAATTCCTATCCAAAGAAGCGTAGAGAAAAGTTTTTTCATGTAATCGGTTTTTACTGAAAATTTGAAAGTTTGATTGAAAAACGTAATTTCTAATTTCTTGGTACAACTGAAATTGTTAACCGGCTGACACAAGTCAGTTTTCCTTCCTCATTTTTGATTTCAATGTTCCAAATATGCATGTTGCGCCCAATTCGAATGGGTTTGACCGTGCCATTAACAAAGCCTTTGGTCACCGGCCGTAAATGGTTAGCGTTGATTTCTACGCCGACCGGCATCAATTTATCGGTGTCATCCAAACAAAGCACAGAAGCTACGCTGCCCAGTGTTTCCGCCAGCGCTACGTTGGCGCCGCCATGCAGCAGGCGCATGGGTTGCACCGTGCGATTGTCCACCGGCATGCGGGCAACCAGAAAATCCTGACCAAAATCTGTGAATTCGATCCCCAGGTTTTCAGCCAGGGTGTTTTGTGAAATTTGGTTGAGTCCTTCCAGTGTAAATGATTGCTTCCAGATCATGATGTGAAATTGAGTTATTATGATATTTGTTTAATGTTTATGACATGATTATTCAATCGCCAAAGTCCAATCAGGGAAACGAAACACCAAACACCTTCCAGAATCATAAAAGGAACAGAATTAATTAAATAAGAGCCGTAACATGCCAGCCCGGAGCCGACCAGATTCATCAGCAGGTAAGCCCGGCTGGAAGATTCCAATATTCTAAATGTTTGTAATAAAAATGCCAGCAAAATTAATAAAACCCCAATACCGGCAATCAAATCTTCAAACTTCATGATATATCTGTTGGTTTTTTAATCATATTCTCAATAAAAATTATTGCTTCTTGCGTATTTTCGGGGTGAAACCTGCGCCAAAAGCTGTCGCGCCGCATCCAGGTGAGTTGGCGTTTGGCATAATTGCGGGTATTTTGCATGATTTTTTCAACCGCCTCCTCCAGCGAAATTTCACCTTCCAGGTAATTAAATAATTCCTGGTAACCAACGGTTTGCAAAGCCATCAGGTGCCGATGTGGATATAATTCCCTGACTTCTTCCAGCAAGCCCTGTGCCATCATAACGCCCACGCGGCGGTTAATCCGGTCATAGACTGCCGATCTGGGCAAATCCATTTGAATGTAAACAGGTGTAAAAACACGCGGTTGCGTTTGTTGTTTACGAAAAGCCGAAAACGGCAGCCCGCTAGCCCGGCAGACTTCCAGTGCCCGCATGAGCCGGTGCGGGTTTTGTTGATCCACTTCTGCAAAATATTGAGGATCAGCTTGTTTCAATGCTCGTTGTAAGCCCTCCAGTCTCTGCGCTGCGTACAATTGCCGCACTTCCTGGCGAATGACTTCAGGTACATCCGGAAAATCATCCAAGCCTTCACATAATGCCTTGATATACAAGCCCGAACCGCCCACGGCAATCACAATATTATATTTTTGATATAATGTTTCCAGTCGCTCCAGCGCCTCTCTTTCAAAATCACCCACATTATAAGGCTCAAAAATGCTGTGGCTGTCAATAAAATGATGCGGAATGCCCTGCATTTCCTCAATGTTTGGCTTGGCGGTACCGATATTCATTTCTTTAAAAAATTGCCGACTGTCGCAGGAAATTATTTCGGTGTTGAAATGCTTTGCCAGTTGCACAGCAAACGCGGTTTTGCCGCTGGCAGTTGGTCCACCTACCACTATGAGATACTTCTTCGTCGGCATGCCGCGAAGATAGCGAATTGTTGCCGTAGCTCGACTTTTTTCAAACAAATAGCAATAAACGCCCAGCAATTGATAAATTTGTCCCGAACGTTTAGTCACAGATGTATGCTTTATTCGATTGTACGACCCATTGCCAAGCTTGGTATTCGTGTTTTTTACCGGAAGATTTATCTTTCCAATACGGCGCGTATTCCCCGGAATAAGCCGGTGATCCTTGCGGCCAATCATCCCACGGGCTTCATGGAGCCTTGTATTTTGGCTTGTTACCTCGATCGTCCGCTCTCTTTTTTGGTGCGGGGTGATTTTTTTAAGAAACCGCTTTACCGGCGTTTGCTGAATTCCCTGCACATGCTTCCGGTTTACCGGGTAAAAGATGGCGGTTTGTCGGTGGTAAAAAATAATTTTGAAACTTTTGATTATTGTTTCAATGCCTTACGTGCCAATAAAACCCTGATGATCCTGGCTGAGGGCAGCGCTGAGCACGAAAAACGCCTCCGCCCGCTCAAGAAAGGAACCGCCCGCATTGCGCTTGGAACCTTGGAGACTTATCCTGATCTGGAAAATGTGTACATCGTGCCGGTGGGGGTGAATTATACCTATGCCGAGTTGCCCCGAACTGAAGTGATGATTGACTTTGGCGAGCCAATGCTGGCCAGTGATTACCTGGCTTTTTACAAAGAAAATCCGAATCAGACGATCAATGATTTCATCGGGAATTTGTATGAACGATTGGCGGAACGGATCGTGATCATTGACAAAAAAGCGGATGAAGAACTCACCGAATATTTACTGCAGTTGGATCGCGCTCAGCGCCCGAAAATACTGGAAAAAACGAGTCCTGAAGCGCTAAAAGCCGAAAAACAGGTAGCCGACGCCGTAAATGCTTTAGATGAAAACTCCAGAAATGCTTTGTTAACACAGGCTCGCGAGTATTTTCAGCAATTGAAAAAAATAGGTACCACCGACGAAGGTTTTTTGCGTAAGAAATCTTCTTTTATTATTTCGACTTTGCTGCTGATATTAGGATTTCCCTTTTTTCTTATAGGCTTGGTTTTCAATTTTTTACCCATCTGGGTTGCCAAAAGTATTGCCGATAAACGGGTACGCCGACCGGAATTTTATGCGCCGGTTTACTGGGCGATTTCGCTGGGTACTTACCTGATCTGGTGGATTTTGTGGTTGGTTGGGCTGCTCGTTTTTGCGGAGCCGACTGCCTTGCTTTGGCTGCTCGTGATGCCACTGCTGGGGTATTTCTCGATTTTATTTTTTGAATATTTTCAGCAACAAAAGAAGTATTTTCGTGCATCCAAGCTTTCCTCCCCGGAGCGGGAAAACCTGATGAAGCAAAGAACCGCCATCTGGGAAGCGTTTCAAAATGCGCAACAAAATGAACAACCAGCTTAAAAGTCTTGTAAAGATTGCCCTAGCCGTGTTTTTTATAATACATATTCTGACCGATTTGCAAGCTCAGAATCATAAGGCACCGGCTGAGGCACAGAAAGTATATACCGGCATTTACCTGATGAATTTGTACGATTTGAACGTCGATGAATTCTCATTTTACGCCGATTTTTACCTCTGGTTCAAGTGGAAAGGCGAGCGGGATCCGACCGATATCGAGTTTGTCAACGCAGTTGAAAAATGGGGCTTTACGCAAGAACCTTTTCATGAAGAGCCGTTGAAATTGCCCGATGGCTACCTTTACAATGGCATGCGCGTGGAAGGTCGTTTTTATCACTCTTTTTTACTCGATGACTTTCCTTTAGATCAGCATAAACTTGACATCCGTATCGAAAGCGTGAATTATCCGCTTGATTCACTGGTTTATCTCCCTGACACCGGCACCGTGTTGTTTCGAAAAGATTTGCTCATTCCCGGCTGGGAAATCAATGGTGCTGAGATCACTACAAATAGTAATTTTTATAATACGAATTTTGGCGAACCCGGCCGTACCGGCGCTGCGTTCAGCAATTTTACTTTTAATTTGAACATTAACAGACCGTTTAGCTACTTCAGTCTGAAACTCATGCTGCCGCTGCTGGTGGTCATTATGGCGAGCCTTGGAGGCTTGTTTGTGCATCCCAATTACATCGATGCCCGGATTTCCCTGGCGATTGGCGGACTGCTGAGTTGTGTTTTTTTACAGCAATCCTACAGCGATGCCTTGCCCGACGTGGGCGAAATGGTGCTCATGGATCGGATCTACCTGCTTTCCTATTTTTTGATCGCCCTGATTATGCTGCGAATCACGGTGGTTGGGAATAAAATTGCGCGGGAAGGTAAAGATCAGGCAGATTTGCTCAAACGCACCGACCGCCGCCGGGCACTGTGGTATTTTATTGGTTATCTGGTAGTTGTAACGGCTTTAGCTTGGCTGGCCTGAGTGATAAATGTCATTCGTAATGCTGTTGCAAATCATTTTGAAAATGAGGTAGATACATCAATTTAAGGGAGTTTTTAACAAACAACCATTCGCTATGTATCTGCAAGAATACCTTATCCCGCTGCTGATTTCCAACGCCGTTGCAATCCTGATTTTAATTGCCGCATTCAAAGCGCCGCGCTGGGCGCGCTGGTCAATCGTGCTGCTTTTTCTTTGGGCCAGTTTTACGAACGCTTATATGGCAACGACTAAACCCCAGGTGTATCTAGACTACGCGCCGATGGCGATTCCATTATACCGATCATTTATTCTTGGCTGGTTTGCCGAGCACGTGCGGGTAATGGTCACCTTGATCGCGATCGGGCAACTTACAATTGCCGTGCTGATGTCGCTGCGGGGTATCTGGTTGAACCTGGGCATGCTCGGGGCCAGTATTTTCTTGCTGGCAATTGCGCCATTGGGAGTCGGTTCTGCTTTTCCGTTTTCTCTGATAATGGTAGCTGCATTGTACGGGTTATTCCGATTTTATAATAAAAAGCAAGTGTAACCGAGTGAAATTCATTGTATTATCAGGAATTTTGTTGCTCGCTGCAATCACACTTTGTGCACAGCCGGAAGGGTCGTCCTTGCTAAATTTGAACCAAACCAGACTGGAGATCACCCAGATTCATGCTTTTGTGCTTGGTGGCTGGGCCTTAGCCAATATCATAATTGGCGGATATTTGACGTACAAACTGGAGGATGGCGTGGCTGAAGCTTTCCATCATATGAACGCTGCCTGGAATCTGGTCAATCTAGGCGTTGCCTGGGCGATCTTGCATAGTGCAAACCAATCTGATCCAATGGTTTATGATTTAGGGTTTTCTATAATGAAACATTTTCAATCCCAGAAATTGATGATGCTCAACATCGGGCTGGATGTGACCTATACGCTGGCAGGGCTGCTTCTTTTTGAACATAGCAAAAACGCCAGGAAAATGAATTATCTTCTTAAGGGCTTTGGTATTTCACTGATGATGCAAGGCGCATTTTTATTTCTATTGGATATAACTTTCTATAGTATTTACAGTTCTTACAACAATGATTTATGGAAAATTTTAAAACATTATCAGTTGTATTAGAGCAAGATAAGGCATGCTAAGCCTCAGGGCTTCGGTACTTCTTTTACTAAATAAACATATACCGGAAAGTGGTCGCTGTAGCCGCCCATGTAAGTGGAGCCAACGTAGGTACGAAAAGGATACCCCTTAAATTGCCCGGTGGATTGTACCAAATATTTTTCGTTGTGAATCTGAGCTTGATAAAACTGGTAGCCCCCGGCTTTTTCATTGACCAAACCATAAGATAAAATAATCTGATCAAACAAACTCCACGCGTCCTGGTAAGCCAGCGTACCAATGCCTTTTTTGTAATAGTCGTACATTGGATTAAACATACCGCCGGGTTTCACTTGCTCTTTCTTTTGTTTGGCATTCAATACTTGCCGCAAGCTTGGGCTGGAAGGATCGTCGTTCAAATCGCCCATAATCATAATCTTTGCATTGGGATCAGCTTGCATCAGTGAATCGGCGATCATTTTGCAGGATTGGGCAGCGGCGTTGCGCAAAGGCTGCGTAGCTGCTTCACCGCCACGGCGTGAGGGCCAGTGATTCACCATAATATGCAGCGGTTCGCCATCAAAAATACCAGAAACAAAGAGAATATCGCGGGTATAAACGCGCTCACCTTTGTCATCAAAAATCACCATCGGTATCGGACGACTGGAAGTAACCTGAAAATACTTGGGTTGATAGAGCAGCGCCACATCAATGCCCCGGAAATCAGGCGATTCATAGTGCACGATCTCATAACCCCTACTTCGGAGGAGCGGATGTTGCACAAAATCTTCCAAAACGCTACGGTTTTCGATCTCTGCGGTACCCAGAATAGCCACGCCATCAGGCGTAACGCTGGTGCCAAGTTCAGAAACAACCCGAGCCAGATGATCCAGCTTTTCCTGGTATATTTTGGAATCATAGCGATTGGCGCCTTGTGGCGTGAACTCTTCATCCAGTTTATCCGGTGTGTCCAGCGTATCGAACAGGTTTTCGAAATTATAAAAACCGATACAGCCGACTTTGTACTGTTTTTGTTGAGCAAAAGCAAAAAAAGGAAGGATTGCCACCGTGAGGATGCAAAGTACGTTTCTCATAGGTAGATTTGATTTCAATTTTGAGATGAGGCAAAATTAGCAATCGGACAGATTTTTAACGCAATTTTGATAAATTTATTCCCCGCTAAAAACAGGATATTAATACATGATAAAACTTTTTATGTATCTTTGCTTATGAAAAAACCCTTCAAAACCAAGAATCTTTATTCTGTTGAGACTTCTGCCCTGTTTAGCCCGCCCGAGACCTTTGGCGCAGGTGTGAGAAAACGACGCTTTACAAACCTCAGCTATAGACAATTGTACCAGGAATGTTAAAAATTTTCCCATGAACAGTATTAATGCGAATTTGGCATCGATATTGATCAGAGATATATTTGTTTTGTATTATAATTATAGGTACATGAAAAACCGAAAAGTGGAGGCGATGGATTATAGTTGGCTGAAGATCATGTTAGTGTTTGCAATAAGTGCCGCAGGCTTGACTTTGCAGGCGCAGCCTGGTGCTCGTGTTAAACTTAAAGATTCTACACAAGTTAATCCTGCTCGTCCACTCGATACGATCAAATACACTCTGGACATTGAGAATCTGAGTGACGAAGCTCTGAGAAACCTTAATATCAATCGCAGCGGCGATCCTAATACAACAATAGTTCCCGGCTCTTTCCAGAGTACGCCAATTGCACTGCCTGCCGCAAAGTCTGATGGTCTTGAAAATCAATTGATTATACTCGATCTTAAAGGTTTAGATCCGGACGGTGATATCCTTTCTTTTTCTATTGTAGAAGAGCCGCAACATGGCATATTGAGTGGACTCACTTCACTTTCTGCAACAACAGCCACCATTAATTACCAACCCAACGCTGGTTTTAATGGAATCGACCAGTTTTCTTTCTCCGTTGTGGACAATGATGGAAATCGGGATACTTCTCTTTTTAAAATTACCATCCAATCAGTGAACGACGCGCCGAGTTTTGTAGCAGGCAGCGATGTCAACATTTTGGAAGACG
>CAZGAU010000045.1:10930-34582 GCA_964523725.1 uncultured Saprospiraceae bacterium
GACGGTGGAAATTTTGACCATCACGGTAGAGGCGGTGAACGACGCGCCGAGTTTTGTAGCAGGCAGCGATGTCAACATTTTGGAAGACGCAGGTGCACAAAGCCTTTCCTGGGCGAGCGGCATCAGTGCGGGTCCGGCGGATGAGAGTGGGCAGGCGTTGACGTTTAATATATTGAGTAACGATAATGCGAATTTATTTGAAAATCAGCCGCAAATTGCGCCCGACGGCACTTTGAGTTTTACTGCCAAAGCGGATGCGAATGGTGTAGCGACTCTGCAAATCCAACTCATGGACGACGGCGGCACGGCGAATGGTGGGGTGGATGTATCGACGGTGGAAATTTTGACCATCACGGTAGAGGCGGTGAACGACGCGCCGAGTTTTACAAAAGGTATCGACATTTCAGTGGAAACAACGATGGATTCACTTATTTTTACCGATTGGGCGACTGAAATTATTGCAGGTCCCGCAGATGAAGCTTCGCAAACGCTGACTTTTATTGTGGAAAACATTGATAATGAAGCACTTTTTGAAATATTGCCCCAACTGACACCAGATGGAACTTTGCTTTTTAAAGCCAACCCCGATGCGGTGGGTACTGCCACGGTCACCGTTAAATTAATGGATGATGGCGGCACAGCAAACGGTGGGGTGGATACTTCTGATCCACAGAGTTTTATGATTGAATTGACACCGGCAGGAGGTTAATACTGTGATTTTGAATGTGAAAATTTTAGATTTTATAATAATAACAATAATAAATATTTAAAAAAATACCCCCATTTTTAATAAAATATAAACGCTATGTAACAAACAAATTATTTGCCCTTTGAATAAATAAAGACGACCTGAACATGAAAAGCCTGAAATTCTTAAGCCTCTGGGCTGTTCCTCTATTGCTTTGGCTTTGGGGATCTGGTCATGAGTATGAAAAAACAATAGCAACTAATAACTTTGCTCCGCTGGATGCGCTTGCCAATCCTTGCCCTTTAGCCTGCAAAGATACAGTCAACATTTCCCTGGATGCCAACTGCGAGGTCAATCTTACTCCTTACATGGTGTACGGTGACACGCTTGCCGCCTGTTCACTCCAGCTGAAGGTGGAGGTGTTTGACGCGCAAAACCGCCCACTGGGCACGACAATAACGGATGCCTACAAAGGTCAGGTTTTGAGGTACAAACTCACCAATCAGGTCAATGGCGATAATTGCTGGGGGCAGATCAAACTCCAGGATAATATTGCTCCGGAGCTGATCTGCCCGGAACCGACCAATCAGGCATTGGTCACGGTTTTTGCCAACCGGCTGGCCGGCGAACTCTCGGATGAAGATGTGGCTTTCAAACGCAGCAATTTCAGCTGCTGGCTATCCAATCAGGCACAGCAACCGGGCACTTATTTTCTGGATACGATTCCTTTTCAGGTAGCCAAAGATGGCATTTATACTTTCGTATTGCTTACTGATTTTGCAGAAGCTGACCGGGGCGCGGGTGCGATCTTCGAGGAGGATTTTTTCCTCGAGCATCCCTGCCAAAATGTGGTGGGTTTTACCGAAGGCGGCAGCCTCGTGAATAACTGGCAATCTCTGAATGACTGGTGGATACATACTCCGGGGCTTGGTGATTATCTGCCGTGGCTGAATGGCAATGTCAACCGTCCGGTATTGCGCATCGAACTGGAGTTGAAAAAGGGCAAGACCTATTATTTGGCGACTACTTCATTAAAACCAGAAGATACAGGCGATTTTGTCTGGCTGGTGCTGCGCGATCAAATTACCCAACAGCCGAACATGGGAATACTAGTGGATGAAACAGTTCATCAAATTCCCTGGCTCACGCATCTGGTTTGCGATGATTTTGAGAAAATCAAACTCGCCGGCGAGCAATGCTACCGCACCGATGCGGAGGGTAAAGTGATCAGCATCAGCAATGATTTGAAAAATATCCTACAGCTGACGGGCTACCCGCATGAGGGGCAAGATTGGTATGAGAGGAGTGGGGCAGTGACCGATAACTGCGGCAATATTGAAATTTGTGTAACCGACGTGTTATCAGGTAGTTATGGCTCCTGCGACGATGTGATTTTAAAACGGACTTTCAAAGCAAAAGACGCTTCCGGGAAGACGAATTCTTGTACCCAGGAAATTACCATTCGCAAGCCGACCTCCAAAGACATCGTACTGCCAAATTTTACCGCTTACATTGAGTGCGATCAAACGTATCCGACTGATTCTCTGGGTAATCCGCATCCTTCGGTGACCGGCTATCCTTTTATCAAAACGGCATTCGGCATCCGGGATCTGACCCAGCCGTTTTGCAATATTTCTGCTGGTTATCAGGATAAGTCGCGCATTGAACTTTGCGATAAAGCATTCAAATTCATTCGTACCTGGACGATCGTGGATTGGTGTAATCCGGGCAATACTTTCTTTTACAATCAAATCATTAAAATTGGAGATTTTACGCCTCCTGTGGTCATTAATGCGGTCGATTCGCTGAATTGCATTCCGACTTTTTCAACCGGTCCTTTCGCCTGCTTTGCAGCGGTCACTATTCCCCCGCCAGATACGGTAATCGATAACTGCTCGGGTTGGATCATTACAGCGGATGTGGTGGTGGTAACCCGCACGCCTATTTACGACATGGAAGGTTTTATTGAAGATTATGACATTGAGGAAGAAGTAGTAGCCACAGGCAAGAAGCCCGGCGATATTGTTTCCAACATTCCCAAGGGCTTGCATTATTTCAAATACAGAGTTGTAGATGATTGTCAGAATGTGCGTATTCATTTTCTGGATTTCGAAGTACTGGATCAGAGCGAGCCCATCGCCATTTGCAAGGATTTCCTGAACGTTTCCATTGGTAGCACCAGCAAAATCAATAAGATCTTTGCAAAAGATGTGGACGGCGGCAGTTTTGATAATTGTTCCACGATCAGGATCGAAGTTCGCAGGGTCGTAGCGGAGGAATGTATTGATGAATATGAATTTCTGGTGAGTGAGTTTGAAAGCGGCGGAGGCAATGGCGGCGGCGGAAATCCGATCGAGGAGCCTCCGATCCTGGGCAGTGATTTACCTATTGATGAACCCCCGATTCTGGGTGGCGGTGAAGAAGAGGAAGATAGCGTTTATTACACTGATTGGGCTGATTTTGTGTATGTTACCTGTTGCGATATTGGTCAGACCGTTCGCATAGAAATGCGGGTATGGGATGACGCCGACGGCAACGGCATTCCCGGTGAATATGAAAACATTGACTTCTGCGAACGCGACATTGAAGATAATTATAATATTTGCTGGTTGGATGTACTGGTGGAGGATAAATCGAAGCCTGTTTGCAAACCCCCGGTGAATATGACCATCAGCTGCCTCGATCAGCGGATTTTGCATACCTCAGATTTCACCTGCGAAGATAGTACCTTGCTCAATCAATTGTTTGGCGAGTTTATTGCCACCGATAACTGCGAAGCATTTATTGTTTGCGATGATATTATTGATGATCGCGATAACTGTGGTGTGGGCGCCATCACACGTGTTTATCACGCTGAAGATTATTCCGGAAATGTGTCTGCGCCTTGTCGGCAAACGATTACCGTTACCTCTGGGCATAATTACGAAATCATGTTTCCCGCAGATGTGTCTGGTCAATGCGATGTCGTGCTGGATACGGTCATTGGACTGAATGAAATTGGTTGTGATGTGCTGGCAGTCAGCGTACAGGATGAGCGTTTTGCGATTCCATCCGGGGAGTGTTTTAAGATACTTCGCACATTTCGGGTGATCAACTGGTGCGAATATGACGGCATTTCCAATCCGATTGTGATCAGCCGCGACGAAGATTGCGATGGCGTTTTGGGGGACGAGCCGGTGTACGTGCTGCGCCGTCCGGGAGCCGGTGGCGACCAACCCGTGTTTATTGATCGCAATGCCAATGAACTGGATTCCAACCCATTTGCCGGAGAGCGAGGCTTGTCTTGTACACCTAATCCCAAAGGTTACTGGCGTAAGAGCAATTCTACGGGTTATTGGCAATACACACAACTGATTAAGGTTTACGATAACAAACCGCCCAAGTTATTTCCTAGTCCTGCAGACTTATTCTGCGCGGCTGGCGGTTGTACAGCCCAAATCGGTATTCCCTTTGTCGTAAGCGAGGATTGCACCCCGAAGGATATACGTTTCGAGGTTGTAGTCGATTTGTACAGAGATAATGTTGACCAGTTTACAGTACCCCAAGAACGTGTTCAGGGTGTTTATCCCAAATTCCGTTTTGAAGATGTATTCCCGATCGGCGAACATTTAGTAGAAATCAGAGTTGGTGACGGTTGCGGAAATGTAGCTGCCTTCACCATGCCTATCGAGGTGACAGATTGTAAACCACCTTCCATTACTTGCGTGAATGGGCTGGCGGTCGAGCTTTCGCCTGTGATACCGGCGCAGGACGTGGACGGCGATGGTGCGGCAGATTCCGGTTTCGCAGAGGTTTGGGCCAGCGATTTTGTCAAAAGTATTTCGGATGATTGTAGCGACTCCGTGCACTATTCGATCAACAGACCTGGAGAAACGCCTGATATTAACAAACAAAGACTCGTGTTCACCTGCAACGATGCAGGAAACACCGTAGCCGTGGAAATCCGCGCCTGGGATAATGCCGACAACCCGAGGGTGATCAAACCCGACGGTTCAGTGGGAGGCCCCAACTCCGCTTTTTGCGTGACCTACATACTGGTGCAGGAAAATGCGCCGAATATTTGCAGCGGCCCAGGGAATGCGACGATTGTCACCGGTCGGATCGCTACACCCGACGGCAGCCCGCTCGCGGATGCCTCCGTACGACTGGCGAATGCCACCAATGCAGAGGTTGTCACCGATGCCAACGGAACTTACGTAGCCAATGTGCCCGTTTTTGCCAATGATGTGCGCGCAACGCCCGAGTTTAACCGCAATTTCACACAGGGTGTTTCTACTTATGATATTTATCTGATATCGCAACACATTCTTGGCATCAAACCTTTGGATTCTCCTTACAAACTCATCGCCGCGGATATCAATAATTCCGGAAGTATTTCCATTATCGATATTATTTTGCTCAGAAAGCTGATCCTCAGCGTGGAGCTAGGCTTCCCGGGCAATAAGAGCTGGCGGTTTGTAGATAAAAATTACCAGTTTCCGGCGCCGGGCAACCCCTGGCAGGAGATTTTTCCGGAGCATCTGTATTTCCGGCAGATATTGGAACCTGTAGCAGAGGCAGACTTCGTGGCTGTAAAAATCGGTGATATCGACTTCAGCGCCTTGCGCAACAGTGCCCGCAATAAGGATGCTGCAAAAGCTTTCCGCATTCAAACGGAAGACAAAATCCTGACGCCGGGGCAGGAGGTTACCATTCCATTTGTCGCTGATCTGAATGATTTGCTCGGCTACCAGTTTACACTTCAATTCGATACCGATGCATTGGAACTGAGCGATATGGAATTTGGCATAGCGCAGGTTGAAAACTTCGGCTGGCGTTTTACAAACGAAGGATTTATTACTACAAGTTGGAACAAAACAGGTACTGCTCAGCTCTCCGGGGAAGCACGCTTGTTTTCCTTGACTTTTAAAGCCAAAACTACCGGTAAACTTAGCGATTATCTGCGTATCGGGCAACGATACACCGCTGCGGAAGCCTACGATGGATCGGGCGAGGTGCAAAACCTTGAACTTTCCTTCGGAGAAATTACTGATGCAAGGGAGTTTACGCTTTTGCAAAACATTCCGAACCCCTTTGCCGACGTGACGATCATTCCGTTCTATCTGCCCAAGGCTGCCCGCATCAAGCTACAGGTGTTTACCAGCGATGGACGGCTGGCGTACGAAACCGAAGGGAATTTTGACGGCGGTTATCAGCAAATCGAAGTGAGCAGAAGCCAGTTGCAAGGCGCCGGCGTGTACGCTTACACCATTGAGATGGAAGGGAAACGATTGATCAGAAGGATGATTTTGTTGTAAATGAAGGTAATATTGGCTTTAAGCCTGTATTAAAACTCCAGAAATAAATGCGCCCGCGGATCTTGCAGACAAGCTCGGATAGCTTAAATTTTATTCGCGTAAATTAGCAAGATCTGCGGGGCATAAAAATTTGTACCATCCCCTTTTTGAGCAAACTTACCTGATTGCAAAGTTTTCGGAGCCTTCGGAAAAATTTCCGGAGCCGATTGCAAAGTTGGAATCGTCGTTTACAAAATTTCCGGAGCCGATTACAAAGTTGAAATCGTCGTTTACAAAATTTTCGGAGCCTTCGGAAAAATTTCCGGAGCCGATTGCAAAGTTGAAATTGCCGTTTACAAAGTTTCCGGAGCCTTCGATAAAATTTCCGAAGCCAATTACAAAGTTGAAATTGCCGTTTGCAGAGTTGCGGGAGGCTATTTCTATTGTGAAACAGGGAGAACCTGAAAAAAGATACTATTCTTCGCCTTTAAAATTGGTTTGCGCAAGATAAATAATGACAATGCCCACAATAATCATGACCAGTCTGGCTACAAATCCGAAGAGGCGGCCGGGCGCGTCGATCCAGGTGAGAAAGGACAATTGCAAACCAACCAGGCTCAGGATGAGCGCCAAAAATCCGGTTCCGGCGAGCAGGAAGCCAACCAAAGTGATAAGTCCTCTGTTTTTTGTCATATGGCAATTGTATTTTCTGGATTGTGAAACGCCTTCGATTATTAAAAGTTTGATCAGGTGCAAATTTATCCAGAAAAGACGTTTATTTTTGAAAAAAGAACGCTCAAATCGTTTGAATAACCTAAATCCATTACCCGAATGGTGAAACTGATCGAATGTCCCCGCGATGCAATGCAGGGGCTGAAGGAATTTATCCCGACCGAGACAAAAGCAGCTTACATCAACCAATTGCTTAAAGTTGGCTTCGATACCATTGATTTTGGAAGCTTTGTGTCCCCCAAAGCCATCCCCCAAATGCGCGACACTGCGGAGGTGTTGAATTTGCTTGACTTAGACAATACGCGTTCCAGGCTCCTGGCGATTGTTGCCAACAAGCGCGGCGCGGATGATGCAGCCCAGTTCGACGAGATTGCCTACCTCGGCTATCCTTTCTCCATTTCCGAAACGTTTCAGCTCAGAAATACCAACGCGACCATTGAGGAATCCCTTGAAAGGGTGGAGGAAATTCAATCTATCTGCGTGCGCACCGGTAAAACCCTGGTTTTATACATTTCAATGGGCTTCGGCAATCCTTACGGCGACCTCTGGAACGTGGAAATCGTGCAAAAATGGGTCGATCGCCTCGCGGCCATGGGCATTACTATCTTTCAATTGTCGGATACCATTGGCGTTGCCAACCCGGACAGCATCAGCTATTTGTTCAGCGACTTGATCCCGGCATATCCCGACATTGAAATTGGTGCGCATTTCCATACCACGCCACAAACCTGGAAGGAAAAGATCGTCACAGCCTATCGTAACGGTTGCCGTCGCTTCGACGGGGCGATCAAAGGCTTTGGCGGTTGCCCTATGGCCAAGGATGATCTTACCGGCAACATGCCTACCGAAAATATGGTCTTTTATTTCACTGATATTCAGGAGAAAACCTGTCTTGACCTGGAGGAATTTAATAAGTCTGTGCAAATGGCGGTGGAAGTTTTTCCCCCCACTAAGTAGAAGCAAAATTTTTGTTGGAATCAGGTGGATAATCATTTGAAAATTTGCTATATTTCGGCAAAGACAAAACAAGAATAGCTATGGCAAAGACAATGCAATGGTTTTTAGACAAATACGGCGAAAGCCATCAAAACGATACGAATAAACTCATTCACTGGATATGCGTGCCCGCCATTATGTTCAGCTTGCTGGGCTTGCTTTATTCCATTCCTTTCCCGGTCGAGCGTAGTTTGTTCACCAACTGGGCAGCGGTGTTCCTGGCTTTTGCGCTGATCTACTATCTGCGTCTTTCTATTCCCATGTTTCTGGGATTTATTATCATCGTGGGGCTTATGCTATGGGGCAACAATGCGATTTACGAAGCGGTGGGCTTTAATGCCGGGCGTTTGGCTTTGGTTTCTCTCGTTATTTTTGCGGTGGCCTGGGTCGGACAATTTGTCGGGCACAAAATCGAAGGTAAAAAACCCTCTTTCCTGGAGGATGTACAGTTTTTACTGATCGGACCCGCGTGGTTGCTGCATTTTATTTACAAAAAGGTCGGGATCCCTTATTAAAAATTTCTTGTGTTTGCTGCTTTCGAAGGTTTTCTAACTGACATTCGGTTAGAAAAAGTAGCCCGTTGGCAATTTTATACCTAATTTTGCCTCGATCAAATCGCCACAACTAACATGAAAGATACCAACTCCAATTACCATCCCGAGTCCTATTGGTCGGAAGTCGCGCAACGCATTGATAGCCGCGGTGATCAAAATGTAATCGCGGGGGATGACGAGCCATATTACCATTACAAACGCCAAAAATTCCTCGAACTTCTTACCGGGCTGGATTTCACCGATAAAAGTGTGCTGGAATTAGGTTCCGGCCCGGGCGGCAACTTGAATGTGATTTATCCCTATCGTCCGGCGCGCTTGGTCGGTGCTGATATTTCCGCCACCATGATCGAACTGGCTCGGAAAAATCTCCATTCCCCCGATATCGAATTGGTGAAAATCGACGGGGAGCATCTGCCTTTCAAAGACAGGGAATTTGATCTGTCCTTCACGGCTACAGTGTTGCAGCACAACACCGACGAGGAAATGATGAAAAAAATCCTCTTCGAGCTGTGCCGGGTAACGGATAAGGAATTGGTATTGTTTGAGCACATTGAGCCGGAATTAAGTGGCGACGAGCTGCGTATGGGGCGTCCGGTAGCGCATTACGAGCGGCTTTGCCAGGAAAAGGGTTTTGAGCTGGCGAGGGTCGATTTTATTAATATCAATGTAAGTTATTACGTTTGTGGCATTATCAGAAAAGGTTTGAATCCTCGCACCCGAAAAGAAGGTGAGCCCTTGAACGGAATTTCCGTGTTGCTGCAAAATTTATCATTGCCCATTACCAAACAATTGGACAAGGTTTTCACCGCTCAAAAAGACCTGGGAAGACTGATCTTTCACAGAAAAAGCTGATAGATAGCAATTTTTGTTATTTTAAAGCCGTTTTTATTTGAATAAAAAGCAAGTTGCCCTAACTTGCAAGCCCAACTATCTCCTTATCTCCAATGGTTCCTGCCCAATTTGGAATTTAATGCTGTTAACCCTACCTACAATTGATTTTTAAACCTGGAAAAAAATGATCGTATAATCCATTTTTCCTGGCAAATAAAGATGTTCAAACGAACCACAATGAGAAACTACACACAATTATTTTCAATGATCACAGCGATGTTGCTTTGGAATTTTGCGGAGGCTCAATCCTGGCGGGCTGTAATTGAATTGGGCAATAATCCTGAAGTGCCTTTCTGCGATGCGGTTCAGAACGGGATTGCGCAAATACCGCCGGCACTGGCAAATAGTAATGATTACAGAACCCGTTTTATCCTGGACGATACGATTTATGTCGGGAACAATTTTGTACTGGAAGCGCGCGTACTCAATGCGGAGTCGAATGGTGGCATCCGAGCTTTTGATCCCGGTATTTATCTGGAAGGTTGTGACATCGACGCGGGAGCTTCGTTCATGGGGGAGATTTTTGCGCTGCACCTTACGTCTATTTATGCAGGATCTTCTTCCCAAGTAGTTATTCCCGAGTTTGTGCAGGATTTTTCGCAGTGGCGCATCATTCGCTATGCTTTTCGGGATAATGTTTTTTATGTTTTTTTTGATAATCAGTTGCTTTATTCATTACCATATAATGGAAATATTAATTTTTTATACCAGATCATGGTTCGCTTTAAAGGTTCGGGTTTGCTGGATTACGTGAAATTATACGATAGCACTGGCACAGAAATTTGGGTCGAGGAGTTTAATGATTGTAATAACTTGGCAGCTTTTCCTGATTTACTTACACAAACTTCATTTTCCATTATATCTGATACACTGGTTTGCCTGAACGAACCGCTTAATATTGCAGCGAATGCAGGCGTTCCTGCGACTTACCAATGGCTAGGTCCGGGTGGATTTGCCTCCGACCAAGCGAGTTTTACATTGAATAATGTTGTTCCGGCTGATACCGGTTATTACTTTGTAATCGCCGAATTTGCCGATTGTGTGCAATGGCATGACAGTGTTCATATTGGCTTAGTAGAACCAGAAATCCCTCCTGCTGATTTTCTGGGCAGCGATACCACGCTTTGTTTGGGCGAGACGCTTACTTTGGGGCAAAGTTACCCTTGTGCAAGCTATCAATGGCAGGATGGCTCTGCTGATTCGACTTTTTTGGTTGAAAACCCCGGAACGTATTTTGTGCAGATCGAAATCTACGGTCAAATTTATTCCGATACGATTGAAATAGCCTACTATCCACTTCCGCAAATAGCGCTGGGAAATGATACAACACTTTGCCCCGGCGAAACGATTTTACTGGACGCCGCTCTGTCAACGGCTTCGAGCTATCTCTGGCAGGATGGCTCTGCCGATTCAATTTTTTTGGTTGAAAATCCTGGAACGTATATTGCAACTGTTACCGATGTATGCGGAAACTCAACTGCTGATACGATTGAAGTTGCTTATTTTCAGGTGCTTACGAATCTGGATTTGGGCAGGGATACAACGCTGTGTCCGGGTGAGAGATTGGTTTTAGATGCAAGCGACCCGGCGGCGATCTCCTATCTTTGGCAGGATGGCAGTACCGGCTCAAGCTTTACGGTGGATACCCCGGGAATGTATGCCGTTGAATTGCAGGATAACTGTGGTAATATCTTGATAGACAGTATTATAGTGCAATATTTTGAAGTAATTCAATCGGTCAGCCTTGGTCGAGATACGACGCTTTGTCCTGGAGAAACTTTAAACCTGAATGTCGAGACCATTGCCGCCAAATCCTACCTCTGGCAGGATGGCAGTACCAATCCCACTTTTACAATACAACAAGCCGGAAATTATTCGGTGACCATTGAAGATAATTGTGGAAACAGTGTAAAGGATGAGATTATCGTAAATTATTTCGCGGTGCTTGAAAACCTCGACTTGGGGGGGGATACTTCTTTATGCCCCGGCGAGCGGCTAATTTTGAATGCCTCCGATCCGGCAGCGATTTCCTATCTCTGGCAGGATGGCAGCGCCAAATCAGAATTGACAGTGGATCAACCAGGGATTTATTCGGTGACCTTGTCGGATAATTGCGGGAATGTTTTAAGTGATAGCATCGAACTAACTTATTATCAATTGATTACCTCGATTGATCTCGGTGAAGACGAAACGCTTTGCGAAGGCGAAAGCCGAATTTTGAATGCTTCTGACCCGGCGGCGGCATCTTACCTGTGGCAGGATGGCAGCACCGGGTCGACTTTTGAGGTGGAGCAGCCCGGAATTTATACGGTGGTCGTTCATGATAATTGTGGCAATAGCGCAACCGACGAAGTCCGCATCCGCTTTGATGAAGCGCCAATTGCCGATCTTGGACCGGATACCCTTGTATGTGAAGGTTCCGTTTATCTTTTGAATGCAAAAGCTCAGGATGTAAATTATTATTATTGGCAGGATGGTACCGTTGATCATTCATTCGCGGTGACCGAGCCGGGCGTTTATTCTGTAGTGGTGGGCAATGCCTGTGGGTTTAATACTTCCCAGGTGACTATTGAATTTGAATATTGCGGACCTTGCCGAACGGCGGTTCCCAATGCTTTTTCTCCAAACGGTGATAATGTAAATGATAAATTTGAAATATTTTCCGAATGTAGTTTTACCAAATTCGATCTGCGCATTTTTGATCGCTGGGGCATGCAAGTCTTTGCTTCTCAAAATCCGAACAACCAATGGGATGGAACATTGCGAGGAACTCCTTTGAAAACTGGCGTGTACATTTGGCGCCTGGCTTACGAAGCGGATGATGGAAGCTCGGGTACATTGTCAGGAGATTGTACGCTCTTAAGATAAATTTTTCTATAATTTCCGATTTTTGTATTAGTTTCATTCCCGAACAGAACACTCAAATGAATGTCACAAGCAGCTCAAGCCTTTCGTAAGTTTGGCACCGCCCCGGTTTTTTTCACGGCCATCTCCACCATCCTTGGCGCGATCATGTTTCTGCGCTTTGGCTTCGCGGTTGGAAATGTAGGGTTTATTGGCACCCTGGTGATTATTCTGGTTGGCCATGCTGTCACCATTCCAACCGCCATGGCTATTGCTGAAATCGCCACAAATCAAAGAGTGGAGGGCGGCGGGGAATATTATATCATTTCCAGGTCGTTTGGTTTAGTGATTGGCTCGGCAATCGGCATAGCCCTTTATTTTTCGCAAGCTATCAGTGTGGCATTTTATATCATTGCCTTTACAGAGGCATTTTCTACATTGCTCGATTTTTTACTTGCCAATTATCCCTTACCCGAATGGCTGGTATGGACATTGCGCCAAAAACAAACCGTCGGCATTCCCGCGTTGCTGTTATTGACTTATATTATGTTGACTAAAGGCGCTTCGCTTGGTGTAAAGGCCTTGTATGTGGTGGTGGCGACATTGGGTATATCGCTCGTTGCTTTCTTTATTGGTGAAACCGATTACGCCAGACAAAACAGCTTTGATCCGCTTGCAACGATTTACAATACCAAAACAGAGACAGATTCCCTTACCTTGGATCCTTTTGCAAGCGAAAGAGACTCCGTAACGACTCTAGAACGTGCGCAAAGCCAAGGAGCAGATGACTCTAATGACAATAATTCCACCGATCCGATTGGGTTCTTTGTGGTATTTGCCATCATCTTCCCTGCATTTACTGGTATGACGGCAGGCGTTGGGCTTTCGGGAGACCTTCGCGATCCAGGCAAATCGCTTCCCCTTGGTACCATGGCAGGTACACTTTGTGGTATGGTGGTATATGTTTTTATCGCCTATAAATTGGCAGTTTCGGCCAGCCCTCAAGATTTGGCAGATACCTCCAAACTGGTCATGGCAGATATTGCAATTCAAGGTTGGTGGATCATACCCCTGGGATTAGCGGCGGCAACGATTTCTTCGGCTCTTGGCTCCATTATGGTAGCCCCCCGTACCTTACAAGCAATTGCGCGCGATCATATTTTCCCGGCACCCAGATTTAATGGCTGGCTCGCCAAAGGCAAAGGCGCGAGTGATGAACCTTTCAATGCATCCATTTTGACGGTGGCTATTGCTGCGGCATTCATTCTGATGGGAGCTTTGGACAGCGTGGCGCAGATCATTTCCATGTTTTTTATGGTGACTTATGGTTCGCTTTGCACCATTTCGTTTTTAAATCATTTTGCCGCTGATCCATCCTATCGGCCACGTTTTCGTTCGCGTTGGTTCATCTCGCTGTTTGGTGCGCTGGCCTGTTTCGGATTGATGTTTTTGATGAACCCGGTTTATGCAATATTAGCAATTGTATTGATGATTGGCTTATATTTTTTCATTAGTTATTATAATAAAGATAAAAAAAGCATTGCACTTATTTTCCAGGGTGTAATATTTCAGTTGAGCCGGCAATTCCATGTTTTTTTGCAAAAAGCAGATAAAGAACAAGCCCGTAGCTGGCGCCCATCGGCCATTGCGCTATCAGAGGCGTCTTTCCAACGTTTGGGCGCTTTTCACGTGTTACGATGGATTGCGCATAAATACGGCTTCGGAACTTACATTCATTTAATAAAAGGTTATTTATCAAAACAGACCAATCTTGAAGCAAAATATTGCAAGGATCGACTTGTGAAAATGGCGCTAACCAGTGAAAGCAACATTTATGTGGACACGCTGATCAGTCCGTCCTATACTTCCAGCATTGCGCAGGTTATACAGCTTCCGGGCATGGCCGGTACAGAGAACAACCTGATTTTATTCGAGTTTTCAAAAAATAATCCAACCAACCTTACCGAAATCGTCGATAATTATAAGCTTGTAAGTACAGTAGATTTTGATATGATCGTGCTGGCAAGTTCGGAGAAAGGCTTTGGGTTAAAACAACAAATTCATATCTGGATCACGGCCGCTGATTATGATAATGCCAACTTAATGATTTTGTTTTCGTATATCATAATGGGGCATCGCGACTGGAAAAATGCAGAGGTTAAAATCTTTGCTATTTATCCGGAAAATAACATCGAAGAAGAGCGACACCGTTTGATTATGCTGGTTGAAGCAGGACAACTACCTATTTCACCCAATAACATTGAGTTTATACCCCGAAAGCAGGAGATCGAACCGCGGGTATTTATTAATGAAAAATCGAGAGACGCAGACCTGGTAATCCTCGGTTTCCGGGGAGAGGCGGTCAAACAATTAGGTACCGAAGTTTTTGAAAAATATGATGGCATTGGTAATATTTTGTTTGTAAATACCGCCGATCAGAAATCAATCAAGTAAAAATTTATCTTTATCCTGTTGGAAATGAACTACTTCTATGCCCTGTCTGTCTAATGTAAGGAGCAATTTCTTTACATGGAGTAATTAAAGCATGATGCAATGAAAATTCAGGAAGGTGAGGGCCCGCCCTTGGGAGATCGGTCTCCGGAAGAAAATTCCGGTCATACGGATCATAATAACCGCTTATTATTATATATTTTAATCGGAATTATTGCAGGTATCCTGATTGGAGGCTGGCTTCCTGAAATAGGCGCCAGTATTGGGATTGTCGGTGATATTTTTCTGAATTTACTGATGATGCTAGTCGTGCCGCTGGTCATTTTATCTATGATTGTTGGTATTACATCATTAGGTAATATCAGAAAACTGGGTGCAATTGGTTGGCGTACCATTCTTTATTACATGGTGACCACAAGTCTTTCCGTGCTGGTTGGACTCATCGCTGTAAATATTATAAAACCCGGCAAAGGTATTTCATCCGGTGAAGATCATCCTGATGTCACTTATCATGTTTCTTCTGACAATCGCTATAAAATTATATTGGATAATAAAAACCTGGATCAGGCCAATTACAATAATAAATATGTAATCATTCTGAAAGACCAGCAAATTCAAGGCCTAATTGATTCTGTGACAGCCAATTCCGTGACTGTACAACTCTGGGAAAAACGTAATGCCGAAGAGGTGTTTTATGTAACTTCCGAAGACGGAACCCAGTTGCCGTTTTATCGCCGCAAAGGAGAATACATAGCCAAAGAACCAGCGTTAGACTCGACTGGAACGGGCGTGCAAATTTCACTGGCAGTAGCTGAAACCCTTCAGGGTAAAGAAGAAAGCTCGCTGGGTGCCACCATGCGCGAAGTACTGATCGGTAATGAAGAAGAAGGCCAGCAGGGCCTGATTCCCAGAAATTTATTCCGGGCCATGACACAAATGGACATTCTGCCCTTGATTTTTTTTGCGCTGATCCTGGGGGCCGCGCTCTCGGTACTTGGTGAAAAAGCAAAAACCACGCTGGAGGTGATTACCACCCTGAATGATGCGGTAATGCAACTGGTGCACTGGGTGATGTTGCTCGCACCGGTTGGTATCTTTGGACTGGTAGCGGCCCGGATTGGTGAAGCCGGCGGATTTGCCAGCTTTTTACCAGAGTTGTTTGCACTGGGAAAATATACCCTCACCGTTTTATCCGGATTATTATTTCATGCACTTATTACATTACCTTTAATTCTTTACTTTTTCGGAAAACGCCAACCCTGGAGGTACGCTGGAGGCGTAGGCCCCGCTTTGCTAAATGCATTTTCCACCGCATCCAGCTCGGCTACGCTGCCGCTGACGATCCAGGGTGTGGAAGAGAAAAATAAAGTTTCCAACCGAACCGCAGGCTTCGTGCTGCCGCTCGGCGCCACGATCAACATGGACGGAACCGCGCTGTACGAATCGGTGGCAGCCATCTTCATTGCGCAGGTGTACGGTATCGATCTCGGGCCCGCCGAACAAATTATTATTTTCTTTACTGCAACGCTGGCAGCCATAGGCGCGGCGGGCATTCCCGAAGCTGGACTGGTCACGCTGGTTATCGTTTTAAAAGCAGTTGGGCTACCGATTGAAGGAGTGGCTTTGATTCTGACTATTGACTGGTTACTGGATCGTTTTCGTACTACAGTCAACGTGTGGGGTGATAGCATCGGCGCAGGCGTGATTGATGTTTTTGAACAGAAAGCACCTGCAAAAGCTTAAAAAACAATAGATTATATATTTGTTGAACATCCTTTCGGTGCACTCGTTTTAGAGAAAATTTTTATTTGCAAAAAAGTTACAAAGCAAAAGCAGCTGCTTGTGCAAAAAAAAAATTATTCCAAACAAAAAACGGAGAAGCTATGAAAATTTATAAACGTGTTCCTTTTATTTTAATCATATTTTTAATTTTTTCCTCAACTTATTCACTTTTTTCACAAGTGAATAAAATATCGGATGAAAATATTACAGATAAAGTAAATGCCGAAATGTTCTGGCAGATAGACGTACCGGCTAATGAAATTGACGTGGAAACAACCCAGGGGATTGTCAAGATGGAAGGTACGGTGAATAGCCTGCTGGCCAAGGAACGCGCCGAAAAGGTGGCAATGGCAACCCGTGGTGTGAAAGGGGTGGTAAATATGATTCATGTAAATCCGCCCCAGCGACCCGACGGCGAACTGGAACAGGACATTCTGGAAGCATTGACAGCCGATCCGGCGACGGAATCATTCGATGTTACCGTTCAAGCAGATAATGGTGTCATTACTTTAGATGGTGAAGTTCAGTCCTGGCAGGAAAAACAGCTTGTCGGTTACGTTACCAAGGATATAATGGGTGTAAAGGAAGTTAAAAATGAAATTGATGTAAATTATCTATCAGATCGCACCGATTATGAAATTAAACAAGAAATTGAACAGGCAATCAATAATGATATAAGGCTGTATCCGAAAATGATCAAGGTATCAGTAAAGGATGGTGCGGTTGGTCTATCGGGTTCGGTAGGTAGTTTGAATGAAAAATTACTCGCCAAGAGCTATGCCTGGACCGCAGGTGTGAAAGCTGTAAGTGCAGATGGACTCAATGTGCGCGACTGGGCCAAGAATGAGAACCTAAAAAAAGAAAAATATCCGGTCAGAACGGACGCCCAAATCAAGGAAGCGATTGACAATGCTTTTCTTTACGATCCCAGAGTGGCTTCCTTTAATCCGAATGTCACGGTAAATGCCGGTGTGGTTACACTAAGTGGTACGGTTTCCAATCTAAAAGCCAAGCGAGCAGCCGCTGCCGATGCGCGTAATGTGGTGGGCGTTTCTTATGTAAAAAATAACCTGAAAGTGCGTCCGGAGATGGTTCCTTCCAATAATATACTTGAAAACCGGGTGGAAAATGCGCTGGTACGTGATCCTGACGTGGAGCAATACGAGATAGACGTGATCGCCTACGCCGGTAAAGTGTACCTCAGTGGGGAAGTGGATTCCTATTATGAAAAATATCACGCTGAAGATCTGGCCAGTAAAGTAAAAGGCACGGTACAGGTGGTGAATAATATTGATGTTTACGAAACAACAGCCTACGATCGTTATTATCCATATAATTATTACTATCCGTCTCCTTACATTGCTCCCGAGGCTTATTACGAAGCGGAAATGTCTGATAGTCAGATCAAAGAAAATATTGAAAGTGAATTATGGTGGTCACCCTTTGTAAATGAATCCGATGTGACGGTAGAAGTGGACCAGGGCGTTGCCAAACTGACCGGAGTGGTTGATTCCTGGCGGGAACGCGATGCAGCGATTGAAAACGCACGCGAAGGTGGCGCCAAATCCGTGATCGATTATCTGGTGGTGGAAAATGACAATGATTAAAATTTTGCCACCTAAAATATTAAGCAAATCAGCCTTTTTTAAATAAAACCGGGAGGGGTTATCATGTTTTTGATAATTCCTTCCCGCTTTTTTACAAAATTCCATATATTATGATACAGTTTCTGAAAAATAAACCGGAAAATGTGATTGCAATTTCTATGAGCGGAAGATTAACGAAAGATGATTATGACAGTATCAGTAAAGTGATCGAAGCTCATAAAGAAAATGGCAAGCTTCGCATTTATCTAGAAGTAATTGATCTGGATGGCGTTACGCCTGAGGCTTTCTATAAAGATATTCAGATTAGTTTTCAATATTATAGCAACATTCACAAAATGGCCATCGCCGGTCGCGATGAGTGGCTGGAAGGATTAGCTAAAATCGGTGACTTTTTGTCTCCCGGCATTAAAGTCAAATTTTTCAAACTGGATGATAAAAGAGAAGCGATGGACTGGCTGAAGTGATCAAATAAACTTTTGAATTGAGCCATAATTTCCTATTTTGGAGATAAATATTTTTCAACAAGAAAAGCATATGGAAGCACTCCCCAAGCAACCTCACAGCCTTTCCGAAACAGAAATCATTGCTACGCTCGATGCAGACCCCGAACAGGGCTTGAGCGACGAAGAAGTGAAAAGTAATCGTGAAAAATTTGGAGCCAACCGCTTGCAAGAACAAAAAACCAAAAGCCTGTTCCATATTTTCCTGGAGCAATTTCTCGATCCGGTGATCTATGTGCTGATGGTTGCCACCGTCCTTGCCTTTGTTTTTGGCGAGATCATTGAAGGGGTAGCCGTGCTGATTGTAATTCTTGTTACCGCCCTGATCGGGTTTTTTATGGAATGGCAGGCGGTTCGCTCCATGGAATCCCTGCGCGAAATGGCACAAACCATTAGTAAAGTCCTTCGCAACGGAAAAGAAATTGAAATCAAAAGCCAGGAAATTGTACCCGGAGATATTTTGCTGTTGGAAATGGGCGACGTGGTGTCTGCAGATGCTCGTGTTGTTTCTCATGAAAACCTGGCCGTAAAAGAAGCCGCGCTGACCGGCGAAAGCACGCAGGTAGAAAAAAATCCCGATCAACTATCAGAAGATACAACACTTGCCGAAAGGCACAACATGGTTTTTAAAGGAACGCTGGTAACTCGTGGCACAGCGAAAGCCATTGTAACGGCTACGGGCGATGAGACCGAGCTGGGCAAGATCAGCAAAATGACCCGGGAAGCGGAAAAAGAAGCCACCCCGCTTGAAAAACGACTCAATCAACTCAGTAAAAATCTGATTTGGCTTACCTTGATTCTGACCGTAATCATTGCGGTTGCCGGTTATCTCCAGGGCAAGGATTTGCTGTTGATGATCGAAACGGCCATCGCCCTGGCTGTGGCGGCCATTCCAGAAGGTTTGCCGATCGTGGCCACGATAGCACTGGCGAGGGGTATGCTGCGTCTGGCCAAAAAACGAGTGATCATTAAAGAATTGGAAGCCGTACAAACATTGGGTGAGACGAGCGTGATCTGCACGGACAAAACCGGAACTTTGACCGAAAACCAGATGGCGGTGCGCGTGGTCGTGCTGGATGAAAATGAGTTCACGATTTCTATTGAGCAGCCGGAAAACTTTGAAAAGTGGCGAAAAAACGAAGCTTTTGATAAAACGGTAAAAGTAGGCTTGCTTTGTAATAATGTAAAGCCTCATGAGGATCAAGAAATGCAAGGTGATCCGGTGGAAATTGCCCTGGTGGAATGGGCAGAAAAACTGAGGTATAAGGTGGCTGATATCCGGGAAGAATACGAAGAAATCGTGGAAGAGCCTTTCGATACGGAATTAAAAATGATGGCAACTGTCAATCGCTCCGATGACGGTTACTGGGTTTGTGTGAAAGGCGCTCTGGAAAGTATTCTGGATTGTTGTGATCAAATTCTCACCGACGGCAAAACACGCTCTTTTGAAAATAAGAAGCAATGGCTTGAAAAAGCGGATGAGCTTGCTGCCGAAGGCTTGCGTACACTCGCTTTTGCCTATCGCCCGGAGACTAAAAAACCAACCGAAGAAAATCTTTTTCACAATCTGGTTTTTCTTAGTTTGGGCGGATTTATTGACCCACCTCGTCTGGACGTAAGAGATGCCATTAAAACTTGCCATAAAGCAGGCATTCGGGTAGTGATGGTTACCGGCGATCATCCCAAAACGGCCCGAAAAATCGCAGAGGAAGTCGGATTATTAGAGCCAGATGCGCCAGACAGCAAGGTGGTGCACGGCAAAGATATCGCCGACCCCGATAAACTCAGCGAGGCTGAAGAAAAAGAATTGCTCGAAACCATTGTTTTTGCAAGAGTGAACCCTTCCCAGAAATTGAATCTGGTCAATTTGTATCAAAAGCATAAGCACATCGTGGGTATGACCGGAGATGGCGTAAATGACGCACCTGCGCTTAAAAAAGCCGACATTGGGATCGCAATGGGTATTCGGGGAACCGAGGCTGCCAAGGAGGTCGCCGATGTCATTCTTCGCGATGATAGTTTTAATTCCATTGAACTGGCGATCCGGCAAGGCCGCACCATCTTTGAAAATATCCGCAAATTCGTGGTGTATCTCCTTTCCAGTAATTTGGCGGAGATCATTTCGGTAACCATTGCATCTTTAACTGCATTGCCCTTACCCTTGCTGCCACTACAGATTTTATATCTTAATCTCGTAACCGATGTGTTTCCTGCCCTGGCGCTCGGAATGGGAGAGGGGGAGAAGGGAATCATGAACAAACCGCCTCGCTCCTCCGAGGAGCCGATTATGCCACGTTTTCTGTGGGTGACTACCATTGTGTATGGCCTGGGCATTACCGCTGGCGTAATTGGCATTACTATTTTTGCGGCACGATGGCTACAGTTGCCTGATAATCAAGTAAATAATATGGCTTTTTATACTCTTGTGCTGGCACAGCTCCTGAATGTATTCAATCTGCCAAAACGCCAGGTTTCTTTCTTTTTCAATGAAGTGACTCGCAATCCCTGGGTTTGGGGTGCTATTGCATTATGTATTGGGCTTACCGTTCTTGGGTATGTCTTGTCTCCGCTTCGCACCGCGCTCACGCTGGTGCCGCTGGAATGGGGGAATCTTGGCTGGGTCGTGGTATTTGCATCCGGTGCATTACTGGTCACTCAAATTATAAAAAAATTAGGCGGAACAGTCTGAACATCAACTGGATACATTCGTTTTCCTTATAGAAGCTATGAAAAATATTTTTAAATAAAAAGACTTGATAATGAAGGACTTAAAAGGAAAAAAAGTAGCTATTCTGGCAACAGATGGCTTTGAATATTCGGAATTGATTGAGCCTGAAAAGGCATTAAAAACGGCCGGTGCCACCACTGAAATTATTTCTTTAAAAGACGGTGAAATCCGCGGCTGGAAAGACGGCAACTGGGCCATGCATCCGGTAAAGGTAACGAAGGCTGTAAAAAACGCCAATCCTGCCGAATATAGTGGATTAGTGCTGCCGGGCGGGGTCATGAATCCGGACAAATTGCGCACGGATAAGAATGTACTAGAATTTGTACGCGGCTTTTTTGAAATGGGAAAACCTGTGGCTGCGATCTGTCATGGACCCTGGACACTGATTGATGCCGAAGTAGTGGAAGGCCGGCGTATGACTTCTTATCACAGCATCCGCAAAGACCTTGAAAATGCTGGCGCAAAATGGGTCGATCAGCCCGTGGTCGTAGATCAGGGACTTGTAACGAGCCGTCATCCTGGCGATCTGGACGCTTTTAACAAAAAAGTAGTGGAAGAAATATGGGAAGGCGTACACGAGGAACAAAAGCAATCTGTATAATATTTTAATGATTTTATTATAAAAAAAGGCAGTTGAGTCATTCAACTGCCTTTTTCATTTACTATTTTATGTGTTTATTTAATTCGAAAATTCCTTTACTAATTGATCAGATTGTACCATCTCCACGCCTGCATCTTTCATTTCCTGGATGGCTCTTTCAATATCGCCGGCTTTCATGTTCACACCACGGCAACCGTCGATTGCCACATGGGTATCAAAACCCAGTTTTACAGCACCCAAAGCCGTGTATTTTACGCATACATCCGTAGCCAGCCCCGCAATATAGACCGTTTCTATATCTTGTTTTTGTAAATAGTCCCTCAATCCGGTAGCACGGCGATGCCCGTTGTCATAAAAACCACTGTAGCTGTCGATTTCCGGGTCAAGTCCTTTTTTAAAAACTTTCTTTACCCCGTTGATATACAATCCGTTTACAAATTCTGCGCCCCGGCTATTTTGCACACAATGCACGGGCCATAATATTTGCTCCAAGCCATTTAGTTCTATTACATCACCTACCTCTTTACCTTCATAATTTGCGGCAAAACTTTTATGATCTTTCGGGTGCCAGTCTTGCGTAGCGACTACAAAGTCAAAACAGTCGATCAACCTGTTGGCAACAGGCACCACCTCCCGTCCGTTTTGGGTTGGCAAAGCGCCACCAGGTACAAAATCGTTTTGGATATCCACCAGAATCAAAGCTTCTGTATGTTGATTTTTCATGATATTACTTTTTGAAATTGATCAATTAATTCCTGCTTTTTTTGATATAAATTCTCTTCCAGACCAATCGGATATTTATCAAAATCTACCTCCGAAAATAGCTCCAACTGCTCCCGGGTTCTTGCCCGCATGGCTTCTATATCTGGCGATTCGTACACCAGTTTACCCTTTCGGAATATGGGAACCAGTAAGTCGGTACCTTCTTTATACGACATGGCTTGTACCTTGCCGTTATCGCTTGGATGCACGCGAAAATTAGTCGGGGAACTGATCAACTCATCGTAAATAACATCTCCGGCGGGTTTGCCATTTTTCAAAATCCGACGCACCTGCTGAATGCCAGGATTGGAGATTTTTGCTTCGGTATCCGAGAGTTTCAATTCATAATCCCATTCACTGTTTCTGCGGATGGCGGCAAGCTTGTAAATACCATCCAGCGCCGGCTCATCGTAAGCGGTAGCAAGCCTGGTGCCTACGCCCCAAATGTCAATGCAGGCGCCTCGTTCTTTGAGTGCACGGATTTTGTGTTCATCGAGATTTCCACTGGCTACAATGGAGGCGTTCTCAAAACCGGCTTCGTCCAGTAATTTTCGGGCTTCGATGCTCAATTCCGCCATATCTCCACTATCCAGGCGGATCCCATCCATGGCATATCCGCGTTCGCGCAGCCACTTCCCAGCTTTAATGGCTTTTTTCACGCCTTCAATTGAGTCGAAGGTATCCACCAGAAAAATGCTGTTATTCGGCATTGCTTCGGCGTATTTCATAAACGCTTTTTCCTCGGTTGTAAAACTCATTACCCAGCTGTGCGCATGGGTTCCTTTGATCGGAATATTGAATAATTTACTTGCCAGCACATTGCTCGTGGCGTGGCAACCGCCGATATACGTAGCTCGGGCGCAGGTGATGCCACCGTCGATGCCTTGAGCACGACGCAGCCCAAATTCAAGCACTTTATCGCCCTGAACAGCTTGCACGACCCGACTGGCTTTTGTGGCAATCAGCGTAGAAAAATTGATCAGGTTTAGCAAAGTGGTTTCCAGAATCTGCGCTTGCCAGAGTGGACCTTTCACCCGAACCAATGGCTCGTGCGTAAATACGAGCGTACCTTCGGGCATTGCGTCTATATCCCATTGGAAATCAAGCTCTTCGAGGAATTTTAAAAAAGAAGGATCAAACAATTTTTCCTGATTATTCCCTGTCAAAGAGGCAAGATAATCGATATCATTTTGTGAAAACCGGAGATTTTGCAACCAATCAATGACCAGATCGAGCCCGC
>CAZGAU010000046.1:0-33825 GCA_964523725.1 uncultured Saprospiraceae bacterium
GAACTGCATAGTTTTGTAGAACTGAAACTCAAGGAAGTGGTGACCTTGTTTACCTTGGCGGTGGAGCGCAGCCGCGAGGAAATTGACAATCGCGTGGAAGCCGTGCTCCGGGCGCAGTTTACAGCAGTGCACCCCAGCGTGGAATGGAAATTTGTGGACGCATCGTACAATTTGCTGGAAAAGCGCGATCGCGGTGAAACCCAGGCCTCTGTTGAACCCATTGTATTCAAAGATGTCTTCCCCTTGTACGGTCAAGCGGATATTGTGGGTTCTTCCACCATTCGGAATAATGCCATTCAGGCGGATTTACTGGATAATCTAGAACGTGCCAAACGGGTTTTGGAAAAATGCAACCAGGTGGCACATTATCCGCTGATCAATCAACTGTTGATGAAGATCGACCGGGCGGCGGCGCGCCTGCGCGAAGAGTTTAATTCCAATGACGAGACCGGCATTGTCGATTTATTGCATAGCGAAGTGCATCCGATTCTGACCCATTTGCGCGGTCGGTATGCGGATCTGGCCGGCGCGGTGACCAATTATTTCAACCATTTGGATACAGAACTCGGGATTATTTATCGCGAACGCCGGGCATTTGAGGAGAGTGTAGCAATGGTCAACCAGGAAATTTCGATGTACCTGGAAAAAGAACAACGCGATTTGCAGAAGATGTTGCCGCATTATTTTGAAAAATATCAGACCGACGGGGTGGAGTACGAAATGTACATTGGGGCTTCGCTGCTCCGGCAGCCCGAATATTGCGAATTGCACCTTCAGAATTTTCGGCTCTGGCAAATGACCGCCATGTGCGAAATTACCCGCCGGGTGGAAGCTTTGAAAGGAAAATTGCCCGTGCCGTTGACCACCGCGCAGCTGATTTTTGCCTACACCACCTCGCTTTCCATTCGTTTCCGCATGGACGAAAAGCAGTTTGATGTGGACGGCGCTTATAATGTACGTTATGAAATTTTGAAAAAACGCATCGATAAAGCCATTATCGAAGGTACCAATGAACGCCTGACTCAGGAAGGCAAGATCGCCATCGTGTACCTCCAGGAAAAAGACCGCCAGGAATACCTGGAATATATTGAGTACCTGCAACATAAAGACATGATTACCAACGAGGTGGAGGATCTACTGATCGGCAAACTGCAAGGCGCACAAGGACTGCGCGCGCTGCGAGTGACGGTGAAAATGTAATAAAACATTATGAAAGAAGTATCGGAATTACATGAGATATAATAATGTCATAGATTAATGAGGTGACTCATTTCCTGAGCCTTCTTTGCTGTGCCTGAATGTAAAGAAGGCTTTGTTTTTAACCCATCAGGAAATAACATACCCCGAACACGATCACCGTGGTGACCATGCCCACCATAAATATATTATAGCAAATCCTAAGTTGTTTATATTTGGTACCCAGTGATCTCCCGAGAAAGAACAGATCCCGCATAATAGAACTTTCCAGATCTTGCTCATTGGCTACCACGTGTTGCATACCTTCCTGATATTCGGCGAAGGTCATTTTATAAAAATTGCCAAAGAAAAAGAGATTGGACTCGCCGCCTTCGATCTTTTCTTTGCCGGTATAGCCGGTCATTTTAATTGGCCGGGTAGCCAGCGTGGCAAAAATCATGGACGTCAGACAGGAGGCAATCAGCGTTGCCATCGGGTAAAGCAAATAGGGTACACTGCGCAGGTAGCTTGCCACCATCGGGATGGCTACCGTGATGATCAGGGCATTTACACTCAGCATGATATTGGCTTTGTTGTCGGCTAAATTGCTGAGATCGAGATGATTGCGCAACGCGGTTTTAAACATCATCTGCGCGCTACGGCTGTCGGCTATCGTGGTTTGCATCGTCAAATTTTTAGATTTCGTTTCTTTTTTTTGTTTTTTGACGATCTTCTTCAGTTGTTTCAGATTGGCTTCTTTCCGGGATTCAAATAATTCCCGCGCTGCCGGGGTGATATACTGATGATTTTTCAAAAAATCATAATTCAGGCGGTACCACTCATCATCATCATAAGTTTGATCCAGGAACACTGCCCACTCGTGACGGAGGGATTCGATGTCGCTGATATAATGCTCGCCGGCCAAGTGCACATAATCGGCATCCTTGATGATCTGCTGTGTAAGGTTATCGGGGTGCGCACCGGGATACGTCACATCGATGCAAGCCAGTACTTGATGCAGTTTTTCTCCGGGGTAATCCTGGGTTTTCAGAAAGACTTCGGCGATGCGGTGACTTTCCACCTCGTGCCCGGAGTAAACTGCTGTATAACCCGTATCATGCAGGAGGGAAGCCAGCTCCAGAATTTCCTGCTCTTCGCTGCCCAGGTTCAAATGCTGCGCCAGTTTCCAGCTGGTATCCCGCACCGCCAGGGTATGCGGAAGATCGTGAAATCGATGATCTTCAGTTAGTTCTTTATCAAATAAATTTGTAACATATTCTTCAGTTGCCTGTACGATTGATTTTTTTGTCATGCTGGGCTATTTGACTCCTAATTTAACGTTTTGTATAATAATTTACTGCGTGATTGAGAAAATTCATGAAAATGCAGACCGGGAAATGATACAGTACTCACTTCCCGGCACTTGTTTTCAGAAATTCGACAGCTAATGCAGCCACTACTTATCAGCTGAAAAACGAAACCAGCGGGATATCGCCCATGGTCTGCAAACCATCCTTGGCCCGGAGCACTTGCGGAATGGCATTCAGTACGATAGCGCAGGTAGCCACATCTCCGTTGATACCGCCGGGAATACGCGAAATAATGTTTGGATTGCCTTTGATAATCACTTCATCATAAGATTCGGGCTCGCCGACGGTGGCTTGAAAAACCAGGTTGATCACCACCAGATCGCCCACATAAGCATTGCCTACCTGCCGAACGCCACGCGCCTGTCCTTTTTTGATGTGCAAATCCATGGTTTCCAGATCATGCTCAGCAATCACAGGCTCAATGATATCTTCGGTTTTGGTCAATTTCCAGCCCATCCGATGTGCGATAAACTGCATGGATTCGGTCAGTCCCACATGCCGCAAAGAACCATCCTGCCTGCGTTTTTCAAATTCTTCCAGCGTAAGGCCAGCGCCAATTTTCTTTTGAAACGGCAACCGCCGGAACTGGGCATCCTGGTAGCGATTCACCTGTACATGTTCCACATGCTGACAAACGGCGGTGAGAAAAGCAGGCAGCGAATCCATCAAAAATCCAGGATTTACGCCGGTTCCAACCACCGCCACCCCGTTTCTTTTGGCGGCTTCGTCAATGCGCTTTGCCAACAGAGGCACTTCATCCCAGGGGTGGGCGAGTTCTTCGCAGGTAGAAACCACCGGAATGCCGTAGGCAACAATTTCTTCAATCTGGGGCGTGACACGCTGCATATCGGAGACGGTGGTCAACACAGCAATGTCCGGTTTTTCATTTTCTATCGCATCTCCAAGATTCTCTTGAATAATAACGCCCGAAGCTTTTCCGTCCGTTAGTTCGCCAAGGTCTTTGCCGATCAGCTCCGGGTTGTTATCTACCGCAGCGATCGTTCTCAAGCCATTGCGTTCTTTGATAAAATTGGCAATTTTGATGCCCAGTGGCCCCAAGCCAATTTGTACGATGGTAATGTCTTTCATTTTTATTTGTTCGTTAAGTAGCGGGCAATTGCCCTTTGGTTAAGAAATCTGGTGTTACAAAAGGCGAAAACTTCGCCTGCTACTATTGCTCACGCCTGTATATTTGGCCGTTTTTTATTACAAGTTTGACTTTACGCAAAGTATTAATATTGACTGCTGGATTACCCTCCACGGCTACCAGATCCGCCAGAAATCCGGATTTGACCTGCCCCAAATCCGGCAAATCAAAAATCCTTGCATTTACAGAAGTCACCGAACGCAGCACGTCCAGCGGTTTCATGCCGTATTCGACCATGAGTTCCAGTTCACGTGCATTTTCACCATGCGTAAAAACACCCACATCGCCGCCGGCCACAATGGTTACGCCGCTGGCCAAAACCAGTTTCATACTCTCCCGCTTGGCGCGAATGCGTTCCGGTTCAGGATCAACTCCCTTTTTCCAGCCGCGGTATTGCATAATGGCATCACCGGCTGCAATGGTTGGGCAAAACGCCACGCCTTGCTTCTGCATCAGATCGAAAACCTCTTTTGTGCCGCCGTCGCCGTGTTCAATGGTCTTTACACCTGCCAAAGTCGCACGCCGCATACCTTCTGGCGTGGCCGCATGAGCCACCACCTGACGGCCGCTACTGGCGGCGGTTTCTACAATTAATTTTAATTCTTCTATTGAAAAAGTAGGCATAGCTTCGCCGCGTAAGCCCCAGCGATAGTCAGCGTATACCTTGACCACGTCAGCGCCTTTGCCAATCTGATCACGCACCACGCGAATAAGGTCATCATGACCATCGGCAGGCTCAGCGCCTAGCGGGACTTCCACGTGTGGCGCAAAGCCTTTGGGCCCGTAGCTTCCGGTGGCCACGATGGCCCGCCCGGCTACAATCATTCTCGGTCCTGGAATAATGCCTTTTTCAATCGCCGTTTTGATGCCCACATCCGCATAATCAGCACCTTCGCTACCCAAATCCCGGATGGTAGTAAAGCCCGCCATCAGCGTCTCGCGAGCATGCACCGTGGCACGTACGACCCGCTCTGCATGCGATTCCACTAAAACCTGATCGTTCCAGGAAGTTTCGTTGTAAGGATGTAGTAAAATATGCGCGTGCCCTTCGATCATGCCCGGAAGCAACGTAGTGCCGGGGAGTTCTATAACTTCAACGTTTGCAGGCGCTTTGACAGCATTGGCAGGACCAAGGGCCGCAATGCGTTCCCCTTCCACCAGCACTACCCAGCCCTCCTGCATATTCACCCCATCGAAAACCCGGTCGGGACGAAGCAGCAAACGCTGGGAGTGAGCATTGAAAACAAAAATCAGATTTAATATTAATGCTATCGGTAATAACCTCATAATCAAATTCTTGCCATTTAAAAAAAAACAGAATTGGCATATCAAACAGGTATATCAGTAAGTTAAATTTCAACCTTGACGCTTTCAACGTAAGCCTTGTCGTTTTCCTGCAACAATTTCGCCATGCGCAACGTCTGTTCACCCGGTTTGCCATCACCAATAATTTGGTCATCGATTTGTACTACAGGCATCGCGCCTTTGGTTGTGCTGGTAAGGAACACTTCTTTGGCGTTGAGCAATTCCGCCGGAGAAATGTCTCGTTCTTCGATTGTAAAATGTTTTTTAGCAATTTCCACCGTATTTTTACGCGTAATGCCAAGCAACACCTGATCTTTCGGCGTAACGAGCGTCCCTTTCTGGTTGACGATAAAAAAGTTGGAGCGAACGCCTTCGCGCACGAAACCTCCGTCGTGATAGAGAATTTCAATCGCGCCCTGTTGTTTCATATTGCCGGCAAGGCGAATTCCGGTGAGGTAATTGATGGTCTTGGCTTCGGGCAGCTCGCGGGCGTGTTCGTGCAGCAATACCTTTACGCCCTGCGTCATGACTTCCTCTTTATAAGCCGGCATTGGATGCTCCATGATGAGTAAATTCGGCTCGATCGGGGTATAGCCGTCATCGGCATAGCCACCGGTGAGCACCAGCCGGATCGCCGCGTCCTGCAAGCCATTCGCTTGAATTAATTCCTGAATATGTTCTTTCAATTGGCTGGGAGAAAGGGGCAATTCCAGGTTTAACAAACCCGCCGAGCGCTGAAAGCGAGCCACGTAATCATCCAAGTACATCGGCACGCCGCTGCGCACCAGGAAAAAGTCAAAAACGCCGTAACCGCGCAGGATCGCCAGGTCGTTGACCTTGAGCATGGCATTTGCTGCTTCTACGATGCTGCCATTGATGTTATAATATTGGATCATATTTCTGAATTTGCAACAAACTTACTAAACTGTTCACAAAACGTCGGAAAAACTGAGCCTTCAATCTTACAACTTGGGTAATTAAAGTCTCTTTCCTTAACTTACGCCTCAAAAAATCAATTTCATGACCATAGTTTTGTTGTTGGGAGGATTTGTGTTGCTGATCGTAGGAGCCGAAGCGCTGGTGCGCGGAGCCTCGAAAATAGCGGCTGCGGTGGGGATTCCTTCTTTGATTATCGGATTGACGGTAGTGGCCTTTGGCACGAGTTCGCCGGAACTGGCGGTAAGTATCATGTCGAGTTTCAGTGGAAATGTGGATATCGCCGTGGGAAATGTAGTGGGTAGTAATATTTTTAATATCCTGTTTTTATTGGGTCTGACGGCATTGATCGTGCCGCTGATCGTGGCGCAGCAGTTGCTCTGGCTGGATGTACCCTTGATGATCGGGGTGTCAGTGTTGATGCTGCTATTGGGATTGGATGGTAAAATAGGTAAAATAGATGGCGCTGTTTTATTTATTTTATTAATAGCATATAATGTTTTTCTCATTCGCCAAAGTAAAAAGGAAAAAAGCACGCTGGTAAAAACCGAATACGAGCTGGAATACGGTGATGGCAAAGAATGGGGCACGAAGCAATGGGTGATTAATTTGGTGATGATTATCATCGGATTAGCGTTGCTGGTACTGGGCTCACGCTGGCTGGTGCAAAGTGCTACTGAAATTGCCAAATCACTGGGTGTCAGCGACTTAATCATTGGTTTAACCGTCGTGGCGGCTGGAACTTCCCTGCCGGAGGTGGCGACTTCACTGATCGCGAGCTTGCGCGGCGAGCGTGATATTGCGGTGGGAAATGCAATTGGAAGTTCAATTTTTAACATCCTGGCGGTGCTGGGCATTTCTGCACTGGTGGCGCCGGGAGGTGTGCCGGTATCAGAGGCGGCGATGCGTTTTGATATTCCGATTATGATCGCGGCAGCCATTGCCTGTTTGCCGATCTTTTTTACCGGGCACCGCATTGTACGCTGGGAAGGCGGCGTATTTTTCGGTTATTACATTGCTTACACGATTTATTTAATCCTGTCTTCTACCAAGCACAGTGCATTACTCATCTTTGATACGGCGATGCTTTGGTTTGTAATGCCTCTGACTGTTTTGACTATTATTGTAACAGTGGTAAGGGCTTTTAGGAATGGCAATCCGATGCCGGGATAATAGATTGATTTTCAGATTCTTTTAAGGTTCAAAACTAAATCATTGCACAAAAGATGCACTGAATCGTTTCTTTACTAAATTTCGCAAAAAATTTAGTGTATGACGATTTTATTGTTGTTGGGAGGATTTGTGTTGTTGATCGTGGGCGCGGAAGCTTTGGTGCGTGGCGCTTCTAAGATAGCGGCGGTCATTGGCATTTCGCCTTTGGTGATTGGCTTAACGGTGGTGGCATTTGGTACCAGTTCGCCCGAGCTGGCGGTGAGTATCATGTCGAGTATGAGTGGGAATGTGGACATTGCCGTGGGGAATGTAGTGGGTAGCAATATTTTTAATGTGTTGTTTATCCTGGGATTGGCAGCGCTCATCACACCTTTGGTAGTAGCGCAGCAATTGGTCTGGCTGGATGTGCCGCTGATGATCATCGTTTCGCTGCTAATGCTCTGGATAGGCTGGGATGGCAATATTAACCGGGTGGAAGGCGTGTTCCTGTTCGCCGGTATGATCGCTTACACCGTTTTTCTGATTCGCCAGAGCAAAAAAGAGAAAAGCAAGGCGGTCAAAGAAGAATACGCCGGGGAATATGGCGATGGCAAGGGCTGGACGACCAAGCAATGGCTGTTAAATCTGGGCTTGGTGGTAGTCGGTTTGGCAATGCTGGTGCTCGGCTCCCGTTGGCTGGTGGATAGTGCCACTTCAATTGCTAAAGGCATGGGTGTCAGCGATTTGATTATTGGTTTGACCATTGTGGCGGCAGGTACTTCGCTGCCAGAGGTCGCTACCTCGATCATTGCCAGCATTCGCGGCGAGCGGGATATTGCGGTGGGCAACGTCGTAGGGAGCAATATTTTCAATATTTTGGCGGTGTTGGGTATTTCGTCGATGGTTTCTCCCACGGGAGTTCCGGTGTCGGCTGCGGCGCTGCAATTTGATATTCCAATTATGATCGCAGTGGCGATTGCCTGTTTGCCGATCTTTTTCACCGGACATACTATCAGACGCTGGGAAGGCTTTGTTTTTCTGGGATTTTATATTGCGTATGTGGTGTATTTAATTTTAGCTTCTACGAAGCACAGCGCACTGGAAGTATTTGACGTGGCTATGATGTGGTTTGTATTACCGATTACAGTATTGACCCTAATCGTGACGGTGGTTTACGCTTTGCGCAAAGGCGAAAGGATTCAAAAATAAAAAATGTGAAGCGCGATAAACTTCGTGCTTCACATTTTCATCTTGTATTTCAAGCTCTACTCCCTGGATGCCCGAGCTACCGCATTTTTCAATGGGGGTACGGTCTTTAAATAAGCCCAAATGGCTGTAACTTCAGCCGTATCTAAGACGGAATGAGGCATCATCGGATAACGCATAGGGCCATTGGGTGTTTGTCCTGTAAGCATCGCATTAACAAATTGCTCTTCGGTCCAATTACCAATACCCGTTTCTTTATCCATTGTAATATTTGCAGAAGGTATAATTTTACCCTCCAGATCAGGCATGGGATTGCCGCCCCCAAGATACCCCACTGATTTTTCCGGCTCCAGATCGTTTACCGTTTTAAAGTCTGCCGAATGGCAGCCAAAACAAGCCAATTGCCCTTGTACCAGGTATTTGCCGTAAGCCACCTGATCAGAGATATCCGGCGTGACAATCTTCTTTTCCGGCAGCGGAAATGGCTTGAACGCAGCGTGGCACAACAGTTTTGTCAAAAAGGATGGCTCTGAATTAGGTGGTTCTAAATTAGATGCTTGAACAACGGGGAGATCGCTTCTCAAGTAAGCGATGATAGAATAAATATCTTCATCAGACATTAATGGAAACTTCGGCATGTAAGGCGGGGAATACAGCCCGTCGCGGTTGACGCCGGTACGTAACATTACATAAATTTCACCATCTGTCCAATCGCCGATGCCTTTCACCTTATCGTTGGTAATATTTTTGGAATAAGCGACACCAAATTCCTTTGGCAGGTCATAAATCTCTTTGCCAGACAATTTCTGTTCTTTTTCCGAAAGATGACAGGAAGAACAAAGCATGGCAGACAGTTTTTGCCCCTGCTCAATTCGTTCGGGCGTCACTTCCACCTTTAAGTCAACAGTTTGCGGTTCGTACGTGGGAATGCCTTTGATTTGAATAAATGCGGCGAAGCCAAGGATAATAACGAGTAAAATACCTACTACCCAGGCGGTGATCTTGAGGAATCGTTTCATTTTGATAACTGTTTTTAGTGTTTGATGAATTATTATTGAGGTAAGGTTTTATACTATTCCAAATAAAAAACTCTCAAAACACCACCTGTCCGCATAAATTTGATAATTTTCAGCATCTTATCCAAAAAATTTTAAAAATATTTCAATACAGTTGAAATGAATGGTTTGCGCTGGAATAGCACAAACCATTCAAAAATAAAGCAGGATTATTTTTGACCATCTCTTTGACGATCAACTGGATTGTGGATGACAGGAACGGTCTTTAAATAAGCCCAAATGGCTTTCATTTCCGTATCATCCAGAATTGTGTAAGGTTCCATTGGATAACGAAACGGCCCGTTCGGAGTTTGTCCTGTTTTCAGCGCAGTGATAAATTGTTCCTCCGTCCACTTACCTAAGCCAGTTTCCTTATCCATGGTGAGATTGGCAGAATAAATTTCTTTCCCGTCCATATCCATGAGCGTATTGCCGCCACCCAAGTAACCTACTGATTTTTCAGGTTCCAGGGCATTGTTCTTAGTAAAATCAGCAGAATGGCAACTGAAACAATCCAGCATTGCATCCACTAAATATTTGCCATGCGCCACCTTATCAAGGGTATCAGGTAATGGAATCGGAGAGGAAGGCAATTTGCTGGGCAACATAATATATTGAGCCAGAAACTTTGTAAACAAGGTGGTCTCACAGTTCGGCGGTTCGCGTTTGGAAGCTTGTACCACCTCCCGATCGCTACGCAAATAGGCAATAATTGCATATAAGTCTTCGTCGGCTACCAGTGGATAATTAGGCATTAAAGCAGCCCGCGTACCATCGGCGCGTACGCCGGTGCGCAGAAATGCATAAATCTCGCCATCTGTCCATTTACCGATACCTTTTACCGGATCGTTCGTAATATTCTTGGAATATATTTTTCCAAAAATGGCCGGAATCTCCTGCAAATACTTGCCAGAGAGTTTATGTTCCTCTTCTGAAGTGTGACATTTGTTGCAAACAATGGAAGCAAGCTTTTCACCTTTGGCTACTCGTTCAGGAGTGACTTCAACTGTTAATTCTACTTTTGACGGTGTTGCTTTGGGAATACCCCTGAGTTGTACCGTTGCAGCAAAACAAACAACTAAAAAAACAATTGTACCCACCGTCCAGGCGGTGATTTTTAGAATACGTTTCATTTGGTGACCAGTTTTTTGTTTGTTAATAGTCTGCTGACTGTTTTGTCATAAAATTTTGACAAAGTTGAAATTTGTTTCCATTCCTGGAAAGTAGGTCACATCTTTATGCGATAGGCTTTCGGGAGATTAATCCAGGAATAGAAGGTGTTTTAACATCTTTATGCGATTTTTAAATAGCTTGTTTTAAAAAACTTTTTGTTTTAAATTTGAAACAAAAAATCACCCGATGCCAGAAGGATTTCAGCTCAGAGATGTCTTTAATGCGGAAGTAGTCAATGAATTTGCGGCTTCCATCAAATCAAACTGGTCAGATTTTGACGAAACCGGTTTTAAAAATGCCATTATCCCCAAATTCCCGGAACTTAGCTACGGCGGTCGTTCCGACCTGATCACCGAAAAACTGCGCGAATTCCTGCCCGAGGATTATCCCACTGCTATTGACATTTTGCTGCGTTCGCTGATGCCGGAACTGGAGGGCGATAACCTCAGCGGTTTTGGCCGCTTTATTGTGATGCCTCAGTGCGCCTTTATAAGTCGCTATGGAACAGCCCATTATGAAGTTTCAATCAATGCATTGTACGAAATGACCAAACGCTTCACCGCTGAAAATGACCTGCGCACTTTTATAGAACTGGAGCCTGAACAAACGATGGCAATTTTGCACGAATGGTCGCAAGACGCCAATTGCCACGTACGCCGCCTGGTGAGTGAAGGAACGCGCCCACGCTTGCCATTAGGCCGCCGACTCAAGATGTTTATCGAAGACCCTGCACCCTTAATGAACTTGCTTGATAAATTGATTCCTGAGCCAACGCTGCTGGTGCGTCGTTCTATTGCCAATAACCTCAATGATGTGGCCAAGGATAATCCCGATATCGTGGTGGAAACCCTGGAACGCTGGCGCCGCAAGCACCCGGGCGAGGAAATGGAATGGCTCATCAAACATGCTTCGCGTACCCTTATCAAAATGGGGCACCCCGGGGCATTGCGAATGCTGGGTTTTAGTAATGAGGCGGCCGTCCGGCTGCAACAATTTAAAGTATTGAAACCCAACATCAGCGTCGGCGATTATCTCGAATTTACTTTCGATCTTGTTTCCGAAGGAACCACTGAGCAAAATCTGGTAATCGATTTTGTCATTTATTTCATGAAAGCCAATGGCAAGCATGCGCCTAAAGTCTTCAAAATGAGTACCAAAGCCATTCAACCCGGCGAAACCATCACGTTGAAAAAGAGGCATTCTTTCAAAAAAATTGGCATCCGACCTTACTACGCCGGCGAGCACCGGGTGGCGATTCAGATCAATGGCAAAGAAAGCGAGGCAGTCAACTTCTGGCTGAAAACATGATATGCAATATCATAACCAGGGCTGATTATATTACGACAAGTTATTTTTTTAAAACTCCGATGTAAATCTTAAACTGGTCGTCATTTTTGCTGTTTCAATAGAATATTTTAACAGTTTTTAACAATCCGAAATTATATTCATCCTTGAAAAAACAATTCAACACCCAATGAGTATCCTCCGATTAGACAACGTCGTAAAGACTTACGACAAAAACGTTGCGGTTGACAAAGTCAGCTTTGAAGTGCCCAAAGGCTCTATCTTCGGGCTGCTGGGCCCCAACGGAGCCGGGAAAACCTCGCTGATCCGCATCATTACCACAATTACCAACGCCGACGAAGGCGTAGTGTATTTGGATGGGGAAAAACTGAACAGCCGCCACCCGGAAGACATCGGCTACATGCCCGAAGAACGCGGCTTGTACAAAAAAATGAAGGTCGGTGACCACTTGATGTACCTTGCTCAATTGAAGGGGTTTTCCAGCCAGCAGGCACGCCAGGAAATCGGGCACTGGTTTGAAAAATTCAACATCAAAGACTGGTGGCCCAAGAAAGTGGAAGAGCTTTCCAAAGGGATGCAGCAGAAAATCCAGTTTATTGCCACGGTTATTCACAAGCCCAAGCTTCTGATCCTCGATGAGCCTTTCTCCGGACTGGACCCGATTAATACCAACCTGATCAAGGATGAAATTCACGAACTGAACAAAAACGGCACAAGCATTATTTTCTCGACGCACCGCATGGAGCAGGTAGAAGAAATTTGCGAGCGCATCGTGCTGATCAACAAAGGCCGCAACATCCTGGAGGGCGAAGTAAAAGCCGTGAAAAATCGCTTCAAGGAAAACTTGTTCAAAATCGATTTCGAAGGTGAACTACCCACGGGATTAAATGGAATGGTTGATATCGTTCGGCAAAACGGGCATTCCATCACCGTGCAATTGCCTCAGGAGCGCCAGTCGAACGAATTGCTGCAATTTCTGCTTCAAAAGGGCGTGTACATTCACGCTTTCAATGAAATTTTGCCTACGCTCAACCAGATTTTTATTAAGCAGGTGGAAGATTCCAATAGCGAAAAATTAGTGGTAGAAAGCGCCCAGTAAGCAGTTTTTTAAACTTAAAACCTCAAGACTCAAGAGACATGAATAAACTCGGACTTATTATAAAAAGAGAATATCTCACGCGTGTGACGCGGCGCTCGTTCATTTTGGCTACGATCCTCACGCCACTCGGATTCGCCGTGTTTTTTATCATTGCCGGATTCATTTTTGCTTACGAAAGCGATGATACCAAGCGCGTGGCGGTGATCGACAAGGGCGGCGTACTGGAAGGCGTAATCAAGGACGAAAAAAACCTGTATTTCAAATTTGTAGACGAAGACCTGGAAACGCTGCGGCAGAATTTTGATCAATACGATTACGACGGGATTCTGGTACTACCCTCCGTGCAAAACCTCATGGATAAAAGCTATACCATTTTCTATTATTCCAACAAGCAACCGACGCTCGACGTAGAAACTTTTATCAAACAGCGCATTAGCAACAGTTTGCGCGATTATAAAATTGACCAGCTCAAGCTGGAACGATCGCAGCTCGAAGCCCTGGATACCCGAATCGAATTAGACCCCGAACCCATCGACCCGACCGGCTCGGATTCGACCAAACTGACCGGCGCGATTGCAGCGGGCATCGGGAGTATTATGGGTATCATCATGTACATGACTGTATTCATATATGGCATGATGGTAATGCGTAGTGTCATGGAAGAGAAGACAAACCGAATTGTGGAAGTGATGATCTCCAGTGTAAGGCCGTTTCAGCTGATGCTTGGAAAAATCATTGGTGTGGGCGCGGTTGGTCTGACGCAAGTGGCGATCTGGGCGGTCCTGATTCCGCTGATGAGTTTTCTGGTGACGCTGCTTTTTGGTTTTGATTCTACTCAAATGAATACTTCCATGCCTGCTACGGAGATCAATCCCGACGATACTGAGGCGATGATCGCGCTGGCTATGGGCGAACTGACCGGTCAGAATTGGTGGCTGATTCTGCCCTTGTTTATCCTGTATTTCCTGGGGGGCTACTTTCTGTACTCCTCCTTGTTTGCGGCCGTGGGTTCGGCGATGGGCGACGATCTGGGCGAAGGACAGGCCCTGACTTTACCTATTACAATTCCGGTGATTATTGCTTTTTACATCATGTTTGTAGCGGTGCAGGCTCCTAATTCCAGCCTCGCGGTGTGGTCGTCCATTTTCCCGCTGTTTTCACCGATTGTCATGCCGGCTCGGCTGGCCTTTGAACCGCCGATGTGGGAGATTTTGCTCTCCATTGTGGTGCTGATCGCGTCCTGTATTTTCTTCGTCTGGTTGTCGGGCCGAATTTATCGGGTAGGTATCTTGATGTATGGTAAAAAAGTGACTTTCAAGGAATTAGGCAAGTGGCTTTTCTATAGAGACTAGAAAAAAACATAGCTCCGGTTTGGCATCCGGAGCTACTCTTTTGAACTTAAACATTAGGCGTTCTCTCAGGGTATGTCAGAACCGCCGCTCAAGGCTGTTTGTAGTTCTTCCTCTTTTTGTTTGGAAGTAAGTATGTATGTAGAAATAATAAAAATTTCAACTATAGTTCAGACCATAAAATTAAAGTATTTTTTTTATATAAAAAATTTTTTGATAGTTAAAAAATAAAATACCAAAACCCTCCGCTCTCTTCTCCTTTGTGCCGTACAAAAATTTTACGCTGCTTTGCGTCATATTTTTTTGTCTTTTTCAAATATTTCTATAATTTCATTGCGGATAGTCTATCTGAATTAAAATAACATTCTGTAATTTAGAAAGCAAGTTCAAAGTTATTCCCCGGTCAGCAAAAAGGGGCGGTGACTTTTAGCATAGGAATTCAGGGAATCCTGGCTGTACATTGTAGTGCAAAGGAGAGGAAATCTTTCCCGCAATGCCAATTATTTTTTCACCATTCAAAAACCTGTCTCTATGGACTTCGACACCAGAAACATCAGAAACGTCGCACTGTTAGGGCACTCCGGATCGGGTAAAACGACTTTTGCAGAAACCATGCTATTTGAAGCAGGCGAAACCAACCGCAGAGGGACGGTAGAAGAACAATCCACCGTTTCAGATTATACGGACATTGAGCATGAACGCGGCAATTCCATTTTTGACGCTTCGATGCACGTGGCATGGAAGGATTCTAAGATTAACATTATTGATGCGCCGGGTTTTGACGATTTTATCGGGGAGGTAATTTCGGCGATGAAGGTGGCGGACGTAGGCGTCATGCTGCTCAATGCAAGAAGCGGTGTGGAAGTAGGCACGGAGCTGATTTGGGAATATATCGAAAGCTTTAAAACACCCGCCTTGTTTGTTATCAATCAAGTCGATCACGAAAAATCAGATTTTGATACCACGCTGGAGCAGGCGCAATCCCGCTTTGGCAATAAAGTGATTCCTATACAATATCCCCTCAATCAGGGTGAAGGTTTTAATAAAATTGTGGATGCGCTGCGCATGGTCATGTACGTGTTTCCACCGGAAGGGGGCAAGCCGGAAAAAGAACCGATTCCTGACTCCGAAATGGCACGCGCAAAGGAAATGCACAATGCGCTCGTGGAAGCTGCGGCAGAGAATGATGAGGGTTTGATGGAGCGCTACTTCGAGCAGGGCACACTCTCCGAAGAAGAATTGACCAAGGGTTTGCGCATTGCGATTGCCCACCAACAACTCTACCCAGTTTTCTGCACTTCTTCTACCAAGAATATGGGCAGCGGCCGCGTAATGGGCTTTATTAATGATGTTTGCCCCTCCCCGCTTGATCGACCAGCTGCTGATCTGGTTGGCGGTAGCACTTTGGTCTGTGATCCTGAGGCTGATACCACCTTGTTTATTTTTAAAACCGTTTCTGAATCAAGGGTCGGAACCCTCTCCTATTTTAAAGTCTTTTCCGGGACATTGCACTCTGGCGATGAGCTGATCAATGCGACCAATCGAACCGCCGAACGCTTTGGTTCCATCTACATTGCCAACGGTAAGGAGCGACAAAATGTGAATCACTTGGTAGCCGGAGACATTGGGGTAACTGTTAAATTAAAAAACACCCATACAAATAACACACTGAATGTCAAGGGCATTGATCGGGAAATAGAACCGATGCACTTCCCATCACCACGTATTCGGGTAGCCGTGAATCCGCCGAGCAAGGCTGAGATGGAAAAGCTCATGAAAGCCCTGCACACTATCGCCGAGGAAGATCCTACTTTGATCGTGGAACAATCCAAAGCATTGAAACAGACCATTTTGCACGGGCAAGGGCAATTGCACCTCGATTTGGTCAAGCACAGGATTGAGATGCTGCATGATATTACGATGGAGTTTATTCAGCCGCGTATTCCTTATCGGGAAACGATCACTAAACCCGCCGATACGCAATACCGCCATAAAAAGCAGTCCGGCGGCGCCGGTCAGTTTGCCGAAGTACACATGCGTGTTGAGCCCTATTATGAAGGTATGCCCGATCCCGCTGATCTCAGCGTAAAAGACCGGGAAGTAGAGGATCTGCCATGGGGTGGAAAACTGGTGTTCTATTGGTGCGTGGTGGGCGGCTCGATCGACAAGCGCTTCTCCAATGCGATCAAAAAAGGTATTTTGCAAAAAATGGAAGAAGGACCACTCACAGGCTCTTCCGTGCAGGATATTCGCGTTTGTGTGTACGATGGCAAAATGCACCCGGTGGACTCGAATGATATGGCTTTTATGCTGGCGGCCATCCAGGCTTTCCGGCAGGCGTTTGAACATGCGGCCCCGCAGATTCTGGAACCCATTTACGATCTGGAAATTCTCTGCTCCGACGATGTAATGGGCGAGATCATGGGCGATTTGCAAACGCGCCGCGCCATTATACAGGGCATGGAAGCCTCCGGGCATTACCAGAAAATCTTGGCCAAAGTGCCGCTGGCGGAATTACACAGTTATTCATCTACCCTGCGATCGCTCTCGCAGGGGCGTGCCAAGTTCAGCCAGCAATTCGCCGAGTATAGCCAGGTGCCGCACGAAATGCAAGTAAAACTAACCGAAGATCATAAGACAGAATTGGCGGAAGTGTAAACTAATGGGCTGATATTGCTAATAATATATCAATTTGCTTATATGTGTTTATGAGCCAGACTTTTTTGTAAATGAAATGGAATTTTATTTAGTCTTGAGTAATAATTCAGTTTTATCATTATAATGTTTATCGGGTAACACACCCTAAAAGAGTATGTTACCCGATTTTTTTTGTTTTTGTAAAAAAACACTTGCTTTTAAACTTATGCACGCACCTGCGCCTATATAAAACTTCAATTATATTTACTGCCAATTATTTACTCGTAGAGAAAAAGGAGATTTATAGTCCTTTGAAAAACTTTCTGATGAAATTATGGTGGAAAAGGTTTAGATTTCGCAAATCTCCAAGATTTACGAAATCTCTGGATTTTGCTCTCATTGCGTGACTTCCTGCCTTTTACTGCGTCAGAGGAATAACATCATTCCAAATTCATTCCCCTTTGCTGCTTGATGTAACAATAGGGCATTTTTTGATGGTTGTATAAAGACCAAATGATATGTCTATGGAAAAAGTCATAGTCAAAACCCGCCAGCAAATTGCCGATGAATACGGCATCGACCGGAAAACGCTTTATCGCTGGCTGAAAGCGGCCGGCATTCAGCTGGGTGGACGCCTCGTTACTCCTGCCGAACAGGAATTGATCTATCAAATATTTGGCAAACCTCAATCTCTGCGAAAGAAAACAGGGTGATGCCCCAAAATGCCCCAATTTGCCCCAATTTGCCCCAGAAGCGTATGTAATAAACATTTAATTTTGTCTTTGTCAGCGCGGCTAGTTCTCACAAGGCGCCAAAAGAAGTAGCAGCACTGGCAGGAGGCGATCCCGAAAACTCCTGGAACAAGAAGTAGGGGTAATTTTTACCTTTCCCTTTGTCCTGCAAGGGAAAAGTAGTAAAGCTTTTTATCTATGAATCGTATAATGTTATTTTTGATCGTCCTAATAATATTTTCTGCCTGTACAAAAGAAGAAGAATCATTCCAAAGTGAAAATTTCTTAAGTCAGGAGCAGCAACTAAGAAATGCGCACAAAGATTTTTTAGATGTACTCTCTTCTCTTAAACTAATTCCTAGGGAAGAACTAGAGAAAATAATACAAAGTGAAGAGCCACTTGCAATGATGGAAAAATACGAAACAGTTGATAGGGAACTTCTATTACAAAAGGCTACTATTTTTTTAGAAAAATTAAAAACGATTGAATTTAATCAAAAAGGAGTGGATGCAGAGGAATTATCAAAAATATTGATTGCAGGCATAGTTGAGGGAAGAACTGCATCTATAATGGGAACTCCATGCTATGATACATATGAAAGAAATTTTGCATTAGCGTCAGCAAGTCTTTTAATTTGTGTTTATGGCTCCGGAAGTGTTGCGACTGCAGGGTGTTTGTTAGTTTATGGACTCACTGTGAATGCTTTAGATGCAGATTTTGAGGCTTGTTTGAAAGATAAATACGCTGAGCAATAAATTTTAGTAAACATTTAAAATTGTAAATAATGAAAAACATAAGATTATTTTTTGTACTTATAATTATGGGTTGCTTTTTTTCTTGTAATTCTCAACAAGAAAATCAAAGCTCCATTCAAGATAGTGTACTGAAAAAAATTGCCAATGATGAATTATACATTGCTTGGAGTAACCTTCTTACTGAACATAGGACTAACATTGCTATGAATGTCTATGACCTTGAAGGGATCGTAAAAACGTTAGAAGAAAAAAATGCGGATATAAGCATCACACAGGTACCCAAAGAAACACTCGCTGTATTTAAGGGCGGGTTAGAATATTATAGATTAAGTGGCGAAATAGAAGATTTATCTAGACAAGTCACGCAGAAATATCCAATGATGCGTGATTTTACCACAGAAGACTTTTCTACATTGAAAAAATACTGTACGAAGTGCGATGTCGTTGATACCAGAAAATTATTAAATAACCTCCATAAAAATTAAAATCATGGCTATAAAAAAGGTGTTAATTACAATTTGCTTTACGCCAATATTATTTGCATTTTATTATCGAGTATCTGATTGTTATGGAGATTTTAGCGTCGCCTGGAGCACTGCTGAAATTACTCATGCTAGTGACGAAGCACGCTGTTCATACGCATTTGCACAGGCTACCTGTATGAGAGAAGCAGATATGGCTTTTCAGAGTAGTACCAATAAAGCACTTGCCGATTGGGAAAGATGTATAAATGAATTATAACGTTTCTTTTCAAAATATTACTGCCGATCTTATTAAGGATCGGCAGTATTTATTTTTTAGCGTAATTTTTATTTTGTAAACACATCGGAAGTAAAAATGAGATATATACCAAACAAAACGGCTCTCGCTTTATTTATCACCTTCTTGGTTGTTTATTTACTGTGCTTTATGCTTAATAAATATTTTATATTTGATTGGATCCGATTTCCCGTTTATTCTCCAAATGATACGCCGCCCTGGTACTTTATTCACCAACGAATGGCCGCCGCAATATCATTTATGGCTGGGCTTGTAATAATATTGACTATAACCTTCCTTTTCAGAAAAAGAGACCAAATCGGCGCTGCTTTTGTAGCAGGACAAGCATTGCTTTGGATGGGCTATCCCGCTTTTTTTGGGTTTATTATATTATTCAATACACGGCATTTATTTAATCCTGAAACCGCCACTTCCCATTGGAACACAAATGAAGCATTGTTAAATAGCTACACTGTTTTTATAATTATTTATATCATGTTGTGGCTAGTATTTAGTATAATTTGGAGAAAACGCCAAAAGAAGTTTTTAGGAAAATTAGCCAATTAATTCTAAAACGCGTGGAGGCAACTGTGGGGCACATGTAGTTTATAGCACTAGCTATGTTTCGCCTTGCTACACAGCCAGAGCCTGTCCCGACATTTCTGGAACTGCGCAGTTTCGCTCTTCGTATTGCTAAAAGACAATAGGTTAATTAGTCTCTGATGATTAGTGGACTCAACAAAAATATCAATATAAATAATGTACAAAACATTGATTAACAACCTGATATTTGTATTCTTTAGCATTTGCTTTTCGTCTGACTCTCTTTTTTCCCAGGCAAGCGATTCGACTAAAAATGCCATTAAGAGCATTGATCATATGTATCCAATTTAATTCAGCAGTACACAGATAATGAATGCATTAAGATCATCATAAAAGTAGAGTGAAAAAAGGACGCCCGCTTTGATACACCTGGCAGGTTTCCGAAACCCGCCAGGTTCACTTTCCTAAAAACAGCCATCCGCGAAAGAAGTGCCTTCGCCCAGCCACACGTGCAGTTTGAAATTCCGGTAATCAATCACCACGCGCTTGCAGGAAAAAGCATCGATCCCGATCAGCCCGTCCACTCTGAAGCATCTGCCCGTAGGCACGTTGAAGTCCGTTAGCACCAAACCTACCGGATTCAGCTTCACCTGATTATCCAGCGTAATTTCCCGGAACATCATATAATCCGCCTCTTTTACGCCGGCGGCCGCCCCGGTGAAACGGATTTTATCTTTGCGCAAAGCGACGTCCTCCACGTGCGGTTTCCAGCTTTTGTCCAGCACATTGACACTGGCGCCCGAGTCAAGACCCAGGTAAATGCTTCGGTTGGTACCGACGCTGGCTTCAATGACGGGCATATGGCCGCAGAGGCTGAAATCGAGCGAGTAGGTGGGCGGATCATCCTGGAATGCGCTGCGTTTATCGCCGGATGCTAGTATAATCAATTGATTCACATAATCCACCTCCACTTCATAATCGCGGATGATCTCGTAACCGATCAATCCCAGGATCGGGTAGCCAAGGTGTTTTTCGAGGTCTGAAAGGTCGGTCACCGGGCAGAGCAGGCTACTCCGGGAGATGCCGCCCCAGCTGAATTGGGCGACTTTTGTCGCGTTGGTGGCGGTTTCACTTTGCAGGATATTGCTGGTTTGACCAATATTTTCGATTATCTTTTTCTCCGGGAAATGCCTTTGATTCAGCGTCAGGTGCGAGGCGCCGGTATCAAAAAGAAACAAGCCTTTTTTGCCGTCCACCTGGGCTTCGGTGAGCATGAGTCGCTTGGAAATGCCAAAATCGACCACTTGAATAAATGCATCTTTCATAGGAAAATCCTCTAAAGGAGGTACGGGATGTGGCGCCCAGCCCAGCAGCAGCAGAGCGGACAGAATTACGGGTGATTTCATAAGGTTTACGGTTTTGTGGTAACAAAAACTTTGGTAATGGGGTTCTGTGTAAAAATATTTGTTATTTTATTTTGTCACTGCAGGAAAATTTTGGCGTAAGCCGCTTTCGCAGATACTTACATGGATAAGGACGCGATCGATTTTGCAAAGGTTGCAATCGCTCGTCGAGAGGAACTAGGTTTTCGTCGAGGGGTCAGGATTTTGAATTTTTAAGAAAAGCGCTTATCTTTTGGCAAAGATGGCAGAGAAATGTTTGTCGTTTTTACCTGATAATCAGGTATATTGAACTTTTTTTCCAAAACTAGCGTTGAATATTATAGTTGTAAGGAGTATTCTACACTGCTTTCACCTCGTGTAATTTTCGTAATTTTTCTCGAAAAGCTTTTTGGAATTTTATTCTACAGTAGTATGATGGCTATCTGAGTAATTTTTGATGCTCGCAGAATTTGTTCATACGCACCATTCTTCGGGAGAAGTCGGAATATTTTTATTCATTTAAAAAAAATAAATCATTATGGTTGAAGAAGGAATCTTGACGGTCGAGAAAGATGAACGTTGGGTAAAAAAAGTAATCGATAAAATCGTTCGCCCGCGCGGATTTAACGATATTCGTGCTAACGTAGAAGGATACGATGCGCCCGCAAAGCTGAGCCGCCGCAAGGAAGATGAAGCTTATGTGCCGGATGTAACTGCTACGATGCGTGGACGGAAGACATATTTTGAACTGGCCGTAAAAACGGATCGGATACAGGAAGTTGTCTCCAAATGGAAGTTACTTAGTCAATTGGCTAGCCTTAAAGCTGGAAAATTTTATTTGATCGCGCCCAGAGGTCACGTCGCATTTACCGAACGGTTGATGAAGCGATACGATATCTCTGCGGAAGTCATTCGTATATAATCTTATTGTTTAATCTAAATTCATTTTGTTTATGCTGATCGTTGAAGTAAAAGATAATGAAACGATTGACAAAGCGCTGAAACGCTATAAACGCAAATATCAGCGTTCGCAGCTTATTCAGGAGTTGCGCCGTCGCCAACATTTCACCAAACCTTCGGTGAAGCGTCGCAACGAGCTTCTGAAAGCCCAGTACAAACAGCAAAAGCAGGAAGAGGAAGGAGAAGCGTGATGCAATCCGCCTCCAATCGGAGGCAAACTTCTTTCTTTTTTATTTGTATGCTCTTACTTGCCCTGTATTAATTCTGTATTTTTACTGCCAAAAATTCGATGCCTACCCGCATTGACGCATGGCTGGTGCAAAATGGTCACTTCGAATCGCGCGAAAAGGCGCGCATGGCGCTGGAAGAAGGCGTGGTAGAAGTGAATGAACAGCCTGTGCGCAAATCTTCCTTTAAAATTTCAGAGACCGATCAGGTGGTCGTCAAAGCGCCTGCACTTCGCTATGTAAGTCGCGGCGGACTCAAGCTGGAGAAAGCTATCCGTGAATTTCAACTCGATTTTACCGATAAAATTATACTCGACGTAGGGGCTTCTACCGGAGGCTTTACCGATTGTGCCCTGCAGCATGGTGCGGCCAGAGTTTTTGCGGTAGATGTGGGTTCGGGGCAGTTACACCCGTCATTGCAGGAACATCCGCGCGTACGCTGGTGGGAAAATTTGCATATTCGCGATTTGACGCTGGAAATGCTAGGCGAGCAGGTAGATATGATCGTGGTGGACGTTTCATTTATTGGGCTTCGGCACGTATTTCCGTATTTACCGCCTTTTTTAAAAAAGGATGGATTTATAATGACGCTCGTTAAACCCCAATTCGAATTAGAAGAAAAAGTACGTTTGAAAAAGGGCATTGTAAAAGATGAAAAATTGCGCCGTCAAATCCTGGAAAAAGTCTCCGAATCAGCTCAGGAACAAGGTTTTGTGCTAAAAGAAATCACCTCCACCGATGCCGATGAGCAGCGGAAAAACTTGGAATATCTGGCACTGTGGGAAAAGATTGCTAATTACTGAAAATCAGTGGTTAGTAATTTATAATTTTGCCTCATGCAAAACGAAAAATGGTACGTAATTGTCAATCCGGCGGCAGGAAATGGCGCAGGCGCCCGGCATTGGCACAAGATTGAGCCCCTGTTGCGGGAAGCGATGCCAAACAGTATTTTCGTGCTCACCCAAAAGCGCGACCATGCCCGGGAACTGGCAGCAGAAGCCATTCGCCAGGGTTATAGGCAACTGCTCGGAGTAGGTGGTGACGGCACCAATAATGAAATCATCAATGGGATTTTTGCTCAAAAAGAGGTGCCGGTGAATGAAGTTATTTACACGCTTTTGCCGGTGGGTACAGGTAATGACTGGGTGCGCACACATGGGATTCCCCGTAAAATCGATGCCTGGCTCCGCATGCTGGCTGCGGGCAAGACCATGTTACATGATGTCGGGCTGGCGCATTTTATGAAAGATAAAACTCCGCACGAGCGTTATTTTGTAAATGTGGCGGGTATGGCTTATGATGCATTTGTAGTAGAATACGCCGAGCGTTATAAAAAATGGATCATACACAAGCTGCTTTATTTGCTAATGGTGGTGCGATGTTTATTCCTGTATCGCTTGCCCAAAGCCAAGGTCATATTTGACAATAAAACCGATGAAGATTTTTATTACACAATTAACATTGGAATTTCAAAATATTCCGGCGGAGGCATGCAACTGGTGCCGCACGCCAACCCCACCGACGGGCTGCTGGCGTTGACCCTGGCGCGAAAGGTCACTAAACTGGGCGTCCTGCTTAATACCTACCGATTTTATAACGGAACTTTACACCGGCATCCCAAAATTGATATCTTTCAGGCGAAGACCATCCGCGTGGAACCCATTGATTTTATTCAGCTCGAGCTGGATGGAGAGTTGGTAGGCGAAGCCCCTGTGTCATTTAGTATTTTGGAAAAAGCATTGCGAATTATTGTACCCTGATTAAAATTTTTCTTTCCATTGTGTGACTTCTTACCTTTTACTGCGTCAAAATAGTAAAACCATTACAAATCAATTTACACACCACATTTAATTTGAAATCAAAACTAAAAACCATGAAAAATCTAATTTCTGTATTTGCAATATTTTTCCTCTTTGTACAGGTAGCTTCCGCACAGTTGACCAAAAAAGGTGGAAGCATGGTGATGGAAAGAAGCGAAAGTATGAGTCTTGGGAGTAATAACGCACTGGTTGTCAAGTTTGGCGATATAGATAGCAAGCTGGTTGGACAGGTATGGGAGAAATACGTGAATGATTATTACAATGGTAAAACCGAATGGCAGCGCAAGCAAAAGGAATTTTTTACCGACAACATCAACATCCCCGCAATTGGCGGTGCTACGCCGGTGGATTTGCACGCCAAGGTAGAAGGTAAAACCGATGCGACGTTTATGCTTTGGATCAATATGGGGAACAGTTTTCTCAATTCCAGAGATTTTCCGGAGCAATACGCCGAAGCAGAGAAGGTAGTAGATGGCTTTATTGTAGAGGTACAAAAAGAAAAAACACGCCTGGAACTGGAAGGTCAGGAAAAAGAACTCAAAAAACTGGAAAAGGAACTGGATAAGCTGATCTCAGCAAACGAGCGCTATCATAAAGATATTGAAAAAGCAAAGGAAGCAATCAAAAAAGCAGAGGAAGGAATTGTTGAAAATGAGCGCGAACAAGAACTAACCCGTCAGAAGATCGAATCCCAAAAACAGGCAGTTGAAGTCGTAAAAACAAAATTGGATAACATCAACTAAATTTTTTCAAAGCTTTATTGCTTAAAAAACCAAATAGAGTGCGAGTCGCCGCGAGGTATGACTCGCATTTCTTTTTACAGGAAAGAAAGACCGAAATATATCTTCTAACAATTAATATGCAAATTTCTCCACAATTTCATCGGCGCAAGTCTTCTTTCTTTTTGTTAGGTTTTTGTGTAACTTTAAAAGTTTAAAGCACCTTAGATTGGACAAAGTAAATATCTTTATTTTTATAATGAATAATATTTATACCTGTACAGGTAACTTTGTTTTAACACAGGTTTAACAAATCAACAGGTTATCCACATTTACCAGGCTTGTTTTCCACAAGTGTTGATAACACGAGCCATTTTTACATTCGCAAATCTCCCGAAGAACCCTTAGTTTTGTAAGCGAGGGATATTGTATAAGGATTTATTATATGTGTTGTTATGTCGGAGCCCAAAAATTCAAACAAGGCGGTTAGTAGTACTTCGAGAAAACTAAGTACCCGAAAGCGAAGCGAAGAGTTGTCGGATTATGTATTTGGCAAAGTGCCTCCGCAGGCATTGCCATTGGAAGAAGCGGTGCTCGGAGCGATCATGCTCGATAAAAACGCTTTTTCAATTGTTTTGGATATCCTGCGCGCGGATAGCTTTTATTCGGAAGCGCACCAATTTATTTACAAAGCCATGCAACGCCTGTTTGAGCGGTCACAACCCATTGATATGCTGACCGTTATGGAGGAATTGAAAAAAACAGGTGAGCTGGAAGTCATAGGCGGGCCCGCATATCTGGCGTCTTTAACCAATAAGGTAGCATCCGCTGCGAATATTGAATATCACGCCCGGATCATTTCCCAGAAGTTTATGCAACGGGAATTAATCCGCGTCTCTACCACTATCATCCGCGATGCATTTGAAGACACTACCGATGTTTTTGATCTGCTGGATACGGCGGAGCAAGGGCTTTACGGCATCGTACAACAAAACATGAGCCGCAGCTATGAGGCCTTGGGGGCACTGGCGAGCAAAGCCTATAAACAAATCCAGGAACTACAGAACAAAGAGGACGGACTCACGGGTGTTCCTACTGGCTTCACCGATCTCGACCGGCTTACCTCCGGCTGGCAACCCTCGGATTTGATTATCATTGCGGCACGGCCCGGGATGGGTAAAACCTCATTTGTACTCTCCATGGCGCGCAATGCGGCGCTGGATTATAAAAAACCGGTGGCGATTTTTTCTTTGGAGATGTCGAATATTCAGCTGGCACAACGTTTGATTTCTATTGAAGCGGAGGTTTCTTCTTCCAAACTTCGTACCGGAAAACTGGAGCCGGATGAATTGGTCAAACTCCACGAAGCAATTGAACATATTGGCGAAGCGCCAATTTATATAGATGATACACCTGGTATCAACATTTTTGAACTCCGCGCCAAGTGCCGCCGTATGAAAATGCACCATGATATTCAATTGATTATCATCGACTATTTGCAATTGATGAGCGGTGGCGGCGAGAATCAAAGAGGCAATCGAGAGCAGGAGGTAAGTGCTATTTCACGTGCTTTGAAAGGTTTGGCGAAAGAATTAGGTGTGCCGGTCATTGCGCTCTCGCAGCTAAGCCGGGCCGTGGAAGTACGCGGTGGTAGCAAACGCCCGCAGTTGAGCGACCTTCGCGAATCAGGCTCTATTGAACAAGATGCTGATATTGTGTCGTTTATATATAGACCAGAATATTATGGAATAACCGAAAGCCCGGAAGGTGAATCCCTGAAAGGCGTGGCTGAGATCATCGTGGCTAAGCACAGAAACGGCGCCCTGAAAGACGTGAAACTTCGTTTTACGGACCAGTTTGCGCGTTTCTCCGATCTGGACATAATTGACTTCGGGGCGTTCCCAATGAATACCATGGATTCCTCAGCTTCACCCGGCATGATTACTCGTCCTTCCAAAATGAATGAAGATGAAGACATACCTTTCTAAATCCATTTGTAGCTTTACGGTGTTTTTAGAAATTCAACAATTAGCAAAAAATGGAACGTAGAAAGAAAAATCAGCATAAAAAAAGCTCCTTTTCAAAATCTTCCCGCCCGAGGCCAACCTCTGAATCGAAGCCTTCCGCCGAGATAGAAGGTATGCGCCTCAATAAATACGTGGCTCACTGCGGGATTTGCTCGCGGCGGCAAGCGGTGGATCATATCAAAAATGGGGAAGTGACAGTGAACGGCGAGGTAGTTAAAGAACCTTTCTACCAGGTGCAAAAAAGCGACAAGATCCAGTTCAAAGGTAAACCTATCAAGCCGGAAGGGCGGAAGGTCTATATTTTAATGAACAAACCCAAGGATTTTATCACTACTACTAGTGATGAGCGCGGGAGGAAAACGGTGATGGACTTGCTCAAAAATAAAGTAGAAGAGCGCGTTTTTCCGGTAGGGCGGCTCGACCGGGCAACCACGGGTTTGCTTCTGCTTACCAATGATGGCGATTTGGCCAAAAAACTCTCGCATCCCAGCCATAAGGTCAAGAAAGTGTACCACGTTGTACTGGACAAACCCATTTCCAAATCTGATTTGGAAAAAATTCAACGGGGATTGGAACTGGAAGATGGTGTCGCTGAGGTAGATGGCGTTGACTATGTCACCGGAGCGGGCAAAACCGAAGTCGGCATTGAGATTCACATTGGCAAAAACCGCATCGTGCGCCGCATTTTCGAGCACCTTGGCTACGAAGTACAAAAACTGGATCGAATGTACTACGGCGGCTTGACTAAAAAAGATTTACCCCGCGGCTTCTGGCGCCATCTGACTGAAAAAGAGGTGATTATGATTAAACATTTCACTTAGGATAAAAATTATCTCACCAAACCACCAACCAGTCTGATCAGATCCGTTTCGGTTGTTTTCAGATTGAAAACCGCATTTAACCGGGATTGTACCGCATTAATGTAGGATAACTGTACTTGCCGATAATCGAAAATATTGATCAAGCCCGCTTCAAAGCGATCTTCGGCAATGGTAAGACTACGCTGCGCGTTTTGCACCAATTGATTGGTCACTTGCACAAGCTGGCGCTGGTTATTAAAAGTAGCATAGGTATTTTCCAACTGTCCGTTCAGGTTGCGTTTCAGGTCTTCGATGTTCAGCTGAGCAGTAATTTCCTGGATTCTGAAATTCTGAATATTGCGCTTGCGCACACCCCAGTCGAAGACATTGTAAACCAGCGAAATACCAAGATTTGTATTGAAAGCATTGGTACGCACGCCGCCAAAGTCGCGCTCGTCACCACTGATATTGACCTGTTTTGAAACCAAGTTATAGTTGATATTATCCGTAATTCCGAGGCGAAGATTTACCTGAGGGAGTTTTGTTGTTTCCTGAATTCTGGTAGCGATGGACGCCAGTTCCCTGGATACGAAAAGGTTCTGTAGAGAGCGGTTGCCGGTTATCATGCGGCTTTTCAAATCATTCAGGTTGTAATCCTGTACTACAAACGCCAATTGATCAGTCAATTGATATTGCTTGGTCAATTCATCTACGCCCATAGCCACATTCAGGCTGCGCAACGAGTTTTCAAAAGTATTTTTCTGGATCAGATAGCTCGTGGAATCATTCAAATAAGCATCTTGCGATTGCAATACATCAAACGAAGCCGCCTGCCCAAATTCAACCCGCACCTGTGCGTATTCCAAGCGATCACGGGACAGGTTGAGCACTTCCTCGCGTACCCGCAGCTGTTCCTGTTGTATAAGTGCCTGATAATAAGACAAAATGATTTGTTGGATCGTATTTTCTACTGCAATCTGCACATTACCCTGGTTCAGTTGCTGGAGTTGTTCTAACTGTTGCTTGGTGAATTTTACCCTGGAACCATTGTAAAGTGTCCAAAGCACTTCCCCGCCTGGCACTACACCCGAACTGAGAGAAGTATTTTGAGGAAAAAAGCTGGCCGGGTTATCGGATTTGATAAAATTACTATTCCAGTTGAGCGTCGCATTGATCGTGGGGTAGCGGCCGGCGATACTCCAGTCATTACTGTTTTCAGCAATTTCCAGGTTCCGCTTGGCTATCTGTATCTGATAATTGTTTTTCAAACCGATTTCAATCGCCTGTTCAAGGCTGAGTGCTTCCTGGCTATAGCCAAATTGCCACAAAAATATTGTCAGAAAGGTCAGGATGTAGATCTTCTTCTTCATATTGGCAGTACCAATTTTATTCTACCGAAAAAAAGCGCTTCTCAAAAGCAAATCTTTTTGAAAAAAAGTTGTAGAAAAACACAAGCCCCATCGTGAAAACCTTCATAATGTAAGGGAACTTGGCAAAGAACGGGATTCTCACCAGCAGGAATGTAAGCCCTGCACTGAGCAACATACCGCCCGCCGACACTAGGATATAGATGACAAATGTAGCCCGCGCCGAACGTTTTTGCTCGAAAATAAACCGCTTATGCAGTGTATAATTAAAAAGCACACCGCTGGCATAGGCAATCATATCCGAGATAATAACCCTGGTTTTTTCCGCGGCAGTCAACGCAACCTCGCCCGATGGATCGACCTTGAAAACAAGGTAAACCATCAAATTAAAAACGGCGTAATTGACCACCGAGGCCATAGCGCCAGTCACGGCAAATTTCGCCAGCAAAGTCCCGATCTTTTTAATTTGGTCGCGGAAGTTACTCATTATGGTTTGTGAAATATCCCTTTGGAATTCTGTGTTTAGACAATTGTAGAAGCCTTTATTTTCCCGCCGCCAGTTCCTTCCGGAAAAATCTTCGGATTTCTTCCCAGTTATTCACCCGGGTAAACTCAGTTTCGTGGATGTTATGCGCCGCCGTGTACAAAATACCTTTTCCCCGGAAAGTGCGCAGATTAAAAGCATGATCGTCGATCATATAATCGGCATTAATAATACTCTTGTCGCCGCAAAAAACAAAATTTTTCCAATGAATAAAGGGGAAATGCTGATGCAGCCAGTCGTATTTGTCTTCCAGTGAAGCACGGAATTCCATAGCCGCAGTAGTGATAAAAATGTCGAAATGTTCCATCAGCTCGCGCACTACTTCCTGGCTGCCGGGCATGACAGGGAGATCGGCAAAGAAGCCTTTATCGAAAAGATGATCCCGGATTTGGGTGGCGCCGTTGACTTGGTAAATTTTCTTGCCCCAATAATCTTCTTTAGCGAGTCGGACACCAAATTCTTGTTCGTAAAGGTCCAGGAATTTCGGGCCTACATCGGCAATGACTTCATCCATATCAAGGGCGATACGCTTTTTCATGGCAGCTTACGGATTTGCGTTGGAAAACGCCGCGAAACTAAGGCTTTCGTGATAGTTCGAAGAATGGTTTCGGGTAATTTTTCTCCTAAAAATTTATGAATAAACAATATCTAATTCAAGGAAAAAGACACCAGTGTTTCGTACGAATTGTGAAACATCAACTCGGAAATAGTCGGAATCATGTGTCCGCTGAGCGGCATATCATTGATCATTTCCATGACTTCAAACTCCGAATCAGCCTCGGCGATCACCCACAAGCGGGAACGATCGATCGCCAGCGAATAGGATTTGATCTTACCGTCTGCCATCAAGTTGTTGATCACATAACGTTGACGGGGGATGAGAGAGAAGAATTCTTCCGTCGGTGATTCCGGGAGGTCAAATTCTATCATATATGCTTTTGTCATAAGATTCTCTTGTTTAATACCTAAAATAATGCAAAAACGGGCCGGATTGTTGCATCCTTAACAGATTCTTAATGAGAAACAGGTTTGGAGTAACAACCCAGGATTATCAATTTTAATATTTATGTCTTTAATAACCAGTTTTTTATAAAAATCAATCTGTGTAAAAACCCATTTTGCCCTTCTGATAATCGCGCATGGCTTCCATGATCTCGGTTTGGGTGTTCATCACATAAGGTCCCCACTGCGCTACCGGCTCGTCGATCGGTTCACCCGCAAGAATAAGCACGCGACTGTCTTTATTGGCTTGTAAATGAAATCCGTTGCCGTCATTTTTGAAATACAAGAGCGTTTCGCCTTCGTAATTAAATCCGCTATCAAGCTGAATTTCACCATTTAAAATATAAGCCATTGCATTAAAATGATCAGGAATTTCTACAAAAGCCTGACCACCCGCCTGAAAATCGGCTTTTACCGCCAGAATCGGAGTGAAGGTTTTCGCCGGACCGGTTTGATCCCGGAAATTTCCGGCCACTACGGTCAATTTCACTTTATCTTCCGCAATGACGGGCATCGTTTCGGCTTTAATATCCTGATAACGAGGCTGTTCCATTTTGTGTTTTTTTGGCAAATTGACCCAAAGCTGGATACCTTCCATTACACCGCCCGTTTCCAGGAAAGATTTAGATGCCATTTCACTATGAATAATGCCCATACCGGAGGTCATCCATTGCACATCGCCGCCGTTGAGCAAGCCTTCGTTGCCCCGGCTGTCCTTATGCCGAATGCCGCCGCTGTACAAAAACGTGACTGGTTCGAAGCCCCGGTGCGGATGCGGTCCTACGCCCAGTGGATCTTCCCCAGGCTCTACCTTGGTCGGTCCAAAATGATGCAACAGCAAAAAGGGACTAATCTGATCCACGCGCATGGTGGGCAATGGTTGCTTGACCTCGGCGCTACCGACGTTGAGTTTTTCTCCTTTCAGGATATGCGCAATGCTTCTGGATTTCATGGTTTTTCCTTTGTTTAAAGTTTAAACATTGAAATAAAAACGCCACTAGCCTGAATTTAGTTTCAATCCTTCGTTGAATCCATTTCAATGCCTTATAATATTAAGCTTTTGCACCATTTCCGGGGAAAGCGATTGCGAATAAGCACCGTAGGCATCCACGAGCGTACCTTTTGTACCATCCTCTGTTTCAATGACATACAATACAGAATTATCATCGGGATTAGACATGCCCTCGAAGCGATGCACCTCCACCACATTGAAATGGTCGGGATGATATGAAGAATCCAGCGCCTTGCACTCGATGCAGTTTTCTACCAGATTGAAATCCTCGGTATAGCCGCGCTCCCGCAGCCCCATCAAGGCCTGAGATAAAGTATCGTAGCTGTACATTTTTGATGTTGTTTTTTGAACCTTGAACTCTTGAACCTTGAACCTTGAACTCTTGAACCTTGAACTCTTGAACTCTTGAACTCTTGAACTTCCAAACCTCACCCCTTAAACCCGATTTTCCGGTGGGAACCATCGCAGTAAGGCTTGTTTTGAGAAGAGCCGCAGCGACAAAAAGCCGTGACCCGGTGCTCGCGTTGCTCTTTTTCCCCATCAGGAAACTTTACCGTAATATTGCCATACACCATCAGCGGTCCGTTCGGTGAAATCTCCACAATGCGCTCATTTTCAACGGTTACTTTCTTGTGCTTGCCTTGCTCATCGGGATCGTTCATATAAAACGACAGGGCGCCAGAGGGACATTTTTTCACCTGCTCGATAATTTGTTCAGTTCCAGCGCCATCCATGTCGATCCAGGGGCGTGCATTTGGATCAAAAACCTCCGGCAAACCATTAAAACAAATGGCACTATGCATGCAAATGCCTGGTTTCCAAACGACTGTAACTTCGCCGTTGGTGTATTCTTTCACAATGTCTTTTTTCTCCATTGGGTTGGTGTTTTTAAATAGAACAGCGCCAAGTGCTTCCGGTTTAAACCTTGAGTTATCTGTATAGACAGCAAGTTTTAATCAAAAAAGTGAAATGGGCACATCATTTGTGCGTATATTTACGTTAAATGCAAAAAAGCTTGAAACACATGAAAAAACTGCCCCTTTTGCTAGTGTTTGCGCTTGGTTTAAGCAGTTTTCTGCTTGCGCAGAACTATTACACCATCCAGGTGGGCACTTTCCTCGAAGCCAAAAAGAGCGATTTTGAAGCCATTCAACCCGTTGGTTTTGTACACGCCGACAAAACCCAGGGTGAGTTATACATTGTACGCCTGGGCGGTTATACCAGTCGAGATGCTGCCGAAAAAGCCTGGGCACAAGTGCGTGCCAAAGGTTATTCCAATGCTTTTATTCAGGAACGCACTCCAGCCGAAGGACAGGAAGTGGCTGTGATTCAATTGGCAACCAAAAGCGCCGTGCAGCCGGTAGATTGGGAAAACTATACCAAAGCGGAGCCGTTATATGCCATTTTGGATGGCAATTCGCTAAAAATTGTGACGGGACCTTACCAAAATGTTGAAATAGCAAAGCAACAGCTGAATGGTATTCGTCAACTGGGTTTCAGCGATGCATTTATTAAAACAGTCAATACAGTGTTTCTTACTCAAATCAACGGATTTGAAACGGGCATCAAAAAGCCGCTCATTCCTTTTGAAATGAGTCAGCAGCCTACTGTAAACGTATCTCCCCAAAATGTGCCGAATTCTTTTGAAAATACAGGTATGACGCCACGTACGCCGATGGCGGGGGCGACTGCAAAAACCGTTTCCCAGCCTGCCTTGCCGCGCATTCGTACCAACGTCAAGCGTCGCTCGGTGCTGGAATTGCAAAAAGTGCTGAAAGGAGAAGGTTATTACAAAAGCAGTTTGGATGGTTACTACGGCAGTGGTACTTCTAGCGCCTTTGATGCGATGTGGGATAATAACCGTGAATTGCAGAAATACATTGTACTAGCGAAACATATCGACCCGGTTAGTGCAAATACCAACCCGAGCTCCTTGCAGGATGCCATCAATAATTTGCCTAGTGACCCGGTGGCGCTGCGTACGATCGAGCGTTCCAGCGAGCCGATCGCCAAGGCTTACCAGGCTTATATTCTGTACAATTCGATGGGCCCCAGCGGCGATGTCAATCAATTGATGAATAGCGCAATCCGCGAGGCTTTTGTTGGAAAAAAACTTACTTCTGCGCCGCCGTTTGACTACAGGTCGACGTATGCTTATGATAATCTTGAGCAATTGCTACTGCACCTGCATTACATCCATAGCGCGCCGGGCAATAATATTGCCGCGCCCTGCTGGTTGTTCCAGCGCCATCCGCGCGAGATGCAG
>CAZGAU010000047.1:0-11818 GCA_964523725.1 uncultured Saprospiraceae bacterium
CCATTGCAAAGCTTGCCTTCCAGCGGCGGTTGCATGGCGCCGGGCTTTGGCTCGGGCGTGAATTTATCAGGATATTCGCTGGCCGGGAGGTCAGGATGCCCAATGATCTGGAATTGTTTGTCGGTGCCGCGTCCCAGGCTGATTACGGTTCCCTCAAAGTAACAAATCGAAGGATACAGATAAATAGCACGATTATTCGGCAAGTTCGGGGAAGGTTTGATCGGCAAAATATAAGGCGTTTTGTGGTCATAGTTATCGCAGGGAATCACCTTCAGATCGCATTTGATGCCGCCGGCCAACCAGCCTTCACCGTTGATCATTTGGGCGTATTCGCCAACCGTCATACCGTGCACTACAGGTACCCCCGGATGCATGCCCACGAAGGACTTTAAATCTGGCTCCAGGAGTGGTCCATCCACATAATGTCCATTGGGATTGGGACGATCCAGCACCATAAATTTGACCTTGTTCTTGGCGCAAGCCTCCATCACTTCGTGCATAGTGGAAATATAGGTATAAAAACGAACCCCAACATCCTGAATATCAAACAGTACCCAGTCCACGCCGGCCAAATCCTCCGCAGAAGGCGCGCGCTTGCTGCCGTACAAAGAGACCACCGGAATACCTGTGTTGGGATCTTTGGCATCTGTGATTTTCTCTCCGGCATCCGCAGTACCGCGAAAACCGTGCTCCGGCGCAAAAATCATTTTAATCCGAATGCCTGCACCTTGCAGCAAATCCACCAGGTGGGTGTTGTTGACTACCGACGTTTGGTTGACTACCAGGGCAATTGTTTTATCCCTGATCGTTGGAAGGTATTCGCCTATTCTCGAAGCGCCAACCAATACCGGGGATTGTATAGTAAACTGTCCGTCAGGGGATTGGAAGGACTCCGGCGTACCATCTTGCAAGTTATTGTTACATCCGGCGAAAAAAAGTGCGAGGGTTACAACAAAAATTTTTATTTTCACAACCAAAATGTTTTAATAAGTTTAAAGGACTAAAGGCTTAAAGGTTCAAACATGCATTATGCCATCGTAGATATAGAAACGACCGGCGGTAAAGCAATCCGAGATAAAATTACAGAAATTGCCATTGTTTTGTACGATGGGCAACAAATAATTGATACTTACCAGACATTAATTAATCCTGAAACGTATATTCCCTACGGAATCACACAATTGACGGGCATTACCCAGGAAATGGTGCAGGACGCGCCCAGGTTTTATGAAGTTGCCAAAGATATTGTACAATGGACTGAAGGAGCGATTTTTGTAGCGCATAATGTCCGGTTTGATTATGGCTTCCTCCGGGAAGAATTTTTGCGGCTGGGTTATACTTTCTCACGGAAACAGTTGTGTACCGTGCGTTTGAGCCGTGCAGCTTTCCCGGGGTTACATTCTTACAGTCTGGGCAATCTGATTCAATATTTTGGTATTCAAACCGAAGCCCGGCACCGCGCCCTGGCAGATGCATTGGCTACCACCGAATTACTGGAAATGATTTTACAACAGCAGACGAGCGCTACGCAAATCAAGGAGTTTATCAATCTCGGTATCAAGGAATCGCGCTTGCCGCAAAATTTCAGCATCGAAAAAATTCACGCACTGCCCGAAGCATGCGGGGTGTATTATTTCCACGATCAGGCTGGAAATGTGGTGTATGTGGGCAAAAGTATCAATATCCGCAAAAGAGTTGCCGATCACTTTGCTGATCCTACCGAAAAAGCCCGAAAGTTGCAGCAGCATGTGCATGACATTAGCTACGAAATTACCGGCAGCGAACTGGTCGCCCTGTTGCTCGAATCGCATGAGATCAAGCGCCTTTTGCCGCCTGTGAACCGCGCCCAGCGCATGCGCCAGTTTCCTTATGCCATTTACACCTGGGAAGATGAGGGAGGGTACATCCGCTTTGACATTGTGCGCGTGACCGCCAAAACCCGCAAGGATATTCGCATCGTCTCGGAATATCCCAAACTGGGCAACGCCAAAGGGCACCTGACTGCCAAGGTCATGGAATTTGAATTGTGCCACCGGCTAGCATCTTTGCAAAATGGCAAAGGCGCTTGTTTTCATTATCATCTCAAGCAATGCCACGGCGCCTGCGCCAGCAAGGAAGCCCCGGAAGATTATAACGAGCGCGCCCGCCAGGCGTTGGACGCCCTTTCCACCGTATTCGACAAGGATTTTATCATCGTGGATCACGGCAGAACGCCCGATGAGCACGCCATCATCCTGGTGGAGGAAGGCAGCTACTGCGGCTACGGTTATATCAGCAAAGAGGAGCCCATCAGCAATGTGGATACCTTGCGCAGCAATATCAAGTATTACAGCGGCAATCCTGAGACCACGCGGATCGTGCAGCGCTTTTTAGGTGGCAATGCGAAGGTGAGGATTTTAAATCTTGACACTTGAACTTGCATTTTGAGGAACGGAGCGTCTTTGAAAGTTGTTATAAAATGTATATTTTTGAAAAAAGGAAATATATGGCAAATGCAGCAAAATCATTAAGTAACGCACAGTTGGCGTTGTTGGAGCTTTTCTCGGAAAACCTGTCCGATACAGACATGGAAGATTTGCGTGAAGTTTTGCTGGAATTTCGCTACCAGCGTTTGCAAAAAAGTATAGATGACCTTTGGGAGCAGGGGCTTGTCAATGAGGAAGAAATAGAACGCTGGGGTAAAGAGCATTTACGCACCCCTTATGAAAGCCAATCAGAATTCTTAAAAAGACAAAAGGATCAATGAAAGTTGTGATTGATACCAATGTCTTGCTGGTATCCCTGGCGCGCCGCTCCAAGTATCATCTCATCTTTTTACAATTGCTTCGCAAACGTTATGAACTCTGCATTACCAGCGATATTCTCAATGAATATGAAGAGATATTTTCCAAAAAAGCCAACCCGGAAATAGCAAATCAAGCCCTGGAAATCATTATACAGCTTCCTAATATCATACAAATTAATAAGTTTTACTTTTGGCAACTAATTGAAGCAGACCCAGATGACAACAAGTTTGTAGATTGTGCCATAGCTGCCAATGCTGATTTCATTGTAAGTGATGATGTTCATTTCAATATTTTGAAAAGCATTGAATTTCCTGAGGTTAAAGTAATTGGAAAAGATGAGTTTTTGACAATGCTGGAAAATTTATAATATAATCGTGTTAACGTCTCCCCTTATCCAACCAAGATCACAGAACTTATTCTGCTAACCCCATACTTTTGCAATTGAAAATTTACAATCGCAAAAAATGATCAAAGACTTTGTTTTAAAATACAAACTGGAATTAATCGGTGTTCTGCTCGGCGCTATTGGCGGCTGGATGTACTGGTATTACGTGGGTTGCATGTCGGGTACCTGCATGATCACCTCCAAACCAATCAACAGCACGCTCTACGGCGCCATGATGGGCGCCTTGTTCCTGAGCATTTTCAAAAAAGAACGAAAGTCGCGGGATGCTTAACTAAAAATTCTAAAATAAAAAACCGGACTGCCCATGTGACAATCCGGTTCCTGAAAAACATTGAAAATAGCTTATTCCACCGGCATAAAGCTGATCGCCACGCCGCCACTGGCTACCAGATTCAAATCCAGGGTTTGATCGCTGGTCACGTTTTGTTCGGTAATGCGGATCGCAGTGGGATTTTTTTCCCAGTCGGTGTCGGGACCGTCTGCATAGATAATCGCTTTGTAGGTTTTGCCGGCGTCGAGGAAATCCAGCTTGACCTGGAATTGGCGCGGTTCTTCATCGGTGATGCTGCCGAGGAACCAATTGTCTGAATTTTTTGCCTTTCGTACAATGGTCACATAGTCGCCCGGCTCGCCGTTCAGCACCCGGGTGTCATCCCAATCCACTGCCACATCGCGAATAAACTGAAAAGCTGGTTGGTTCTGGTAATTTTCAATCAAATCCGCCGCCATTTGGATCGGGCTATAAATGACTACGTACAAAGCCAGCTCCTGCGCCAGGGTATGTCGTACCCGATTGTTAGGTTTTGGTTTTATTTCCAGATCAAAAATACCCGGCGTGTAATCAATAGGTCCCGCCAGCATCCTCGTGAACACGACATTCGGCAAATGATCGCGATAATTGCCGCCCTCAGATGACCAGGCGTTGAATTCCTGCCCACGCAAGCCCTCTCTTGCCAAAAAATTGGGCCAAGTACGCCGGATGCCGGTAGCTTTGATGGGTTCGTGCGCGTCCACCGCCACCTTGTATTCAGCGGCTTTTTCAAGCGCCCGTTGATAATGATTCACCATCCATTGGCCGTGGTGGTACTCCCCATCGGGGATGATTTTTCCAACGTAACCCGTCTTCACCGCATGAATGCCAAGTCTTTCGCAAAGCGAAAAAGCAGTATCGAATTGCTGTTCGTATGTCCTAGGCGCAGCAGAAGTCTCATGGTGCATGATAATCTCCACGTTTTTTTCCTTGCCGTAGCGAACCACTTCCTCCAGATCATAATCAGGATAAGGGGTTACAAAGTCGAAAACACCTTCGCGATCAGGAAAACCAAACCAGCGCTCCCAGCCGGTGTTCCAACCTTCCACCAGCAGACCACGGATTCCATTCGCGGAAGCAAAATCGATCAATTCTTTGGCGTGCTCAGTTGTAGCGCCATGCCGGCCGCCCTGGTAGCCCCAGGTGGATTTATCGAGGTGCATTTCCCACCAGATGCCGATATATTTCATCGGTTCAATCCAGCTGACGTCTTCGAGTACATTGGGTTCATTCAAATTGACGATCAGATGCGATTCGATCAGATCACCCGCGCGGTCCACAATTTGAATGGTGCGCCAGGGCGTGTGGAATGGCGTTTGCCGCCTGACTTTCACGTTCTCCGGGCCGCCGACGAGTTCGCTGACCCATTTCAGGTTTTTCTGATCTACCTTGAGCGTCATATCGGAATAGTCGTACAAAGCTGCTTCATGAAAGCTGAGATACACGCCATCGCCGGTTTTCATGGTCACTGGCGTATTCACGGCGTTTTCAGGGATGTAGGTTTGCGCCAGATTTGGGTTGTCCCGCTTGGAAATGGCATCAATGGCACTGAAAAGCGTATTGTTATAATGATGTTCGTAAATATCCCAGTCGCCCGGCTGCCACCAGGTTTGATGATCGCCGGTGAGATTGAATTCGGTATTTTCATCCATGATGACCACGTCGGTCAGGTTGGGCTGTTCCGGAAATTCATACCGAAAGCCAATACCATCATTATAAACCCGAAAAACCATGTTCATCAGACGGTTCGGTGCTTCGGTTTCTTTTAATTCAATACGCAATTCATTATAATGATTTCTGATTTCATTTACTTCGCCCCACACCGGTTGCCAGGTTTCAGCAAAAGAGCTGGTTTCAGTTTTTACAATGGCCCAGGCGTCACGCAGGGGTTCGGCATCGCGCAGATCGAAGCTGACAAAAGATGTATCGATAATTGGTTTATCTTTAAAATTGACCAGATAGCCCGGCTGTCCTGCATCCGAGAGTAAGAATGTCACCTGAATGGTTTCTCCCGGAGAACTAATGGAGTTAGACTGTTGTTGTTCTTTGGTGCAAGCCAGTACCAGAAGCACCAGGCAGCACGATAAAAGGGTTTTGAGTTTCATACACTATTTTTATTTAGTTGTAGGAAAAGAATTATTGCGATTTATGATCAGCTTTTGTAAAAAGCTGTATAGGCAGCCCGTTTCGGGCAACAATTATTAAGTGGCTGCGTAAAATTTTAATATCCCTTCCTTGTCCGGGTACGATAAATCCTGAGTCCGCAGGTTCTTTACTTTTAAATCCGCCTTTATTATCATTTTCCAAAAACACCCCGAAGCTCGCGTCGTAGCGCCCCATGCTGGGTTGAAGGTCATGCCAGTTGCCCGTAGCCAGCACATCTGGTTTGCCATCTTCATTAAAATCGCCCGTGGCAAAAGCAAAAATCGGTGACAATTGCGCCTCGGTCGGTAAAGCTTTCAGCACAAAATTGCCATTGCCCTGATTTTCTGCGAATGATGAAGCAAAAGTCAATACCTGCCTGCGTTGGGCGCGTTCCATCAGTTTGGCGTCGAATACCTCCTGAAAAGTGCTACGCGCAAAAGGCGCATAATCCACGAATTTCTTCTTGACCAGGGTTAGCTGTTCAAACAACTCATCTTTAGTATAATAACTGTATTGCTTGTTTTGTTTGTAATAGGTGAGCAGCGGATCGGTGTAAAAGTTATTGTCAAAATCACCTACATACAACTCTACTGGTTGTTCCGGGGAGGCTTTCAGATTGCAATTCAAGCCAAGATTACCAAGCAGCAGATCCTCATCGCCGTCGCCGTCGAGATCAGCAGCGTGAACAGTGTTCCACCAGCCATTGGATTTGGGAATTTCGGTTTTGATAAATTGACCATCCCGCCAGTTCAAAAATGTGACCGGCATCCATTCGCCCACGACCACCAGCGTTTTTTCTTTCGCCAGCCAGACCGCATCGGTCACCATGCCCAGCTCTTTCAATTCGGAAGTTTGCGCATTTGTAAACTTCCCTTTTCCGTCGTTTAACAGTAAATAACTGTCAGGTAACAATCCATAACTACCTGGCACTGAGCGTGAACCGACGAATAAATCCAGTGCGCCATCATCATTGAAATCCGCAGCTACCACGCAGCTTCCATTCACTGGAATTTGAGGCAAAGCACTTTCCGCTTTGATAAAATTGCCCTGGCCATCGTTCAGGTACAAGCGATCCTGGTACCAGTCGGGCGGTCGGCCGCTCTCCCCTCCCCCACTGACCACATACAAATCAAGATCACCATCGCCGTCTGCATCAAAAAAGAGGGCGTTCACATCTTCATGGAGGGAATCTTTCACAATAGCCTCTTGAATAACAGATTTAAACGCATTATTTTTTCCTTGTATGAAAAGCTGCCCCGCCTGCCCTGCCGCGCCACACACATAAAAATCTTCCAAGCTGTCGCCATTCACATCGCCTACGGCGAGCTTCGGACCTTGCGTGGAAAGCAGATGCGGAATCAGTTTTTCCTGATTAAAATCGACATAAGCATTTTCCTGATGTATAAAATTAACGCCAGCTTGGGAAGTAATTTCTTCGAAAAGTGGCGTCGTTGCTGGCTTTCGGGCGCCTTCGTCTGGAGTTTTTTCGATCACCAGCGTTTGATTCGGTTTTACATTTTCCAGGTATTGCCAATCACCGGTCGCCCAACGAATGGAAATAACGACCTGATTAGCTGTGCCCAAACCGAAGAATAGCAAGGGTTCCACGGAGGATTGAAAGCCCCGTGTGGTGAATAATTCCTGTACCTGGGTAACGCCGTTGGCTGTGACTTCTACCCGTGCGCCTATCCCAAAAGGATTCTTGCCAATCTCGTCTTTTAATGTGATTTTCAGATAGTTGCGTTGCAATTTTTCATTGGCACGATTCTCAAAAACAGTCGCAGGAGCGTTCAGGTTGTTGGTCACCAAATCCAGATCTCCATCATTGTCCAGATCGGCGTAAGCCGCGCCGTTCGAGCATCCTACGAGGTCAAGCCCCCAGATTTCGGATACTTTTTCGAAAGTCAGATCTCCCTGATTGCGATAAGCGTAATTCGGCACCAGCCCAGGCGGCATTTTCGAAGCCATTTCCAGGTCGGTAGCTCGCTGCTGCACTTCGCGGTTGGAGGTAAACTTCAGATAATCCAGGTCATTCGGGCGCTGCCAGATGCCGTTGGAGATGAAAATATCCTTCCAGCCATCGTTGTCAAGATCGCAAAACAGTGCCGACCAACTCCAGTCGGTGGCGTCCACGCCGGCTAATTCTGCGATTTCGCTGAAACGTGCGCCTTTGGCGTTCAGATTCCCACGGTTCAATTGCAACATATTACGCGGAAACTGATAATGATAGCCATATTCTAATTTAAAACGGTAAATATTATATGGATCAGCGCCGACTGAACTTTTCAGCACCACCTCATCTTCAGGTTTCATGTCGAGCGTAAGCACGTCAAGACGCCCGTCATTGTTGAAGTCGCCCACATCGCTACCCATCGAGAAATTGCTGGTATGCCCGAAACCGTTTTCCCCGGCTTCGGTAAATGTTCCATCGCCATTATTATAATATAAATAATCATTTTCATGAAAATCATTGGAAATGTAAATATCCGGCCAACCATCATTATTCATATCACCGGTCGCCACGCCCAAGCCATAGCCGATTTTGCTACTATAAATGCCGGATTCCTGCGTTACATTTGTAAAACGCCCGCCGTCATTGCGGTAGAGCCGGTCGCCAGTGAGTTCGTCGGTGAGTTGACGCAGGTGCGCCTTGCCATAATTATCGGTGGAATGAATCGAATGATTGAGTAAATACATATCAAGATCGCCGTCTCGATCATAATCAAAAAAAGCGGCTTGTGTGGAAAAACCCTGAAAATCAAGCCCGTATTCAGCAGCGCGTTCGCTAAAAGTGCCGTCCTGATTATTAATAAATAATTCATTACGTCCTTGCAAAGTTTTATATTTCCCGACCTGACAGACGTAAATATCCAGCCAGCCGTCGCCGTTCACATCCGCCATGGTGACGCCGGTTTTCCAGGAACCTGTGCCTGCCACGCCTGCCTGTTGAGTAATATCTTCAAATTGCAGATTTCCTTTATTTAAATATAATTTATTGGGTAACTGATTGGCTGTAAAGTAAATGTCCGGCAATCCATCGTTATTTATATCGCCAACCGCTACGCCGCCGCCATTATAAAAATAAAGGTATTCTATGATGTTAAATTCCTCGTTTTCGGTCAGCTTATTAGCAAATGTAATATTGGTTTGTCTTTCATTTAGTTGTTGAAATAAATAATCCGAATCTTTTTCCACACAAGCATTCAAACCGAATATCACGATCAGAAAAATCCAGCATTTTCTTTGCAAACAATTATTAATCATTTATTTACAATTGTCATTTTTAAAACATAGCTTGTACGCCCAGCGTAAAAGTCCGGGTTGGCAAATACGTCATGCGCGCATCTATGCCTGGCACCAGCGGGTTGGGATTAAATAAAAATTCACCGCCGCGATTATTCAGGCGCACCTCCGGATCCGGGCCGCTATATTCGGTTAAGGTAAATAAATTCTGGGCGGCCGCGTACAATTTTAACCTGGAAATTAACGCATTCTTCTGAACATTAAAATTATACGCCAGCACCAGATTTTCCAGACGCAGAAATGAAGCATTTTCCACAAACCGCCGATCAATCGGTGTGCTTGATGGCGTACGTGGTGAGGCCAGCGCATCCTCGTGCACATTATACTTGCCAAAATTCACCGGATTGCTGAAAGCCAGGCGATGTACGTTGACCAGATCGTGCCCGGCCACGCCCCGCAGGAAAAAGTTCAGATCAAACGAGCGCCAGCGCAGCGTATTGCTAATACTATAAGTAAAACGCGGCAAGGCATTACCGATTTCTATAAAGTCTCCGGCATTAATAAAACCGTCGCCATTCTGATCCTTTTGCACCGGAAAACCATTTTCTACTCGCTCCACTTCCCAGGCGATGAAACGCCCCAGCGCCTCATCTTCCTGAATTTCAGTTAGTTCTGTAAAGCAGCAGCCACCAGTGCCCAGATAGGGAAATGGGATAAAATCGTCAAAATCCTCGCCTTGTGAAGGATTAATGGCTTTTATCGAAGTACGGTCGGATGCAAAATTAACGCCAATTTCCCAGGCGAACTGCGCCCCCTGCACCGGCAGCGCCCGAAGCACGATTTCCACTCCGCGATTGGAAAAATCGATCATGTTTTCATGATATCGGTTAAAAAAATTGGGTGGAACGGGCACGCTGTAATTATATATTATATCATTGGTTTGCCCGCGATAATAATCCACCGATCCGGTTAAATGACCATTTAATATCATAAAATCCAGACCCAGATTGAATTCGCGGCGCTCTTCCCATTTCAGATCGGGATTGATATTATTACCTGGTCCATAAGAAGGTATAAATTGGCCATTATAATAAACCGTGCCCTGCTGACGGAAAATCTGCCCGGCGTAAATTCCATCTACCGGAAGATTGCCTGTGATGCCATAACTGGCGCGGAGTTTCAGTTGATTGGCAAAATCAAGTTCCGCCAACTCGGCAAAATCAATACCCACGCCAAAAGCAGGGAAATTGCCCCAGCGATGATTGCTGCCAAAACGGGATGAACCTTCGCGCCGCAGGCTCGCCGAAGCACTCAGCCAGCCGTCATAATTGTACTCCAATCTGCCAAAGAAAGCCGCCAGATCGATCGCCGTTTTGTACGCAAAGGGCTCCGCTTGCTTAGTGGTTGGAAATGATACATTTTCATAACGCAACCCCAGCCGCATCAGGTCGTAATTGACCGTCGCGCCGAGATCGTTGATCCAGGTCTGGTAATTATAACCGCCTGTAATATTGACATCATGTTTTTCTTTATAATAATTATATTTCAATGTTGCTTCAAAAAATTGGTTCGACAAATCTGCTTCGCTGCGATTATTGGCTGTTGGAAATAAATTTGGGAAAATATTTTCTGTTATATCATAATTACGCTTATAATCCTGATTTTGAACACTGTAGTGCACATTCGCATTTAGTTGGTCCAGAATTTGCCAGGTAGCGCCGAGGTTCAGCGTATAAATATTTTGCTTGCCTTCATCATTCACTTGCTCCGCCAGCGCCACCGGATTGATCAAATCAAAGACCAGCGGATGGTAATAACCTCCAAATTGAGGATTATTATCGCGCACCGGTGCGGTCGGATTCATTAAAGCAGCATAATAAAAAATGTCTTTATTTACATCGGTAAAATTACGTTGTGTAAAACTGCCGCCGGCATTTAGTCGAAGTTTACTTTTAAATAATTCCTGGGAAATATGTAGCAGCAAATTCGCCTGATCAAAACCGGAGTTCCGGGCAACGCCGTTCACATCACGGTAATTCAGCGCCACACGGTAGCCGGTGTTTTCCAACCTGCCCGCCAACGCCAGATTATGCGCCTGACTCACGCCCGTGCGGGTGATTTCGTCGAACCAATCGGTGGAATTTCCAAGATCATAAGCAGGATCGCTGTAGGGAAAACTCGCATCATTCGCCAGCCGGCGGAAGGTCGCAGCGCTCAGCACATCGGGCCTGCGGGTCACATTTTCCATCGAAGCGTAACCGCTGTAGCTGAGTTGTAATTTTTTATTAAATCCTGATTTTTTGGTTTGAATGGAAATGACGCCATTGGCGCCGCGTGTGCCGTACATCGAAGCTGTGGCCGGATCGCGCAGCACGGTAATCGACTCAATATCTTGTGGATCAATTGTTTGTATAGAAGCACCGGGCAATCCATCCACCACGATCAAGGGTTCGGTGGAACCAAGAATGGAATGCGCGCCGCGCTGCTGGACATCAAAAAAGCCGAGCGGATCGCCGCCGGGTTGGGCAATGGTCAAGCCGGGGACCCGACCGCGCAGAATTTGGTAAGGATGGTGGAAATTGCCAAGTATTATATTGTCCCAGATATTCAAATTTGTTGGACAACCCGTCGGCCCACAACCATAAGTTGGATAATTATGGCAAATTATTACTTCATCTAACTCGATTAATTTAATTTTAAGTTCTACCTCTATTGTATCTAAATTATCATCCAGATTTATTTCCTGAGGTGCGAATCCCACATAAGAAACAACTATGATATCACCAATGGCTGCCTGGATTGTAAAATTCCCGTCCTCATCCGACACGGTGCCGGTGGAAGTACCTTTGATCAGAATAGATGCGCCAATCAGGGGTTCGCCTTGCTCGTCTATTACGCTGCCCTTTACCTCCATGCTTTGCGCAAAAA
>CAZGAU010000047.1:11918-33569 GCA_964523725.1 uncultured Saprospiraceae bacterium
GGTTCGCCTTGCTCGTCTATTACGCTGCCCTTTACCTCCATGCTTTGCGCAAAAAAATTTAAAGAAAGTAATAAAAATATAATAATTACGAGTGCTTGTAAAATTCGTTTCATAATCCAGGAGCATTTAAATCAAAGAATTTAAATTGTCGTCTTGAAGATGCTCGTATCATAAAAAATGCATAAAGTGTCCATCTTTATTTTATCAAAAAAATATCGGCAGCTAAAGCTCGCCGGTACGTTAGCGTAATAAAGCCACTTCGCCGGAAATCTGTTTTTTAACGCCATCGGCAAACGCCAGTTTTGCAATAAAAACATAAGCCCCGGATTCTTTCACCTGTCCATGCACCTTGCCGTCCCAGCCAAAGTTTGCATCGTTAAGATAGCCATTTTGTACCTGAAAAACAAGATTGCCCCAGCGATCAAACACACGCAGATAAAGGATTTGAGCGTCGGTTTTACCTTGTAAATAAAATACATCGTTGATGCCGTCGCCATTCGGACTGAAAGCGGTAGGCACGAAAATATTGCGCACCGGAATCACCTCCACCGCCAGTTCATCGCTGGCCGTACATCCGTTTTCGTCTGTAATGGTCAATGAATAAAGCGAATTCACCAGCGGGCGAGCCGTCGGACGCGGGCAGTCGGTGCAACTCAGGGTTGAATCGCCAATGGCAAGCCAGTTGTATAATAATATTCCCTGCCCATTATTACTTGGATGTAATATTACTTCATCACCTTGTTCTATAATTTGATCTTCACCAAGATCGACCTGCAAAGGTTCACTGACATTCACCACCTGGATCGTATCAAAAAAATCGCCGCAGGGCGTGGTAGTAATTACCGAGTAGGTTCCGGGCGCGGAAACCTCAATGTTGGCGCCGGTTTCGCCGGTATTCCAAAGAAATTGATCCGCTGAAAAATTGGCGCGTAACTGGCGGGTGCCGCCGGGGCACAGATACACCAGTTCTTCTTCAATTACTTCTTCACCTTTGATGATGGTCAGCACGGTAGGTGATTCCCGCAGCCCGTCCGCAGGGTCATCCGACAGATGCTCGTTGCCAATGGCAAGCGGAAACTTACCCATTTTGCTCTGTGTGGGATATTGTCCGGGCTGAGTCCCGACCCGCACTTTTACTTCTATATAATTGTCTCCCAGCAAAATATGCATTCGATTTAAAAATAAAATATTACTCCCCACGCCGCTGACGATTTCCCCAAGGGAAGGCAATTCGCTGATTTCCGTAATAACAAAACCTTCCGGGAAGGTATCACGGATGTCGATTTGCGTGAAAGCCGTGCCTCCAGTGTTATTGACGTGATAGCGGTAAGTCACCTCGGTGCAGGGGAGCGTCCGGGCGGGGCTGACCGTTTTTTCAAAGCTCAGGCGATAAGGGCAGGAACAACCATCGGTGGAACGCCCCAGCGGCCCATTTCCGATTGCTTTGGCTTTGCCGTTGGTTTTATCGAATTTGTAAAAAATAGTTTCGGTAGAGCCGGTACCGCCAAAACCGTAGAGTTCGCTATTTGCATCAAAAAAGAGAGAGCCGACGTTGACAATCTGAGTATTGACCTCAAAGCGGTTGCTGGTCACCAGCCCCCCGGAGCCAATATTGACCAGACGCCTGGTTTTCTTATCAAATCCCATTATGATACCGTATTCCGGGTCAATGGCGATATCTTCGATTTGTGTTTCCCAATCGGCTATAATGGACACGAATCCTGCGCTAACGCGATCCAGATTGATGGTAACCAGTTTTTTATCCACGCCGGTATCCTTGGTTCGCCCGATCAGCATCAAGCTTCGGCTGGTAGTAGCACACACGCCCGCAAAATAATTCAACGAGGTATCGATTCCTGCGGGAAGACCAAGATTGGTAGCATTGCCACTGGCATCCACGCGAAACAATTCATAAGTAACTGGATGTAAGCCATAAATAAATTTATCAAAAACATTATATCCCACTCCGGTCAGGGAAGTACCCATATTTTCATTCAAAATGCGGATTTCCGGCCGGCCGGTTTCGGAATTGATCCGCATCTGGGTGAAAGCACTCGGCGTGCCGATATAATCGGAGGTTGTAAGATAAAGCCAGTCATCGCAAGGCACAGGCTGGGCAGCACCGTATTGCCAAAATTGCAACAGGAGCCAGGTAATGATCCCTCGAAAGATTTGAGTTACCTGCATGAATCCTGGATTTGAGCCAATCGGTGTTGGCAGGTGTTGCTCAATATAGATGCATCCCTCGTACTAAGAGCCGTGTACGGATTTAACTATCTAAAACTGAAAAAGTTGCAGGGTATCGTTGTTCCTTGCTACCAACACCATCCGATTGGCGCCAAAGTTAATTACGGAAATATCTCTCACTTCTCCATATGTATAAAAACCTGACTCTTTTGGTTTTACGGCTTTAAAATTGCCTTTTCCATCACCCCTAAGCAATAAGCCATAACTGGCGTCATAACGCCCGACTTCCGGTTTGGCCGAAAAAAAGTTTCCACCCAACAGCACATCCAGATTGCCGTCTCCGTCAAAATCATGCACCGCAATGCCGTACACTGGGGAAACCTGAGCTTCGACCGGCAGCGGTTTTAGTTCAAATTTGCCATTGCCCTGATTGACGAGCAAGGAGGTTTCAAATTCGTAAGCATCCAGTTTTACTGCACTTTCGAGCTGTTCAGGCGTAAAGATATCCTGAGCAGTTTGATCCTTGTAACGCTCGTATTTCAGGTATTTCTTTTTCAAACCCGGCATTTGGGCTACGAGATCGTGGCGCAGTGCCATCGGATACATCTTGTCGCCATTAAACGTGCAAATCACCTGCTCCACCATACCATTCTGATCAAAATCGTTGACAAACATGCAAACGGGCTTCTCCGCACTTGCCCGGAATCTTGAATTCAAGCCATGATTACCAATAATAAAATCAAGATCGCCGTCGCCGTCAAAATCACCGGATTTGATACAATTCCACCAGCCATTGGTCTTCGCCAAGCCAGCGTTTTCGGTGATTTCGGTGAATTTCCCCTGATTGTTTTGAAATATTTTTATAGGCATCCATTCGCCCACCACAATCAGGTCTTCGTCACCGTCACCGTCCAGATCCGCCCAGATCGCATCAGTAATCATACCGATTTCCATTAGTTCTGGCGCTACTTCTTTGGTCACATTTTTGAAATTACCTTTTCCGTCATTTTGCAAAATATATCCATTCACCGGAACGCCATACAACAGAGGGCGCAACCGTGCACCGACAAAGAGATCAAGATCGCCATCTCCATCATAATCAGCGGCACTCACGGCGCCTGTACTCTCGAGACGCCCCGCCGGCAAAGTCTGCGGTGATTTGGTCAAATTGCCACGCCCATCGTTGAGGTACAATCGATCCGCCAGGTCTAGAGAAGTGCTTGGAAACTCGCTGCCACCGCTGGCTACATACAAATCTAGGTCACCGTCGCCGTCGGCATCAAAAAAAAGTGCGTCGGTATCTTCCGAGGTTTTATCCTTTTCAAAAACCGCGTCATTCATGCTTTTGAACGTTCCGTTGGGCTGTTGTACAAACAATTTGCCTGCCTGATCCTTGGCGCCGCCAATGTAGAAATCGGTACGTCCGTCGCCATTGACATCGCCGGTTGCCAGCTTTGGTCCCTGCGTGGAGAGCATGTGATACAACAATTGATCGCGATCAAAATCCACGAAAAAATTCTCGGTATGCTTGAATGATACTACATTTTGCGGCGTGATCTCTTTAAACAATCCAGGCTTTTTCCCGGCTTGATGGTCTATTGCCATTGGTATTTCTGCCGCATCCCGGTGCGCAAGTTTCAGCATCTGATTGGTTGGAATGCCCGTCATTACTGTATATTTGCCATCGTACCATTCCACGATCAGGGTATCAATGGTCTGGATATTGCCCAAGCCAAAGTGCGGACGCGGATCCACCGAAGATTGAAAACCGCGCATCGGCATTTGTTCCAGGTACAACTCCTGCCCCTGGTGGCGAATGGTCATTTTGGTACCCACGGCATAAGGGTTTTTGCCCTCACCGGTGAGTTCCAGTTTGAGATATCGATTATCAGGAAACTTCTGACTGGCTTCGTTGCGATACACAAAAGCCGGCATATTTACATTATTCACGATCAGATCGAGGTCGCCGTCATTATCCAAATCTGCGTAAGCCGAGCCATTGGAAAAACCGGGCTGAGCCAGGCCCCATTCCTGAGCTTTGTTGACAAATTTCAAACCACCCTGATTGTGAAAGGCATAATTGGGAATCGGGTTGGAAGGGATCGCATCGATCAGTTTCTCAAAATCCACGCCATCCTTGGTAATCACAGTCTTAGCGGTTTCTTCATTTGCAATAAAATTAAGGAAATCTTGGTTGGTCAAATCCTGATAAATGCCATTGGCGACAAAAATATCTTTATGACCATCATTATCGATATCAAAAACGAGCGCGCCCCAGCTCCAGTCGGTAGCTTCCACGCCGGCCAACCGCCCGATGTCGCTGAAGGTGGCGTCACCGTTGTTGAGTTGGAGCATGTTACGCGTAAACTGGTGATAATATCCATTCTCGAGATTGTACTGATAACGGTTCCAATTTTCAAAGGTCGTGGCGGTTTTGAGGCGCTCATTGGATTCGGGCAGCATTTCGGTGACAAATACATCGGCAAAGCCGTCGTTATTGATATCCGCCATATCGGCGCCCATGGACGCTGCACTAATGGAGGGCACCTGTTTTTCCAGCTGCTCAGAGAACGTACCGTCGCCGTTATTGATGTATAAATAATCCCGCTCAAAAAAGTCGTTGGACACATAAATATCCTGCCAGCCGTCGCGGTTGATATCGCCCACGGTCACGCCCAAACCAAAGCCGATGACGCTCCCGAAAATCCCGGCTTCTTCGCTCACATCGGTGAAACCCGCGCCATCATTACGAAAGAGCTTGTCGCCGCCCAGCGGATCGCGCTTGGGACGCTCGTTGCGTCGCAGATTAAAACTTCCGATCGCCTGATACGAGTTATTTAGTAAATACATATCAAGATCGCCGTCTTTATCATAATCAAAAAACGCCGCGTGAGTGGAATAACCCCGGTCTGCAATACCCCATTTCTCTGCCTCTTCCCGGAAAGTACCGTCGCCGTTGTTAATAAATAACTCGTTCTGTTTATTATCTCCTTTTACATCCCCGGAATTACATACATAAATATCCAGGAAGCCGTCGCCATTGACATCCGCCATGGCTACACCCGTGCTCCAAGCGGCTTTGCCGGCTACGCCCGCTTTTTCTGTGATGTCTTCAAACTCGAAATTACCTTTGTTTAAATAAAGCCGGTTAGGCAGCATATTCGCCGTAAAATACAGGTCAATCAAGCCATCGTTATTAATATCGCCCGCCGCTACGCCTCCACCATTATAAAAATTACGATAGGTATAAATATTAAATTCTTTATCATATTTTAACTGGTTGGTAAAATCAATACCCGTCTGCTCAGAAGATAAAGATGTAAAAAGCGTATCCGAGGCTTGCTCCCGCTCTTTAGAACATGCCGACACCAAAGCCGCCATACCGACAGCCACCATCACCACCACGATTTGGTTGCGCTTCATGAAGCCAATGTTTTTATTTGCTAATATTAATAACTCACTGCAAACTGCCTACTTCAAACTGTCCACTATCTACTTACTACTCAATCCTTTATCCTCTTTTTTCCGTGCTTCTTCCACACTCATATCTGTAAGTAAAGCTTTTACTTTTTGATCATCCTGGCACCAGAGGGAGATGCGGCGGTTTCCGTCCACTTTCACCCAGACGCTGCCCCGCTCCGGGTATTCGATTTCCATAAAACCCTTGCCGTACCAGTTTTCCAGCACTTTTATGACTTCGACAAGTAACTTATCCGAGAAAAATTCCTTGTTCCAGGGCGCCCAGGCATCATAAGTAAATTCGACCGGCACTTCATAAATTACATTATTATAAAATTTCGGATAAAATAACATGCGAATTGCGTGCTCCTGATCGGGCAGATAATACTGAACCGTAGTGTTTCCGGGACCTTCCTTGATCAATCCCTGATGATTTAATTCCCAGCAATGTTTGTAAAAATCCTTTGAATCCATACCGAAGTGAGTACCCAGAAACAAGCTGTCGTACCGCTCACCGGAAGCTAATTCCTTGCGAACCAGGCGCTTATATTCATCTATTGGGCTGCTGCAATTCCAGAGCACTGCAGCCATCACCAAAGCAAGTAACCAATTGATTTTGAGATTCATAGTTCGTCTTTTTTAATCTTTCAGCACTGTTTTTCTACCTTGATATTTAAAAACCTGTAATACGTCGTTATTTTTGGCCACCAGCACCAAACGCTGCCCGCCGCTGCGCAAGGCTACCAAATCCCGGATCTCGCCTTTTACAAAAAAGCCGGATTCTTTGGGCATCTGGGTTGTAAAATCCCCGCGGCCATTGCCTTTGAGCAAGATACCATAGCTGGCATCATGAATCCCGACTTCCGGTTTTGCCCGGTAAAAATTGCCGCCCAAGAGCACATCCGCATGGCCGTCACCATCGAAATCCTGCACGAGCAGGCCGTACATGGGTGTCAGCTGCGCCTGCCAGGGCAAGGGTTTCAGCTGGAAAGTGCCGTCTCCGTTATTGAGCAGTAGACTACTTTCCGTATAAAAAACATCCAGCCGAATCGCATTTTGCAGCTGTTCCGGCGTAAAAATATCTTCGATGGTTTGCTCTTTATAATTATGAGATTTCAGATATTTCTTTTTTAAACCAGGCATTTGTGACACTAAATCAGCACGTTGCGCCAAAGGATAAGATTTATCGCCATTGTACACGCAAAGAATTTGCTCCGCCGTGCCATTCCCGTCGAAGTCATTGATGTACATATGAGCCGGTTTTTCGGGAGAAGCTTTGATCCTGGAATTTAAGCCCTGATTGCCAATTATAAAATCCAGGTCGCCATCCCCGTCAAAATCGCCCGCCGCAATGCGCCGCCAAAAGCCATTGGTTTTATCCAAACCCGCAGATGCAGATACATCGGTCAGTTTGCCGTTTTCATTTTTAAAAACCTTGATCGGCATCCATTCGCCCACCACAATAAGATCAGGATCATTGTCACCATCGTAATCCGCCCAAAGCGCATCAGTGATCATGCCAACTTCCTGCAAGCCAGGCGCTACCTGGGTTGTAGCGTTTTTAAAATTGCCTTTGCCGTCATTTTGCAAAATATACCCATTTACAGGCACCCCGTACAGGAAGGGGCGCAGCCGCGTGCCGACAAAGAGGTCGAGATCACCATCTCCGTCAAAATCCGCCGCGCGTACGCAAGACGTGCTTTCCAGCCGCCCGGACGGGAAAACCTGAGGCGATTTGGTAAAATTGCCGCGCCCGTCGTTGAGGTACAAACGATCCGCCAGTGCCAGCGAAGTACTCGGGAATTCACTGCCGCCGCTGGTCACGTACAAATCCAGATCGCCGTCACCATCCGCATCAAAAAACAGCGCATCGGTATCCTCGGAGACTTCATCCTGCTCAAAAACCGCGTCATTCTTGCTTTTGAACGAACCATTGGTTTGTTGAATAAATAACTTACCCGCCTGATCTTTAGCGCCGCAAACGTAGAAATCCTCGCGCCCGTCGCCGTTCACATCGCCCTTGGCAATATGCGGCCCCTCCGCCGAAACCATTTGAAACAACAAGCGATCGCGGTCAAAATCCGAAAACGAATTTTCCTGATGCACAAAGTCAGGCAATTGATTATCAGGCACTTTTGTAAATATTTCTGGATTTTTTTGCTTGTTTTTATAGTTAAATCGTCCTTGCGCATCTCTTTGGTTGACTTGCAAAAACTGATTGGTGGTTACATTTTTCAAAGTTATAAAACGGTCATCGGGGAAGATCACTGTCACCGAATCCACATGCTCCGCATCGCCCAAGCCAAAGTGCAGCCGAGGATCGACACAGGATTCAAAACCGCGCATTGGATTTAATTCCTGATAATATGTATTGCCTTGATTGTGAACTATTACCTTAGAACCAATCGCCCGCGTATTCTTACCTTCGCCCTGCAAATCAAACACCAGGAAGTGCCTGTCTTTCAACAAACTGTCCGCATTATTGCGATACACAAAAGGCGGCATATTCACATTATTCACCACCAGATCGAGGTCGCCGTCGTTATCCAGATCGCCATAAGCCGAACCATTGGAAAAGCCAGGCGTGCCCAAGCCAAGTTCTTCAGCCTGATTACTAAACTGTAAATTTCCCTTATTTATAAAAGCGTAATTTGCAATTGCTTGTGTAGGAATACTATCGATCATGCGGGTGATAACGTTTTGCTCGCGTTGCATCAGCGCGCGCACGGTGGCAGGATCGGAGTAGAAATTGACGTAATCCTGATCGGTCAGGTCCTTGAAAATACCGTTTGCTACAAAAATGTCCTTCAGCCCGTCGTTGTTCATGTCCAGGATCAGCGCGCCCCAGCTCCAGTCGGTGGCTTCCACGCCTGCGAACCGCCCGATTTCGCTGAAGGTTGCGTCGCCGTTGTTGAGTTGGAACACATTTCTCGGGAATTGCTTGCCATATCCTTGCCGGATGTTGAGCTGATGCTTGTCCCAGTTTTCAAATACGGGTTTGGTTTTATAACGGGCATCGTCTTCGGGGAGCATTTCGGTGACAAAAAGCTCAGGATAGCCGTCGTTATTGACGTCTGCCATATCGGCGCCCATTGAGCCGAGGCTGAGTTCGCGGATGTACGAAGCCATGTCTTCTTTGAACGTACCGTTTTGCTGATTGATGTACAGATAGTCGCGCTCAAAGAAATCATTCGACACGTAAATATCCGGCCAGCCGTCGCCGTTGATGTCGCCAATGGTTACGCCCAAACCAAAGCCGATCGCACTGGTGTAAATGCCCGCTTCCTGACTGATATCGACGAATTTGCCATTGTCATTCCTGAAAAGTTTATTGCCACCGTCCGGGTCGGGAATATTACGCTGATCTTTAATTAAATCATAACCGCCCACCGGGCGCAGTGAGTTATTTAGTAAATAACAATCCAGGTCACCGTCTTTATCAAAATCGAAAAATGCCGCATGGGTGGAAAGCCCAACGCTGGCAAGCCCATATTCTTCGGCTTTTTCGGTGAAAGTCAGATCACCGTTGTTGATGAATAATTCGTTGTGACGCCTTTCCCCACCGGGTTTTCCCGATTTGCAAAGATAAATATCCAGCCAGCCGTCGCCATTAATATCTACAAAACTAACGCCGGTAGTCCAGACGCCGGGAGCCGCCACGCCGGCTTTCGCTGTAATATCTTCGAATTGGAAATTTCCTTTGTTTAAATAAAGTTTGTTGGGCACCAGGTTGCCGCTGAAAAAAACGTCGATCAGCCCGTCGTTATTGATATCGCCGAGTCCGACGCCACCGCCGTTATAAAAATTTCGGAAAGTGTAAGTATTGTATTCTTCGGTGTAATCCAATTGATTGATAAAATCGATTCCTGTGTAATCAGCTGGAAGAGAAGAGAATAGCATGGTAATCTCGTCGGGAGAAGAGCCAGATTGTTTCCCGCAAGCAATCAACAGCCACAAGCAAATTCCGGTCAGCAACAGTAATTGGGAAAAGCCTCTCATATATGTATAACGATGCCACAGCCGTTGCGCTGTGTTGATTCAGTATTAAAGGGAGGAAGCAAGTAACCTGAATTACTTGCTTCCTGTTTGTTATATCACATTCATAAAAACCTGAAACAGGTTGTTAGAATGACATGCCACTAGTAGCCCGGATTCTGGGTCAGGTTCGGGTTCGCGTTCAGCTGACTTTCCGGAATCGGGAAGATATTTTTCTGTGGCGTAGAAGCCGGCTTAAACGTCCAGGCATCATTATATCTGCCAAAACGGATCAAATCCTGACGGCGCCAGCCTTCGAAGAACATTTCGCGACCACGTTCTGCCAGCAGGTCATCCATTGTAAGGGTTGTGAACCCATCCACACCCGCACGCATCCGAATCAGGTTTACCAAGGTAAGCGCATCACCACTATTTCCATTACGCATCAGCGCTTCAGCTTTCATAAGGATTACATCCGCATAACGGAACAGCGGGAAGTCCACGTTCAGGTTTGGAGTGGAGCCCAATGCATATTCATACTTCCCTACACGTGCACCAGCCTGACGCAATGCGTTTGGTTCCAGAGCATTTACTTCTGGCGTAAAAGTCAACGGCTGCCCATCCGGATCGTTTGGTTCCGCACTGGAATCAAGCAAACGGGTGGTACCATCCGCAGCGAATTGAGGACCGGCATGGAAGTTGCCACGAATCTGCTGATTCCCCCAAACTCCTTTACGGATGTCATTATCAGTGTAGGACTCATAGAATTCCTGGAGCGTGCAATACCCATTCCACGGCTGCTCCTGCAACTGGAACGTAGACTGGCTGGAATAGTGCAGCGTCATCTGTGCCAGGTTGAAACCTTGTGCTTGCGCTTCGTCGTAAGGAATGACGAAGATGTTTTCGCTGGAACCGGCGTTGTTGGTGTTGAAGTTTGCAAAATAATTACCTTCCAGATCGTACAAACCAGAGTTAATGATCTCATCACAAGCAGCGATTGCTTTGGCGTACTCTGCTTTTCCAGCATAAATCTCGGAATTCAAATACAATTTTGCCTGCAAAAACTTACCTGCATAGTAATTCATACGGGCATAAGTAGCGCCGCTCTTCTCCCGCGCCAAATTGGGCACACTTTCGTTCAATTCTGCTTCAATAAACTGATATACCTCTGCACGCGTTCTGGTAGATGGATTCGGATCCGCATCTGCGAAGCTGGTCACGATTGGTACATTACCATAAGCATCTAATAACCAGTAGTAAAACAAAGCACGCAAGGTACGTACCTCTGCGATGAAGCCTTCGGCTTGTGATTGATCCACCTTGCCATCAGCGATAAGTGTGTTAAACAGTGCAATTACACGGTTGCAGTTATTAATACCTCCGTACAGGAAGTTCCAGCCGTTGTTAACAGCATCTTCGCGAGAGTTGTAAGTGTGGCGATGCACGCGCAGCCATTGACCACCGTCAAACCAGTCGCTACCGCGCTGTGGAATCATAGCCTCATCCGAAGCAATTTCCTGTAAAGAGAAAATAGAATTGTGGTTAGCCCAACCATAGAGCGCCGTATAAGTAGCACCCAGTGCGGAGATAAACTGTTCCTCCGTGGTCGGGAAGTTGTCCTGGGTCAATTCGCTGAAGATCTCTTCATCCAAATTGGTGCAGGACTGATTGAATGGGAGTAAGCATACGAGCAACAATAGCCCCTTACTTACGCTATTCCAATACTTTATCATAATCAGTTTAGTTTTAGATTATAAAATTTCGCTTACTAATGCCTCATTCCTAGAATCCCAGGTTCAGACCGAAAGTAATCGTACGTGTCCGGAAATAATTGTTCCGGCGATCCAGACCAGGCGCCAGTACACTTGGATTAAACTGACGATCCCCCGGAAAGCCACCGTTATCAAGAGAACCAGGGTCCGCAAAACGTGGAGAAGGATCAACACCAGTATAATCGGTAATGTAGAACAGATTCTGCCCCGTCAGATAAACACGGATTTTGGAGAACTTGGTCTTTTCACCCAAATTAAAAGTATATCCCAAGGTCGCGTTATCCAATGCTATATAAGATGCATTTTCCACATAATAGCTGGAAAATTCCGGTGCATCCTTCAGGTTTTCGTCAAAGTATTTTGTATTTACGATATTTTCAATTTCACGAGAGCCCGTACCCAACGGTTCGTAGAATACGCGGTACATATTGGCCAGATCGTGACCGAAATCGCCGCGCAGGAAGAAATTGAAGTCGATATTTCCAAACTTGAAGGTACTGTTAAAACCAAGCGAGAAGTTTGGCAAACCATTGCCAATCGTGGTCTTGTCTTCTTCATCCGTAATACCGTCACCGTTAGCATCTGTAGTACCGTCACCATTCAAGTCGCGGAAAATAAACTGCCCATTTTCACCGATCCGGTCAAACACTGGACCATAAAGTTGACCTAATTGTTCGTTTGCTCTAACAACCACCGTTGGGTTGTTGTTCAGACCTGGGGCACCAGGAGAAGTAGCGAAGTCAAAGAACTCACCACCACTGGTAAAGAATTTAAATTTGGCATCATCGCCTACGTTTTGTAGCTCAAGTTTTGTATCAAAAGTAGAGAACACTAAGCGCGGTTCCCAACTGAATTTCTCACCCTTGTCCATCAAATAACCAATACTCAATTCTACACCACTGTTCAATAACTCTACGTCTTCTACGTTTGCCCAGGTGAATTGAGCCTGGTTTGGTGGTTGCGGAACGTTTACATTAAAGATCAGGTCACGTGTTCTACGTGTATAATAATCAATAGAACCTGTCAGACGATAATCCAATAATGCGAAATCCAAACCTGCGTTAAATTCACCCTTGGTTTCCCACTTTAATTCCGGGTTAGCATTCTGATTTGGTGCAAAAGCTGGAACAAAACCACCGTTGAAGAAAAAGGAGCCACTTTGCGAGAAACGCAACTGAGACAAGCCAACAAATGGAGGCAATGCGCCCGTTTCGCCATAACCAACGCGGAGCTTAAGATTGTCAACACCTGACACAGAAAGCAGATTGCTTAAGGTAACACCGGCACTCACGGCAGGGAACAAACCCCATTTGTTGTCTTCACCGAAACGGGTAGAACCTTCCTGGCGTACAGAAGCCATCAGGAAGTAGGTGTCGTCGTAGTTCAGGTTAACACGTCCAAAGAAACCGATAATTTTTGAACGGTCTCTACCACTATTGAATGTTGCTCTGGCGTTCGGAATGTCCTGTGAAAAGCCAATAGCATTGAATGAAACATCATCAGAAATAAAGTCACCGGTAGAGAAGAAAAGGTTGCCGTTTTCAACTTCGTTATAGGAATAACCTGCTAATGCGGTTAAGCCCAAAGCGCCGAAGCCGGTTGAGTAATTTAATGTAGCTTCGAACAACTGTGAGTTGCGGTCGATATCGGTACCACGGGCCAAACCGTTGCGGTTGAAACCACGGAAGTAAGCTTGCTTTTTGTAGTATTCGCGATACTGCTCTGCCTCGCGTAATTGAGAATAAAAAGCAGAAGCGGTCAATCCTTGAACCAATTCAAAGTCAACCCGACCACTTACCAGTAAGTCATTGGTTTTTCCCTGATTAGTTCCTTGCTCAATCAAGGCCACCGGGTTGAAATAATCGAAGTTCTCTTCCTGGTAGTAGCCACCGTACTTATCAGCGAGCGGGTTGGTACTATTGGCAGGAAAACGCACTGGAGCCGTAGGATTATAAAGCGTTGCATAACGGAAAGACTCATTGAAGCCAAAATTTGCATCCCGGCGGGTGGCCGAGATGTTGGCAGAGAAAGTCAAACGGTCATCCAGCGCTTTTTGGGTCAGATTCAAACGACCGTTCAGCTGCTCAAAACCACTGACCACGCCAATACCTTCAATATCACGATAGTTCAAGGAAGCACGATAGGTCGTACCACTTCCGATTCCTCCGCTCATGGATAGGTTGTGCACATGCGAAATACCAGTCCGAGTTACTTCATCCACCCAGTCAGTTTCTGAACCGCGATCACTTTGCGGGCGAAGACGTGCGAATTCACTGGCAGAAGTTGTTTCAACCTGATTAGCAATCGATTCAGCGGAAGCGTAGCCATTGTATTCTACTTTTGCCGAACCACGAGATCCTTTTTTGGTAGTGATCAGAATCACCCCGGAAGAAGCTCGCGAACCATAAATAGCAGCAGCAGAACCATCCTTCAAAACATCTATAGATGCAATATCATTCGGGTCAACCGATTCCAGCGTAGCACCGATCACGCCATCAATAACAATCAGTGGAGAAGTGTTGGCACCAACGGTAGAGAGGCCACGCAAGCGAATAGTAGAATTACCATTGGGGTCACCTCCTGCTTTGGAAATCTGGAGACCAGCAACCTTACCCTGGATCAGTTGGGTGGGTTCATTAACGTTACCACCGTTGAAATCCTCCGCTTTCACGCTCGTTACAGCGGTAGTAACTTCTTTGGATCTTTGGGTACCATAACCCACTACCACTACTTCTTCGAGCACTTCACCTGCATTAAGGGCCACATCAATCACGTTGGATGCACCGATCGTAACGCGCTGGCTGGCATAACCTGTGTAGGAGAATTCGATTTGAGTGGCACCTTCAGGAACCTGGAGTGAGTAAGTTCCGTCGAGGTCGGTTACCGTACCTGTAGATGTACCAATGACAAGAATATTGGCACCGATTAGAGGTTCACCTGTTGCTTCATCCGTGACTGTGCCGGTAATAGTTCGCTGTGCAAAAGCAAAACTACCAACTGCCACCAAAAGAACAACAAGCAACCATTTGGAGCAATAGTCGACTTTAAGTTTCATACATTACTTTGGTTTGGTTAAAAAACATAAAAAATTGAAAGACAAATTGTCTGATTTTTCTTTTTTATGTTCAATAGGATTATTTTTTATTCAAACCATTTAAGATATCCAGAGGACGTTTTATAACTTATTTGTTTTCAAAAATTTGGCGTTGATATAAGACGCAGGGCAGAAAAAGGCTAACTATGTGTTTTTTTTACACTAATGTTAATTATGTAAAATTCGAAAATAAGACTTAAAAAAACAAGAATAAACAAAATTATTTTTCCCAAATCTAACCAAACAAAATTATATTGGGAATGAATTTATTGTAAAAATGCTTTAACTTTCTGACACAGGTTTGATTGACGACAAATTATAAAGCAACTTTAGTTTTAACATTTTATTTACATCCGACTTATGTATAAAATACTGACTGGTCTGACATTACTGATACTTATTCTGTTTTCCACACATGCCCGATCACAACTTTACGATCTCGAAATCAAACGCGGCATCAAAAAAGTGGATATCCCCTTTGAGTATGAAAACAATTTTATTATCATTAAGGTCATTTTTAATGATGTTTTTCCGTTAAAATTTATATTTGACACCGGCGCCGAGCATACAATCCTCACTCGCCGGGAAATTACCGACCTCCTGCAAATCAATTACGAAAGGCGTTTTGTCATTCTGGGTTCCGACCTGAGTACAGAGTTATATGCTTATTTAGCTCGTGGCGTCAAACTTTCCATTCACAATTTGGTAGCGCTCAACCGCTCCATCCTGGTGCTGGACGAAGACTATTTCCGGTTCGAAGAATATGGCGGCATCAATGTACAAGGCATTATCGGTGCAGATTTGTTTCGGCGGTTCGTTGTCAAAATTGATTACAAGCGCAGAAGGATCACGCTTTATGATCCGGCTCATTTTACTCCTCCCAAGGGCCGGGTGACTACTATTCCGATTGAGATGCACCGTAATAAACCATATCTGTTGGCTCCAACCAATATAAGCGATACCACGATTCAGGCAAAATACCTGCTGGATACTGGCGCCAGTCTGTCTTTACTGCTCTACAGCAACACGCATCCCGCTTTTGAATTGCCTCCCAAATACATTAGGAGCAAAATAGGCATGGGCTTGGGTGGCTATTTGCAAGGTTTTTTGGGCAGAATTGACAAACTGGAAATGGGTGAATTCACCTTGGATGGTGTAATCACTAATTTTCAGGAGGTACCTCCCGATCTGGATTCTACCTTTTTAAATGATCGAAATGGTATTATCGGCAATCAGATTCTGAACCGCTTTGAGGTAACGGTGGATTATATAAATGAAAAGCTCTATCTCGAACCGGAAAAGAATTTTAAGAAAAAGTTTCAGTACGATAAAAGCGGACTTATCGTCGCGGCCTCAGGGGCGAACCTAAATGTATTTACCGTTGTTGATCTCATTGCCGGTAGCCCGGCAGAACAGGCCGGCGTGCAGATCGGTGATGAAATCAAATCTATTAATGGGTTACCGGCCAGCTTTTTGCATTTATTTGATATTACCAAACGCCTCCAGAAACGGGCGGGCAAACGCATAAGATTGATCATAAAAAGAGGCGATGAACGGTTGAGGATAAAATTCCGACTGCGGGAATTGATTTAAACACCCGTTTTTGAAGTCAGGCAGCAACCCAAAATAGAGAATTATCCTCAAAAAATATGCCTTTTACTGGGGCATAGGGGTTGGTAAAATCAAGAAAAAGATTTACCTTTGCCGACCGTTTGGGTCAATTAGTTTGAAGCGTAAGCCAAAAGCCTTTCCCAGACACATTTTCAACCATCATCTAAACAAAAATTCGCTCATGTTTGCAATCGTAACAATAGCTGGTCAGCAGTTCAAAGTTGAGGAAGGGCAGGAGCTCTTCGTCCACCAGTTAGAAGCCACCGAGGGCGACCAACTTTCTTTCGATCAGGTTTTGCTGGTAGAAAAGGGAGAAGGTAACGTCACAGTTGGCAAGCCGGTGCTGGATGCAGCCAAAGTCAATGCGACCGTACTCGGCCATCAGAAAGGTGACAAAGTCATCATTTTCAAGAAGAAAAGAAGAAAAGGCTACAAGCTGAAGAAGGGTCACCGTCAGCGTTTTACAAAGATCAAAATTGACAGCATTGCTGTTTAAAACCTGAAAGATGAAAAACGAAATGTGAAAAGCATTTCGAATCTCAAATTTCGAATCTCAAATTTTCAAGAAAATGGCACATAAAAAAGGTGAAGGTAGTACGCAGAACGGTAGAGATAGTAATCCCAAACGATTGGGCGTAAAACTCTATGGCGGTCAGTACGCAAAACCGGGAAATATCATCGTACGTCAACGCGGTACCAAATTCCACGCGGGCGATAACGTTTATATGGGCAAGGATTATACCCTGCATGCTGCTGTGGAAGGCACTGTAGAATTCAAGCGTAAGAAACAAAACAGAACTTACGTAAACATCGTACCTTTCGCAGAGGTGGCTGAAACGGTAGCAAAAGTACAAAAGAAAAAAGCTGCTCCCGTAGCAGAAGCACCCGTCTCAAGAGGTGTTAAAGAAGAGGCTCCGAAGAAAGAAGCTGCTCCCAAAGCAGAAAAATCTGAGCCAAAAACTTCCACCGGAGGTAAAATTAAATTACCTTCGGGTCAGACGATCAAAGCGGACGACCTGAAAGTGATTGAAGGCGTTGGTCCGAAAATTGCCGGTTTACTGAAAGACGCAGGTATCGAAACCTGGGCTGCTCTGGCAAATGCAGATATTGAAAAGTTGAAAGAAATTCTGGCAGAAGCCGGAAGCCGCTATAAAATGCACGATCCTACCACCTGGGCAAAACAAGCTCAGTTTGCCGCTGAAGGCAAGTGGGAGGAGTTGCAAGCCTATCAGGATGAACTGAAAGGCGGCCGAGTGGTTGACGAAGAAGAATAAAGAATTTAGTTTTCATAGCTTTATGTTTTTCAAGCCTTGTCCCATCTTAGGATAAGGCTTTTTTTATTGCTTAAATCTTCTCAAAAGTATCCTTCGGCAGCCACCCCTCCTCACCGTTGAGCAGTGCGATCTTGTACCAATCTCCAATTTTATCTACTATCAGAATGGTTGCGCCTTCGTGCAACTCCCTAATCACCTGGCTTTCATCATCTGGCGCGCTGTGCATGGCCGCCCTCGATTGCATAACGACGCCCCGACCACTATTTTGGTCGAGTTGGTGGTGATAATTTGCCAATACAAATGCCAAACCACTGAAAACCAATAAAATAACACCCGCAGCGAAGCCATTCTTTTTCAATTGTCGTTTTTTCCCTAACAGCCACAAGATCAAACCTCCAACCCCCAGCCATAAACAAACCAACGCAAAGGTACCCCAACTTTCTGCCGAAAGGCTAAGGCTAATATTTCTCCACCATTTTTCAAGAAAAAACTCAGGCAAAACCTCAATATCATCCGGTAATCGACTTCGCAACACGCGAAGATTATGTTGAGTATCCGCATCCGTTGGGTCCAGCATGAGCGCCCGCTCGTAATTCAAAACTGCCCTACCCTGCCGCCCAAGGCGAAAATAACTGTTCGCTAAATTGTAGTACAACGCTTCCGAACGATAACCCTGTTCCAGAAGTGCCTCGTATTGTTTTGTGGATTCCTCAAAATTACCGGCTCGGTAGGTTTCATTGGCAACCTGAAGCTGCTGTTCCGCAGGATTCGCCCATACAAAAGCGGCAGTAAAAAGCAATAAAGCCTTAATTCCCAGTAATTTTCGCTTTAGGTTTTTCATTTTTAACTGGAGTTGGTTCGTTCTTCTTGGTTGTTACAAAAACATCATCCCGGTTTTTGGGTCGTTTTCGCACTTCCCAGCTGAAACCAGGCATTTTCATTTCTTCATGGTTGGCTTGTTTCATCGGCGTCAGATTGGCTTTCGGCTGCGCGTAGAACCGAATTTGATCAATATTATTATTTCCAAAATACATAAGCATCTCACTACAAATGATTTTATTAACACCTATGTAAGCACCGGCATCATCTTTGGCGTAATAAACCGACTCTGCGTTGCCCTGCACATTCATCCGCCGCAGCTCACTCTCCTCAAAAAAAGCTGTTATATCGCGTCCTTTAATCTGATTAAAAAATATTTCATCAGAGGAATTGACAATAAAGGCATTATTCCTCAGAAAAATACGGTCAATCTGATCATTTCGCAATTGCATATCGATCGTATCCGCTACAAATTGTGAGGTATCCGACCAAATTATTGGGTCTTCGTACAGGTGAAAGATAGAATCGCTCGAAGTGTAGCTTAGTGAATCGCAAACCGCTTGCAAATTGCTTTTGTAAATGCGCACCTGATAATAGGCAAAAAGCGTCCGGATCGTATCCTTGCTCAGGGTATCCACCGTCTGCACAGCTTCCAGCGTATCTGATGACAAGAATAATGAATCCTGATCTATTTCGGTGATCAGCAAAGGGCGCCCGCGTTGCCCACCGGTTGCTTTAAGATAATTGGTCTGGCGATTGTAATCCGCGCGATCACACAGGATTGTCAAATTTGCCGAAGTATCCTGCCAAATGATATTGCCGGAAGCGACGCCAAAACCGCTTCCCTCGGTATAAGCGACGGCGTCGGCTTCCAGGATTTGCGGGGGATCGCTGATGCGTGACCGTCCTTGGGTTGAATATAATTCATTTTTTCTGTCATATATAATTTCCTCAGCCTGAATATTTCTAGTAGAATCACGGTAACTCGCATTTCCGGAAAGAAAGTACTTATCGTTGCGTTCCTCGTATCGAATGGTATTGGCAATCGCCTCCTGATTATTATCCGTAAAGCGCGCATCACCTTCGAGGGTATAAATCTCGTTTTTCCCGTCGTAGCGGATCACTTCTGCGGTGGCTTGTTGTGCTGCACCCCTTACGTACTGGGCGTTTTCACGAAATTCTGCCAAATTATTCTGAGTATCATAAAAACCATCTTCACAGTAAACCTTGCTGCTGTCGGTCACGATCAGGGTGGGCCCTAGAAAAAAAACGGTTCGGGTTTCAGTATTGAATTTTAAGGTATCAGAGCGCAATTTGAATTCAGGGTCGATAACCACCACGCTGTCGCGAAAATAAACTTCATTCTGCCGAACATAATAATAGCCGCGCTTACTACTGAGTTGGGTATCATTATTGGTAAGGGTTGCCCCTTCAAAATAAGTAGCGGTTTTGGTCGTCAAATCATAATCCAAACGATTGGTAAATAACTTCTGCGTATTATTTACCAAAGCCACATTTCCAAATAAAGAAGCTTGCTTCAAATCGCCCCAATATACCAGCGAATCCGCAAAAACACTGGTCGTGTCGCCCTGTTGAATTACTACATTACCCTTGGCCACAACGTAGGTGTTATTGGTTATGATCGCCGAGTCGCAATACATGAAAATACTGTCCTGGCGTAACTCCACATTCCCGCGCAGTTTCTGAATGATATCCTTACCCTGCTGGAAGTTTTCAAAAACATCCGCGTAATCCACCTTTACCTGGTCTTGTTTCTTTGTAACAGCCGGGCGTTGGGTTTGGGAATATGCTGCAAGGACAAACAGAATTAAAAAACTGACTATAACTCCGAAACGTTTCATTCGTGTGCTTTGCTTTACAATGCTGTAACGATTTTTTTCGATATCTATTTAGTGAAACACCGATCCGATTTTGCGGGATTAAAGGTAATGCTTTTTAATTGAGTACAAAAGAAAGGAGGATGGCAGCGTATAACTGTCATCCTCCCTCGCTTCAAATTGTCAACAAGTATTTTTTAATCCGTGGAAACGATCCTGCCAAAAGCAGTACCTCTTTCCGTTGTAATCCTGTAGAAATAAACATCTCCAGCCTTTCTGTTCGGAATAAATTCCAAATCCTGAACAACATTAGCCGCCAGAAAGCCTTCGAAGAGCTTCGTTACCAATTGACCGGAGATATTAAAAATCTCGACCTTCGCCTCACTGTCATACGACAATGCAACACGAATATTAGCCACCTGAGTGAATGGATTCGGATAAGCCATCACATTGATGCCGGCTGCGGGGTCAATAGTTAATGTATTTCTTCCGTTACGATTTGGTCGTGGCGATAAAGGTTCAGTGCAATGTGGAGGTCCAATTAACCCGTTATTGAACCGGTCAATTTTATCTGCCAGATTTGTCCATTCAGCACGAGCCTGTCCTTTTAGTTTAGATGCTTCTTTTTCTGAAACAGTGCATAATAACTCCTGTGCCTTATCGAATTCGGCCTGGATACCATTTAATCTTGCACCTGCGCATTCATGGTTCAAATAAGCAGCAGCGTAGGCTCTAGCTAAAATCACTCTAGCGTTGCTTCCATGTCCATTGAGCGCAGCGAGTGGCTCACCGACGCAAGGAATCAATTCGACACAAATATCCCAGGGATGATTCTTCCAGTAACCGGGTGTATAAGTACACCCTATTTCGGGCGGCGTGCAAGCAAGTTCAAACTCAGTTGTACTGGATTGATTGCACTCATCCGTTGCGGTAAATGTCAGCATCAGAGTACCCATGAGAGGTTCCCCTGGTTCAGGACTTTGTGTAATGACCACATTTCCGGACAAAGAGCAATTATCACTAATGTCAAAATTCTCCAGCGCAGTCAAATCAGGAACTACATCCTCTTCGCAGGTCAGTTCTGGAATCGGTCCGATGTAGAAAAATGTTGGACCTGTATCATCAACCCTCCAGGTAAGTGTTTGAATACAAATACTTTCCTTACCGCAATTATCGATTGCATAGTATTCATGAGCTACCGACCAACTACAGCCATCCTCATCCGGTGAAGGTGTACCTTCCCGTACGCCCATTTCCTTAAAACCGCAGTTATCCGTCCACATTGCTGTACCTGGTGCATATTCCGATGGATTCGGATTACAACCCAAGTCCTTACTTTCCGGGCAGGATACTAACATCGGCGCCTGCGTATCTTCCGTCCAGGTATAGGTCACCGCACAGGTGTTGCTGTTATCGCAATTATCCGTCGCTTTTACCGTGAAGGTCTGTGATTTCAGACAAGTCCCCGTGATCGCTCCCGCCGTCACCACTACACTCTTCAAGCCGCAAGGGTCCTGCGCATTCACCAGGGTTTTGATATCGTCCACCGTCGGGAAGGTCTGCGGATTGCAGCCCAGATCGATCGATGCCATCGGGCAACTGAACGTCGGCGCTGCATTGTC
>CAZGAU010000048.1:0-32661 GCA_964523725.1 uncultured Saprospiraceae bacterium
TCGTGCACCATGCAGGTACCGTTCCATAATATCATATCTCGCCCGGTTTTTTTAATCAGATATTTACCAAGATTAATATCCGGCGCAAAAATGATCGGCTGATCTTTCGGAATGCTTTCAATAATGTGAACGGCATTGGTGGACGTGCAGCAAATATCGGTCAGCGTTTTCAGCTCCGCCGTGCAGTTGATATAACTCACCACCACGTGGTCGGGATATTTTTCCTTAAATTTTCTGAACAGCGGTGGCGGGCAGGAGTCTGCCAGCGAGCAACCCGCCTTCAGGTCGGGCAGCAGCACTTTCTTGTGCGGATTCAGCATTTTCGCGGTCTCCGCCATAAAATGTACCCCTGCAAATACAATGACATCGGCTTCGGTTTTGGCGGCCTGCTGCGACAAGCCCAGGCTGTCGCCGATGTAATCTGCCACATCCTGAATTTCAGATTCCTGGTAGTAATGCGCCAGGATCACGGCATTTTTTTCTTTTTTGAGGCGTTCGATTTCCTCCACCAGATCGAGCGTAGGATCTACTTCTATATCAAGAAATCCCTTACTTTCAAGGGTCAATTCGGCATCAGCGAAAGTGGTCATGACTGGTTTTGATTTGGTAAAGCCGTGCCAATCGCGATTGGGCTTGCCGGCAAAAATTTTTACTCCTAATTCTAACGTAAAAATACCAAAAAATGTTGGCTTAGTTTAGAAATAAAACTAAGTTTATTTAACTAAAAATCCAGCTATGGAAATTTGCAAATCATTACAGACTTATTTATTTTTGAATGCATTATTATACCCTGATTATTTACACAAAACTAAGTAGTCGGACAGTTTTACAGTCGATTGTCGAAAGTCCAATTAATCTGACAATCAGCTTCTTATGAAATATTTTATTTGAACTTAAAATTGTCTCTTTACTTATTTTAAGAAGTTGTTTAAAAAGTCTCCTCAAAATCGAGGATGAAAAAAAATGTTGCAAAAGCATTAAATTGTTGGTTATCACACTAACAAAAGAAGCTTCTGCAACATGTATGTAAATTTATCTAAAAAGTTCATTACAAAAAACCTATTGCCATATTTAAGCCAATCAAACCTTGGAAGAAAAACCAAAGTGCCTTTATGGCGCATTGTAAAAGCAATTATTTATCGGCTCAAAAGCGGTTGTCAATGGAGAGAGATTCCAGTGAGCGCTTTTTGCAGCAGGATATTAATTAGCTGGAATTCAATCTATTACCATTTCAATAAATGGTCAAAAGATGGTTCCTGGAAACGAATGTGGCCTAAATTATTGTCCATTCATAAATCGGGATTAGATATGTCTTCCGTCCAATTCGATGGATCGCATACGCCAGCCAAAAGAGGTGGACAAGCGGTTGGTTATCAGAGCCGCAAAAAATCAAAGACAACGAATGCGCTGTTTTTGACCGATAAACAAGGCATTCCTTTAGCGATGTCTGAACCAATTGATGGCAACCATAATGACCTTTTTAACATTGATTTTTTCTTCGCTAAAATGTTGCAGGATTTACAACAGTCCGGCATTGAAATCAACGGATTGTTTTTAAATGCAGATGCCGGGTTTGATAGTGTAGGCTTTAGGCAGCTATGCTTGGCAAATGACATCATTGCTAATGTCGATTTCAATAAGCGTAATTCTAAAAATATGGACAGGCAGCCATTACTGGATGATGAACTTTACAAAGAACGTTTTTCCGTGCAACGTACCAATGCATGGATTGATGCCTTTAAAGCTTTAATCATACGCTTTGAAACAAAGGCTCAAAACTGGTTGAGTTTGCATCATTTAGCTTTTGCGCTCATTTTACTGAGAAATCAAACAATTTATTTTTAAACAACTTCGTCATCTAATTTTCATTTTGATGAATAATCACTGTAAAAATTTTAATTAATTTTCTGCGTTAGACGTAATAAATCCCGGAACAATGCGGCTATTTCTTACCCTTTTATTGCTCAACTTTTTCTATTCCAGTTTTGCCTCGACGGATCCCGAAAATAAATATCCGCAGGATTACTTCCGGTCGCCGATACCCAATCAAACCTTATTGTTGGCGGGGACTTTCGGTGAGTTGCGCCCCAATCATTTCCACGCCGGCATCGACATCAAAGCCACGGTGGGCACCTCCATTCTGGCAGCTGCGGATGGTTACCTCGCAAAAATCGAAGTAAGCGGCAACGGCTACGGCAAAGCCTTATACATTGCGCATCCCAACGGTTACACTACGCTTTATGCGCACATGGACGGCTTCACGCCGGAAGTAGAGGCTTTTCTGAAAAAAGTACAATACGAGACCAAGCAATTTGAGCAGGAAATAAAGCTGGAGCCCAACCAATTTACCTTTAAAAAAGGCGAAAAAATCGGTCGGGTCGGACTCACCGGCGCCACATTAGGCCCGCATCTTCATTTTGAAATCCACGATACCGAGACCGAGGATCCGATCAATCCGCTGTTGTTTGGTTTTAAGGTGTACGACAATCGTCCACCCATTTTGCAAGAATTGAAGGTCTATTCTTTAAATGAAAAGCATCAGGCAATCAAGGAAAAAAATGTTGGTTTGTACAAATCGGGAAACACTTATACTTTCAAAGATAACGCAATTTCTATTCAAACTGCCGAGGTAGGCTTCGCGCTAAAAGGTTATGATCCAATGGATAACGTACATAATAAAAATGGCATTTATGTACTCTCCGTTTTCCAGGATGATTCCTTGGTTTGTCGCTTTCAAATGGAGACTTTCCCGGATGAAGATACTCGCTACCTGAATGCAACGCTGGATTATGAAGAATATACCAATCGGAATGGCTATTTCTACCGCTGCTACGTGCTGCCTTACAACAAACTGCCGATCTATCTGCATAAACCCAATAATGGCGTGGTACACCTGCGCCCGGGGCAGTCGAGCGACATAAAAATCTTGGCAGAAGATTATCATGGTAATACGTCCACGGTTCAGTTTTCTGTAACCAGAGATAGTGCCGAAATTACCGAGCAACCTGTTGATTATCAATTTATTGTACCACATTTTGAAGAAAGTTTGATCCAGGATGGTGATCTTGAATTATTTTTTCCGATCGGCATTTTCTATGAAGATTTGTATTTGAAATACAAGGCGATTGAAAGTGAAACCGCGCCATATTCTCTGGTGTATCAGATCAATGATCGGGAAGTACCGGTGCATGATTATTTTGGCATTGGCATCCGACCCAGAAATTTGCCGGAGCACTTGAAAAATAAAGCGTTTATTGCATACCGGGCCCGCACTAACTGCGGCGGCGTCTGGCGCGATGACCTGCTCACCGCCGACGTGCGTTACATGGGCGACTATCGCATTATGGTGGATACGATTCCGCCAAGCGTCAGTCCGGTTATTTTTAAATCTTACATGAGGGGTTATAAAAAAATGTCTTTCAAAATCGGCGATAATTTTGCCACAGCCAGCAATATGCCAGGATTACACTACGAAGCCACTGTGGACGGGCAATGGATTTTGCTGGAATACGACGCCAAAAGCCGCACGATCACGCATGAATTTGACGGAACGATCAAGCAGGGAAAGCATCAGCTGAGATTGCTCGTGCGAGATGTGATGGGCAATGAACGCGTTTTGGAAAGAACGTTTACCTTGTAATATTTCAACTCAACCACTTTACTGTTTCTTTGTTTCTCGTTTTGAGAACTTTAAACTTTCGAACCTTCAAACATCAAACTACCAATGACACATCTCAAAACAGGCGACAAAGCCCCGGATTTCAAGGGTTTAAACGAAAAAGGTGAAACCGTTTCACTGTCTGATTTCAAAGGTAAAAAGCTAATCTTGTTTTTTTATCCGAAAGACAATACCCCCGGCTGTACGGCGGAAGCCTGCAATTTGCGGGATAATTATGAAGACTTGAAAAAGCAGGGATTTGCCTTGCTCGGCGTAAGTCCGGACAGCGCCAAGAAACATCAGAATTTTATCAAAAAGTATGGTTTTCCGTTCTCTCTAATTGCTGATACCGAGCAAGAAATCCTGAAGGCTTACGGCGTGTGGGGCGAAAAGCAAATGTTTGGCAAGAAATACATGGGAGTAATTCGTACTACGTTTGTAATTGATGGACATGGGAATATCGAGCAAATTATTGACAAAGTAGATACGGAAAATCATGCGAGCCAAATTCTGGAGGCCGTTGCCTAAATCCATTAGTTCATAAATATGACCATCCAACAAGCACAAGACACCATTGATAACTGGATCAACACTATTGGCGTCAGATATTATAATGAGCTAACCAATATGGCAGTGCTCATGGAAGAAGTGGGCGAAGTAGCCCGGCTGATGTCACGATTATATGGGGAACAGTCGTTTAAAAAGTCTGAAGACGCCGCTAATGCCAAGGAAAATCTTGCCGATGAAATGGCGGATGTGCTGTTTGTATTGATTTGTCTGGCGAATCAAACCGGGGTGAACCTGACCGAAGCATTGGAAAAAAATCTTGCCAAAAAGACCCAGCGCGACGCAGAGCGCCATGCAAGCAATGAAAAGCTGAAGTAAAGTATTATTAACCCAAGGTCAACGCTAGGTTTTTTTAAACGGAGAATGATTTTGATGATCTTTAATCAAATCCTGTTCAAAATAAATCGCTAGCCATACGAATACTACCGCCAGCACGATCAAACCTTCATAAATTTTCTGGAAAATCAGAATATCGTACAAACTATGCGCTGCTACTGCCAAAGCTAAGCCGAGCAACAACAATTGATTCCTTCGGCGGAGATTAAATTTCGCTAGTCCTGCATAGTAACCCAGGATAATCGCAAACACCAAATGCGCCGGCACCGCCGTGAAAGCTCTTAGAATCGTAGTACCTAGACCATATTCCAAACCGTACAGAATATTCTCCGTGGTGGCAAAGCCCATTGCAATAATAACCGAGTACACAATCCCATCCAGCGGTTCGTCAAAAAATGACCAAGGAAAAATAACCAGAATCAAAGCAAGGAATTTGACGATTTCTTCGCTTAGCGCAGTGAGAATAGCTGTGACCATTAGTTCCAGCAGCCAGTGCGTGCGCCACAAGTAAGCATGCCGCCCCAGCCATTCTTCCATTTCGATGATGGGAAAAGTAGCCAGGGCACCGGCGAGGAACGCCAGCACTAAAAAAACCTTAGGCTCGTGCTCGTAACGATCCATCCGGTAGATGTACCAGCAGATCAGCAAGCCAGGCAAAGCCGCCAATCCAATAAGCAGTGGATCAATACTAGAAATGGTCATTTTGGGATAATTAGTAACTCCTACTTCTTACGCAATTTGCGCCAAATTGATGCAAAATTCTGCAAATTGTATGATCGCCAATTGCGTTTTTTTCTTGGCTTCAAACATACCCATGTGTCCGACATCTTCCAGCATCAGAATGGAAGCGGAATCAGTCAGCGTGGTTTGTCTCGTTGCATCATCTTTTGGAATCGCGGTATCTTCCTGTCCTAAAATAAACAAAACCGGCAATTTGAAGTTTTGCAAAACGCCCGACCGATCTGGGCGATTTTTCATGGCATTCAAAGCAGCGATCACACTTGCATCTGAAAAACGAGCCGCCCGATGAATTAGCTTATCCACCAAAAAAGTGTTGCTTTGTGCGAATTTTGGCGCAAAAAAATTGGGAACCAGTTGCTTGATAAACAAAGGCGTTCCTTTGGCCTTAACCACTTCAATACTGCGGAGGCGCCCCTCTTTTTTCTCTTCATTATCAGCATAAGGATGCGAGTGAAAAAGCCCAAGTCCATACAATTTCTCCGGATATTTTTCGGCAAAAGCCACGCTGGTGTAGCCGCCCATGGAGTGCCCGATGAGTACCACTCGCCGAAGCCCGGCATCTTCAATCACTGCATGCACGGCATCCGCCATCAGTTCGATGGATAAATTTTCCAGCAATTCGCTGGCGCCAAAGCCCGGCAAATCCATGACCACTACGCTGTAGCCGGCTTCGATAAACGGTTCTTTATAATCTTTCCAGACGAAGCTGTCTTCGCCGAAACCATGTACCAAAACAATCGGTGTGCCTTTGCCCTCAATGGTGTAGGCGATTCTTTTGTCCTTTAGTATTGCATATTTCATTAGCTCAGAATCCTGCGTTTTGTCGTTAAATATATAAATGAAGTTACGTTTTTTATATCTTTACTGTAAATGAATAGCGTTTTTTGCGTGTGAAATTAATTTGCAATGTCGGGATTTTCTAACATAAAGAGTGGCCTATCGAAGATAGAATCGCTTGAACGCGAATTAAATCTGAAGCAACTTCAGATCAACCGGCTATTGAATATAACGCAGGCGATTAACAGCAACGTCCCGGCCAAGGAGCTTTTCCAAATGTACCAGTCGTTTCTGGGTTGGGAATTGAGCGTCAAAAAAATGGTGCTCTATGTACGTGGTGACAAGGGGTGGTCCTTGGCTACCTCACTGGGTATTTCTGATGAATTGCTCCAGGCTGATATCACGCCTTATTTCTCCAAATTCACGCATCTCCGCAATATAGAAGAATCTGACCATTTGCTGGTGCAGGAATTTGATGTGGTGATTCCGGTAAAGCATAAGGATCATGCGATTGCCTACGTGTTTATCGGCGGTTTCGGAGAAGATGATGATATGTATAACAAGGTGCAATTTATCACCACCATTACCAATATCATTGCAGTAGCCATTGAAAACAAACGCCTTTTCAAACGCCAGCTAGAACAGGAAAGACTCCGCCGCGAAATGGAACTGGCCAGCGAGATGCAGCGAATGCTGATTCCCAAAAGTTTGCCCAGCAAAGAGCAATACGACCTTTCCAGCATTTACAAACCACAGATGGGCGTGGGCGGTGATTATTTTGACTTTATTGAATTTGATGACGACAAGATCGTTTTCTGTGTAGGCGATATTTCCGGGAAAGGTATAGCTGCGGCGCTGCTGATGGCTAATTTCCAAGCGAATTTCCACACCCTTATCAACAAACGCTCAGCGCTGGATGATTTCATCCGCGATTTGAATAAGTCAGTCAATCTCATTACCGAAGGCAATTGGTTTATCACCTTTTTCATTGCCGAGTACAATTTCAAAACAAAGATGCTCCGGTATGTCAATGCCGGACACAATCCGCCGGTGGTTGCCACAGTAGATGACTTCTTTTTCCTGGATCGCGGCTGCACCATGCTGGGTTCATTCAAAGAATTACCGGATGTAGAAGTAGGCGAATGCCATTTTCAGGAAGATGCCCTGATCTTTGCATTTACCGACGGTTTGACCGATTTGCGCAATAAAAATGGCGACTTTTTGAATGAAAAAATGCTTTATACGTATGTAAAAGAGAATTATGATTTGTCGGCAACTCAATTCAACAAATTGCTGATGGAGCGCATTGAAGCTTTCAAAGGAGACCAAACTTATCCTGATGACTTTACCATTCTCACTTGCAAAGTTTTTGTAAAATAATTATTCGACTTATTCCGCCTACGTCTATCATCTCGCCGGATCGGTCTATAAAAAAGCTCACAACACCTTACCCTTGCAACAATTATTGAAAAAATGAGATTAATATTGTAGATTAAAGCGCAATTTTAATTGGAGACAATAGATATGAGGGACAATAAATAACAGGCATAAAATTGATAATTCACCATCATTCATCCCTCTGGCATCTGATATCTAAAGTCTAAAGTTTAACAAAGAATGAGAGATAAAAATATAGCGGGCATTCTGGCATTGTTTCTCGGTGGTTTTGGTGTACATCGTTTTTACCTGGGACAAGCAGGGTTGGGTTTTTTCTACCTGATTTTTTGTTGGTTCCCTTTGATGTGGATTATTGGTCTGATTGATGCAATCGCTTTTTTTGCAATGGATACCGATAATTTCAACATCAAATACAACAAAAATTACTACCGTACGACCCGCCGTGAAGATAGAAAAACTGACTTCAACCGCGACCGTAAGTATTATTACGACCGGAATATGCGCCGGCGGGAGGAACGCCAGGAAAGGAGAGATCGTCGGCAGGATCGAAGAAGTGTGCCACAATCAGTGCGCAGCAATGAGCAAGAGAAATCCAGCGGTATCCGCAAGTTTAAAGACTATGACTATGAAGGCGCGATCGCTGATTTTGAAAAAGCGTTGAAAATTGATCCCAAAGACGTGGCTGTGCATTTCAATCTGGCTTGCACACAATCTCTGATGGAAAATGTAGAAAAATCGCTCTATCACCTAGATAAAGCGGTAGAATTTGGTTTCAATGATTTTAAGCGTATCAAAGAACATGATGCCCTGGCCTATCTGCGGGTGCAGCCCGAATTTGAAGAATTTGAAAAAAATGGCTTCCGGCTGGCACAACAACCAGAACAACTGGAAGCGCCGCCAGAAGAAGTATTAGATTTAAATAGCCAGGATTTGTTGCAACAATTACAACGATTGGGCGAATTGCGTGAAAAAGGACTACTTACAGAGGAGGAGTTTACTGCCCAGAAGAAAAAATTGTTGGGTTGACTTTAACAAATTGATAATCAACACTTATCCGGCTACATTCGTTTACTCATAAAGAGACAGGTGATGATAGCAGAACAATTAATTTCAAATGAAATAATCCCACTTCGAACCTCAGACTCCGGTGAAGAAGCCCTGGGGATGATGAGCGAATTTTACGTTCGGCATTTACCGATCGTAAATAATAGCGAATTGCTGGGTCTGGTGTCGGAAGATGATATCCTGAATTTTGATGCCAACGAACCGGTGGGATCCTACAGCCTGTCCATTACCCGTCCTTACGTCAGAGCCTCCGATCACTTATATGAAATCATGCGCATATTGTCTGCTTCTCAACTGACACTCGTGCCGGTTATTGATGAAGATAATAATTATATCGGCGTTATTACCCAGGAAGATTTGCTGCGTAACTTTGCCAACTCTATGGCGTTTACAGAATCGGGCAGCATTATTGTACTCGATGTTCATCGACGTGATTATTCCATGGCGGAAATAGCTCGCATCGTAGAGTCAGAAAACGCTATTATTTTGAGTACTTCGGTTGCGATGGAAATTGATTCGGCTTTAATGGATGTAACGATTAAAGTTAATACCCAAAACATCGGCCCCATACTCGCTACGCTGGAAAGATTTAATTATCAGATAAAAGCATCTTTCAACGAATCGGATTACGGCGACTCCTTCAAGGAGCGTTATGACTCCTTCATGGCTTACCTGAATGTTTGATAAAAGCAGACAATTTTAGAGAAAAAGCTCACGAAACTCGACGAGAACCTTTTTTTATTCGACAAAATCCTTAAATTGTAATCAGAAATTGAGGATATGCGGATATTATGTTTACTTTTTTTCCTGAGTGCCGAATTTCTACTAAGTGCTCAGGGGTACATACATATTGATAGGATTATCGTCGAAGGAAATAAAAAAACCAAGGATGAAATCATCTTGCGGGAGCTTCGCTTCAGCGCGGGAGACAGTATTTCTGTGCAGGTGCTTGACACGCTGATTCAGGAGAGTGAGCAACTCATTATGAATACCAGTCTTTTCAACGGTGCCAGCATTAGTACATACCCTTGCGAAACTTGCCTACCTAACAACGTGATTGTATATGTACTGGTAGAAGAAGCCTGGTACTTGTATCCAGTGCCAATTTTTGAACTGGCTGACCGGAATTTCAATGTTTGGTGGGTAGAACAAAATCGTTCGTTGCAACGGATCAATTTCGGTAGTGAATTTGCCCATACGAATTTTACAGGACGCATGGACCGCCTTAAAGTGGGTGCCAAATATGGCTACACGCACAATTATTCGCTGAAATATAGCCTCCCTTATATTAATAAAAAACAAACTTTAGGTATCTCGGCAGATATCTCCTACTCCAAAAACCGGGAAGTGAATTATGCTACAGACGGAAATAAGCAATTGTTTTATCGTGATACTAATGACTTTGTTTACAATGCGTTTCGCTCAGTGGCAGGCGTCACGTACAGACCCGGCTTGCGCGCTTTTCATAATTTCTATCTTGGTTTTTACCAGAATCATTTATCAGACTTCGTTGCGGGCGAATTAAATCCTGAATTTTTTCTGGATGGCGACGATACCCAACGCTACTTTTCTTTCACTTATGAATTCACGTACGATGAGCGCGATATTCGGCCTTATCCTTTAAGCGGAAGATACATCTCCGTGCGATTGGAAAAAGATGGTTTGGGCATTTATAAGGATCGGAATTCCATGACGCTTTTTGCATACTATGATCAATATTTCCCTTTTTCACGAAAACTAAGTCTGGCTCTGAAAACCGGCGGCAAAGCTTCTCTTATCCGTACCCGGCAGCCGTATAATGACAACAGGGCCGTGGGATTTGGTAGAAATCACTTGCATGGTTACGAATATTATATCGTAGATGGACTGGATATGGGTTTTGTAAAAACGAACCTTCGGTTTCAGGTGATGAAAGAGGAACTTAATTTTGGAAAATTCGTGCCTATCAATCAGTTCCGGAAAATGCCAGTCAAGCTTTATTTTTCAGTCAATAACGACTGGGGTTATGTCAATGAACCATTTGCAAACGGGAATAATTTCCTGGTCAATCAGTTGCTCTGGGGCTATGGTGTCGGGCTTGATTTTGTGTTTTTCTACGATAAGGTATTCCGAATTGAGTACAGTTTCAATCATTTGATGGAAAAAGGCATCTTTTTGAATATGAATTTGAATATTTAAGCCGGATAGGGATATCTGGAAAAAGCCTTTTGAGTATCTTACCGACGTTCCAATATTCCAGAAACATGCAAGTTGTCGTTTACAGCCGCGAATTCAAGGAAAGCGATACCCCCCACATTCAGAATCTTTTCGATACCCTGCACAATGAAGGCATCAATGTCTATGTTTATCGCCCCTACTTGGAGGATATCAAAGACAAAATAAAATTCAAGCGCGATATCGGCGTATTTGAAGGATATGTGGATTTTTCGGTAAAAAAACTCGATTTTTTCATCACACTCGGCGGCGATGGCACCATTCTTTCAGCCATTCTGCATGTGCGCGACAGTGGTGTGCCAATAGTAGGGATTAATCTCGGGCGTTTGGGCTTTCTGGCCAGCATTGAAAAAAAGCGTATTCCGGAAGCAATTAACCTCCTCAAGCGAGGCATGTATCAGATCGACGAACGGCGGCAGCTTTACCTGGAATCCAATTTTCCCATCTTTGGTGATATTCGCTACGCGCTCAACGATTTCACCCTGCTCAAGCGCGATACTTCTTCGATGATCACCATTCATACCTACATCAACGGCGCCTATCTCAACTCCTACTGGGCAGATGGGCTGATTGTAGCTACTCCCACGGGTTCTACCGGCTATTCCTTGAGCTGCGGTGGACCGATTATTTTTCCGAATTCCGGCAATTTTGTCATCACCCCCGTTGCGCCGCATAATCTGAGCGTGCGCCCGATTGTGATCTCCGATAATTCCGTGATTTCCTTTGAAATTGAAGGGCGGGCAGAGAACTTCCTTTGTACGTTGGATTCGCGCTTTGAGGCGATTACTGCCGCGCATCAACTCGCTGTGAGAAAAAATGATTTTGGTGTTCGTCTGGTTCGCCTGCTGGATGTGGACTTTTTGCAAACCATCCGGGAAAAACTGATCTGGGGTGTGGATACGAGGAATTAGGTTTTTATGCCAATTTCAATCAATTACGACGTATAAAATGAAGATTGAATTTTTGTTTTTAAACGATTTCTGGCATCTATTTTCTAAAATGGTATTAGATAGAACAGCTAGATTTGACTACTCGCCATCGCAAGAGCTACGGCGACCAAAGAAAAATGCCTTGCGCCACAGAGGGCGCAAGGCACGTTATCCAGATCCAAAAAAAACGCTATAAAACGTGTTGCATAATATCTTGGAGGTCAGGCTATTTTCTTCAATAATCCATGATGTATGGACTGCTCTTCTTTCAACTGCTCAAATCGATAGCCTTTTTCCGAAAAATACTCCAGAACTCTGGGGAGTACATATTGTAATTTATCAAAAGCTTTCAAGCTGTCATGGAAAACGATGATAGATCCGTGCTGGACATTGCTGATCACATTTTCCAGGCATTGCTCTTTGGAGATATTCGGATCAAAATCGCCACTGAGTACATCCCACATCACAATGCGGTAATGCCGTTGTAGAAATTGCGCCTGCTTGGGCTTCAACCGGCCGTAGGGCGGGCGGAAAAGCTCAGAATGCGTGAGGCTTGCGCAATGACGCACATTGTGGAAATAGGGGATATTCTCCGTTGTCCAACCATTCAGATGATTAAAAGTGTGATTCCCAACCGAATGCCCTTGCTTCTTCACTTGTTTGAAAACCGCCGGGTGTTTTTCGATATTATCACCCACACAGAAAAAAGTTGCTTTGGCATCGTACTTAGCCAATTGTTCCAGTACCCAGGGTGTCACTTCCGGGATCGGACCATCGTCGAAAGTCAAATAAATTTCCTTTTCATCCGTAGGAATACGCCAGGTGAAATTGGGAAACAGGTTTTGGATGAATTGTGGTGTCTTGATTAAATACATAGCCTCTTGATTTTTGATATGTTCCGGGTAAAAATTGATAATAAATGTCCATTCAGCAATGCTGTCGCTTTTATTAAAAAAATAATCATGAATCCTTGAAAATCAATTACTTGATCTTTGTTGGGAGTTCAGTGTCTTTGGTTTGAAAATAGTACCAGTAATTCAAAATAGTTGCTGTCTTTTTTTCAAAAGGGTTTTCTCGATTTCCTGCAACTGAGGTGGCAAGCTCTGCTAAATTCCGTAACTTTGCGTCTCCCTGAAAAAGAGACTTGGTTTATCAGTTCGAGTCTGGTGAGTTCGTTTGTGTTTCTGTAAGAACGATTGTTAGCGAATTTTTGCTGCCTCGATCAGAAAAATAATCCAAATATTCTTTGGTTATTATTATTATTATTCAAAAACAATCTGCGACAACTCAAAAAAATGGAAAATATCCGCGTACGATTTGCGCCCAGCCCAACCGGCGCACTACATATTGGGGGAGTAAGAACGGCTTTGTATAACTATTTGTTGGCCAGAAAACACAAAGGCACTTTTATACTCCGTATCGAAGATACCGACCAGAACCGCTACGTGCCCGGTGCGGAGGAGTACATCATCGAATCGCTGCGATGGTGCGGTATTCTGCCTGATGAAGGCCCGGGTTTTGGCGGAGCATATGGCCCCTACCGTCAATCCGAACGCAAGGATATTTACCGCCAGTATGCTGAGCAATTGGTGGAAAACGGGCACGCTTATTATGCATTCGATACCGCTGAAGAACTCGAAGCACAACGCGAACAGGATAAAGCTTTCAAATATGGCGCGGAAACACGGATGCAATTGAAAAACAGTCTGACGCTCCCCGAACCGGAAGTGCGGCAACGCATCAGCAGCGGCGAATCCTGGGTGATCAGACTGAAAGTGCCTGAAAATGAGGATGTAATCGTGACTGATCTGATTCGCGGCGAAGTGGTATTCAAAAGTGAAGAGCTTGACGACAAGGTGATGCTCAAATCCGACGGTATGCCGACCTATCATTTGGCCAATATCGTGGACGATTTTTTGATGAAAGTGACCCACGTCATTCGGGGTGAAGAATGGTTGCCGAGCACCGGGCACCACGTATTGCTCTATCGTTTTTTGGGGTGGGCAGATCGCATGCCACAATTTGCGCACCTTCCTCTGATACTCAAGCCTGATGGCAAGGGTAAACTTAGCAAGCGTGATGGCGCGCGTTTGGGTATTCCGGTATTTCCATTATCATGGGAAGCAGAGACTGCTGAAGATTCTTTTAAAGGCTTTCGCGAATTTGGTTTTATGCCTCAGGCCGTGCTCAACTTTCTGGCGTTTTTGGGGTGGAATCCAGGCACAGAGCAGGAGATTTTTTCATTGGAAGATTTGACGCAGGCATTTTCCTTGGAGAAAATCGGAAAATCCGGGGCGCGTTTTGACTTTGAAAAAGCGAAATGGTTCAACCAACAATACATTCTGGCGGCTGATACTGTGACCTTGGCGAAAATGATTCGTCCTATCATAGAAAAGCAGGGTTACCAACCGAGCCAGGCATTTCTGGAAGGTTTTTGCAAACTGATGAAAGAACGAGTGGCGCTGCTTACCGAATTTTGGGAAAAAGGCTACTACTTTTTTACAGATGTAAATGAATACGATACCAAAACCGTTCAGAAACGCTGGAAGCCGGAAACCAAAGCTATGTTTGGTCAACTGACGGACATGCTTGAAAAAATCCCAGGCAGCCAATGGCATGAGGATTACGTTCATCAAATGGTGGAGCGCTTTATGGCGGATCAGGGTCTTAAACCTGGTGAAGTCTTTCCCTTACTGCGTATCGCCCTGGCGGGTACTATGCAGGGGCCGGCGGTTTTTGAGATGATGGCTTTGTTGGGCAAAGAAACGGTCATGAAGCGGATGCACCACGCATTGGAGCTTTTCGATACTTTTGGTTAAATTTGGAAGGTCGAATTTTAGGCACTAACATTTCAATTTTATTAAGATGCCAAAGAAAAAACCTAAAAAAGGTAAACCCGAAGTTCACGAACATTTGGAAGGATTTGATATCAAAATTAATGAATTTGGGGAAATCATTTCCACTTTCAAAGTGGATGAGTTAAATGATTTTCTGAATGAAAAAGTGGACGATAAGAAACTACGTGACCGTAAAGAAGCCGAAGATTCAGGCGAAGAAGAGTAATATTATTATGAAAAAATGTTGATTGACAGTACTTTCTGTGAAAATGGCTGCATTTTTTCAAGCATGATTACACAGATTTTAATAATTTGCAGCTGAAATGAGAGAATTGAAATTTCAGGCTCCGGATTTTTGACTTTACCTTTCTATTATTTTTCAGATATTCGGCGCTTGAAGTTTCTATTCTCAAAAGAACATAATCACAAAAACCGATCATCCCATGAATGCTATTAAACTGCCCGGCGGGCTTATTCTTGCTGTATTTCCCATACATCTCTTACGTACATTTTCCAAAAAATTGCCTTTTCGAACCCATTACAAGTAAATGCTGGACTACAAACTAATTTCTTAACGTACTTGAGAAAAAACATCCCTATTCACAAAAAGTGAGCAAATTATGATGAACCGATTATTCTACACAAAACTATTGCCACTCCTGTTGCTTTTTGCCCTGAATAGCCTAATCATACAAACCCTCAGTGCTACCGAGGCAAAACGTAAAATGGTAGATCCGCCTGTTTTCACTAGTCCTGTGCCGGCGGATACAACGGTAAATTGCCCCGCTGATGTGCCAGTAGCGCCCATGTTGATGGCAACCGACGATAATGATCCTTCCTTTCCAAAAAATATAACAGCGGTAGACAATCCTTCCGTTGCCAGCATCAATCCATGTATAGGAGGTACAATTACCCGTACCTGGACGGCGACCGATAATGATAATCAATCAACGACGGTTACTCAAATAATCAATATCCTGCCGGATATGACACCGCCAATGCCCACAATCCCGGAACCAAGCGATACGGTAACCTGCGATATGGAGGATTATCAAACCTGGCTCAATACGGTAAAAATTACCTTAGCCACCAATATTGACGAGTGCACTGGCTCTCCGGCGAGCATTATTGACGATGCTCCGGCTACTTTCGACAATTATTGCGGCTCGGTTACCGTCACTTTTACTATTGAAGATGACTGCGGAAACATTGCTTTCTGGCAGGCGACTTATACCGTCATTGATGAAGAGCCTCCAATGTTGGTTGGCTTGCCGGCCATGTTGAATGACACCATCAGTTGCAATGACCCTATTCCACCAGTTCCAAACGTGACCGTAACAGATAATTGTACACCCAATCTGGTTGCGGCTTTCGCCGAAACAAGCGGGCAGGGTACAAGTGGTAATTGCTCACAATTTGAATATATCATCCTCCGCACCTGGACTGTTTCTGACTCTTGTGGAAATGTGACCACCGCCAATTGGCGAATTGTAGTAAGAGATGAAGAACCGCCCACATTTGATGACCCGGAGGATATTACGATTTCCTGTTCTGATGATCCGGATGATTTTGATATTACCGGTTTTATTACCAATGTAAGCGATAACTGCAGCCCAATGCTGGATACTTTTTATATGGATGTGGTTATTGACAGCCTGTGTCCGAATGGTTATACTATTCAAAGAATCTGGCAGGTACGGGATGTTTGCGGCAATACATCTAATCGGATTCAGTTTATTGAAGTGATTGATGACCAGGCGCCTACCTTTATCGTTCCGAAAGATACAACACTTAATTGCGATCAAAGCACCACGCCCGTCGTAACCGGTTCACCCGCGATGGTGATGGACAATTGCGACCCGGCTCCAGTTATAACCTCTGTGGATGTGGTAGAGGCTGGTGTGTGCGATAATACTTACACTATCCGTCGTACCTGGCGGGCAACGGATGCCTGCGGAAATGTAACGGAACAGCTTCAAATTATTTCGGTGGTGGATACCATCGCACCCGCATTTTCTTCCACGGCGCAGGATTTGAATCTGGTTTGCGACGATGATTTCGATGTGGTCACTGCTTTCAACAACTGGATTTCCACACGTGGCGGCGCAGTTGCAAGTGATAATTGCACCGAAGACGGCGATCTTGTGTGGTTTATTTTGGAGTCAGGTACCAATAATCCGGCGACTTTGCCACCGGCAATCTGCCCGGCACCGGATAGTATCGTGCGCTTACTTACGGTCGATTTTATCGTACAGGATGAATGTGGAAACCGCGACACTTCTACGGCGGCATTTAAAGTCATTGATGACTTACCGCCTTCGCTGAGTAATTGTCCGCAGGATACAACTATTGCAACTGATCCCGGCGAATGCACCGCTACCTTTGTACTGGTTCCACCGGTCATCGAAGAAGAATGTGCTGCATCTCTTGATGTTCAAGACATTACCGTAAGCATGCCAATCACCTCCAATGCTCAGCCTGGACAGGAAGGAGATGTGCCGGTGAATCCGATTATGTTACAATTTAATTTGTCAGCACCTCCTCCGGTGAATGCTTTTGACAATGCTATGTTAACTATCGATCTGACCAATGCTGATGCTGAAGAACCAACCGAATTTTTCAGGATTTTTGGAGAGGATGGAACCGTACTTGCACAAACAACACCGACCAATGCACAATGTGGTGCTTCGACTACCAATATTACACTTTCAGCTGCACAAATCAATGCCTGGGCATTGGATGGCACCATTACCATTCGGCTGGAGCCTAATATCCCAACCGGACAACCGGGGCGTTTTTCTGTGAATGCAATTTGTAACCCGGTAGGTATGGTAAGCGGGCGTTTACAATTCCAGGTGAAAAATTTCACTTCCCTGATTTATGAATATAGTATCAATGAAGGTCCAAGAGTTGAGGTGAATCCGATCGCACCGGTGACAGAAATCCTGAATCCTGGTAACAACCTCATCACTTACTATGTGACAGATTGCACCGGCGGCATGGATAGCTGCGCTTATACTGTAATTGTAGAAGATCAGCAGGCACCGGAGCTGATCTGCCCTGCCGATATTCTTGTAGAATTGGATTCCGGTACTTGCGTGGCGCCTATTACGTTGCCTTTGCCCCTGGGTGCAACAGACAATTGTGGTGCTGGTCCGGCTTATCAGCTGACCCTGCCTGCAAATCTGGCGGATGCTTATCTTACTTTTTCCCTTGATCCCAATTTAAATACTTATCTGGCGGATAATAAAACCATCACTTTTAATAATGTGGCTGCCAATGCAACCGACGATGCAACCCTGACCATTGATTTACTTGGAGATTTTAATTCAAATGGCGCATTTCTGAAGGTGATTGGTGATGATGGCAGTACGATTGGCACCACTACGGTTGGCATAGCAAACTGTAACAGCCCGGGGCAGATGGATTTCACTATTCCTGCTGCTACCTTCAACGCTTGGGCCATTGATGGTGTAATTGAAATCCGATTAGAACCAAATAATATCACTGTGCCCCCAGGCGTCGCCGGTGATGGCATCAATCCTTGTAACCCCGCTGTGGTGTCTTTCAACGGAGATACAGATAGTACCAGCTTTGTATTGGTAACACTGAATTATAACCAGCTTACGCCTTCCTTTTATACTCAGGGAGCCACTGAGATTCCGCTTACGCAAATGGCTCCACCTGAGGTAACGCCAACCATTGATTTTAATGTAGGTGTGACGGAGGTTTTCTACATTATTCAGGATGAGAGCGGCAATGCCGATACTTGCTCTTATACCATTACGGTTGAAGACAATGAGCTACCGGTGGCGCGGTGCCAACCAACCACTATTTTTATCAATCCTTCCGGTCTGGATATGGAAACGGTACCGGCTATGGTCATCGATGCGGGTAGCAGGGATAACTGTGGTATTGACACCATGTTTCTTACCCCTAATACATTCAACTGTTCGCAGCTTGGTGCAAATGCAACTGTAACCCTTACTGTAATGGACTTTGCAGGAAACACCGCGACTTGCCAGGCCTTGGTTCGCATCGAAGCCGAAGAACCGCAGCCGACTGCGACCACCGGGTTATGTGGTGGCGATACGTTGTTTTTATTTGCCAATCCACCAGCAGCAATGGGAGGAATTATTTACACTTACAAGTGGACCGGACCGAATGGGTTCTCTGATACCCGGCGTAATCCGACCATCCCGCGGGTGAGTGCTGTAAATGCAGGTACCTACACTGTAGAAGTAACTGGTTTAACCGGTTGTAAATCAGTGGGTACAATCCAGGTTGCAATTGAAGATTTACCCTTGACACCGGCAGTTCTGACCAATCGGAATGTCTGTGTGAATGAAGACATCATACTCAACTCATCCGTTGTACCTAGCGGAACCAATGTGGTGTATCGCTGGTATCGGGGCGTTGCGCCGGGCGGCGTATTAATTGGTACAACAAGCGTGCCTTCATTCACCATTCCTCAACCTCATTCTCCAGCAACGAATAGCTATTATATTACTATTGAAGCTGATGGTTGCCTGTCTGCACCTTCTGCATCGGCGCAGGTTACCACGAATAGTATTCCGACTGCATCTGTCAATAACTCTGAAATTACAGTTTGCGAGGGTGAATCTGTTACACTGGGAACGCTGGTCTCAGGTCCGGGTATCACTTATCAGTGGACGGGGCCGAACAACTACGCTTCCACGAATCAATCACCTCCGGTCATTACTTCGGCAGCTCCTGCCAATGCCGGAGTTTATCAGCTGATTGTTTTGCGCAATGGTTGCCCTTCGCAGCCGGCATTTACAGTCCTGAATGTTCGCCCAAAACCTGCAACCCCCCAATTGACCAGTAATGCACCCGTTTGTGAAGGTGCGAATGTCACTTTGACTACAACTACTACAGGAGCCTCGGTTTATCATTGGGTAGCACCTAATTTGCAAGAGTTTCTGACAAACAATAATTCTTACGCTATAAATAACATTACTAAATCTCAGGAAGGCTCGTGGCGTTTGTACGTGACCCAATCGGGTTGTAATTCCAATCTTTCTGCTCCGGTAAATGTAGTAGTGAATTCCGTCCCGGCAACCGTAGCCTCGGCAAGCCCGGCACAGGTATGCGAAGGCAATACTTTGCAGCTTTTTGCTTCACCCACGCTTGTAAACGGCACTTACCGTTGGGTTGGGCCCAATAACTTTACAGCTGCCACACAAAGTCCGCCGGTAGCCAATATGACTCCGGCAAAAGCCGGCACTTATCAAGTTACAATTACTACCCTGGAAGGTTGTTCCAACAAAGCTTTTGTGAATGTAGAAGTACTGAAAGGGGTAAGAATTACAGCTGTAAGCAACGACGGACAAGAGTGTCTGACAGGGCCTACCGACATTCGATTGCGGGCAACGGTGCTTCCGGCAGATGATGGTACTTATCGCTTCCGCTGGACGGGACCAAATTTTTCCTCTTCCGATAGCATAGCACTGATTCCAAACGCTACAGAGGCAAATAACGGAAATTATCAATTGGTAGTTACCAACGATGAAGGCTGTGCTTCGCAGCCTGCCACTACAATTGTAGATGTGTCTTTGCCGCCGGCAACGCCCGCAGTTCCAACGATCAGCCCGAGTACACCTGCACCCTATTGTGCAGGCAAACCTATTACGCTGGTAGCAACAGCCTACAATGGCAATAATGTTGTATATAACTGGAAAACACCCCGAGGTCTTGTGATTACACAATCACCGGCATTGCAACTTGCCAGTCCGGCTGCAATAGATAACGGCTTATACACGGTCACGGTTATCGTGGATGGCTGTACTTCGAAAGAATCAGGAGCTATCGCCGTTAATATCAATCCGGCTCCGCAGATTTTTGCAAGGAGCAATGGACCTATTTGTAGTGGTGATCCGTTGATGTTGAATGCTACCTTTATTGCCGGGGCAACCTACGCCTGGCAAGGGCCGGGTGGATTTTCTTCTTCTGTTTCAAACCCCATGATTCCTGCGGCAAATCCAGTGGTTCACAGTGGTTTTTACAGGGTTTCAGCTGTTGTAAACGGATGCCCTTCTAATCTGGATTCGGTACAGGTAGTCGTCAATTCAAGACCGGCAGCGCCATCGGTGACCAATAGCGGGCCGGTATGCATCAGTAATAACAATGCCGCCCTGAGGCTTTCTATTTTACCGGGCTCTGCGGTAGCAAATGCCGCTTACACCTGGTACAATCAGTTTGGTGATACGCTGGGCACTACTTCCAATCTGAATTTCGATCTGATCAATTTTGATGATTACGGAAACGGCAACTTTTTGTTTACTGCCACATCTACGGTGAACGGCTGCCCTTCTGCGTTGTCAGCTCCGACAACCGCTGTATTTAACACTATTCCTGATGAGGAGGCTTTTGCCGGTCAAGACAGAACCGTATGCGAAGCCGATCAAATCCGATTCTCCGGGCGTGCGCCTACTATTGGTGGCGGGCTTTGGAGCTTAGTCAGCGGCGATACCACAGATTTGAGAATTGTAAATCCAGGAAGTCCTACTTCGCTCATTACAGGCATGAGAGGCGATTCTACTTATCAGTTCCAATGGACTATTTCCAATGGCGCTTGCGCTAATTACGACCGCGATACCGTGAGATTTGATCTGACCCCTATCGAAATTCCTTTTGCCGGAAATGACACGGTAGTATGTGCAACCGATCGAGTCACACTAAGTGCACTATTGCCGTTGAGTGGAATCGGGGAATGGTCACAGCCGGATGCCCAGCGTACACTTGGCGTCAGAATTGCAAGCCCTCGCGACCCAAATACACTTATCACAGGACTAACCTCCGGTAATCTCTACGAATTTACCTGGACTATTGTCAGTGGTTGCGGCGGATTGTTTGACAAAGTGTCCGTTTTGACCTCCGATACCGAGCCTAACGCAGGACAGGATGCGATTGCTTGCAATGATGACATGAGCTTTAAACTCAATGCATTGCGACCCGCAGATGGTAGTATCGGACGTTGGTCTTCGCCGGGTGGGAATCTGGTATTTACCAATCCAACTGACCCGAAAACGACGGTTTCCAATCTTGTTCCTGGCGAAAATCTCTTGCTCTGGACTATTGATGACGCACTTTGTGGCGAATTCTCCAAAGATTCGGTGGTGATTAATTACAAAATGAATCCCTTTGCACAAAATGATGAAGTAATCGTGCCGTTTGGCTCTAATAAAGAGTTTGATGTGCTTCTGAACGATCAGATACCTGAAGGTACCACTGCTACGACACTTATTCAGCCAACCAAAGGTACACTCGAAATAAGAGGTAATGGCCAATATACCTACAAACCTGGTATAAACTTCGTGGGTACCGATCAGATGGCCTATGAAATTTGCAGCGGGGGCTGTGAATGCTCTACGGCGACTGTTACATTTGTGGTGGGAGATAATGCGCAATGCGATATTCCTTCAATCATCACACCCAACGGCGATGGCATTAACGATAATTTTGTAATTCCCTGCTTCATCGACGATACGAACTATCCGAATAATCAGGTCTTGATTTACAATCGCTGGGGTGACGAGGTATTCCGGTCGCCAGTGCCATACAAAAACAACTGGGATGGCACTTTCAATGGTGAGAACCTACCGCCGGGCACGTATTTCTACGTGATTAATTTCGGCGACAATAGTGAAACGAAGACAGGTTTTGTAATGATTCAACGATAAAAATACCGGGAGGACAATCTGAAACATTGTCTTCCCTTTCCATCACCGATTAATATAACATACTTATGAAAAATATATTTACCCTCATTATATCCGTTTGCTTTGTTACACTTGCCGGCGCCCAACAGGAGGAGCAGTACACTCAGTTTATGCATTACAAACAAGGCTTTAACCCCGCTTATGTGGGTAGCGACGGAGCGCCCAGTATTTCGGCGCTAGTACGCAATCAGTGGATTGGAATCGACGGGGCGCCACAAACACAGTTGATTACTTTCAATATGCCGGCAGTCAATAACCGCGTAGGACTCGGTGCAAGCGTATTGCGCCAAACAATTGGCGTTACCGAAAATTATACCGCAGATGCTGCTTATGCTTATCATATTGGCTTGGGAAGAGGGATTTTGAGTTTTGGATTGCAAGCCTCGGTACGCCTGCTGCGTATTAATTTCAGTGAGGTACAAGGCACACAGCCCATTGATACCGATGGCGCCATTCCTGCAGATTATCAGAGCCGCTACATCCCAAACTTTGGGGCGGGTATTTATTTTTATAAAGGAAATCAGGTTTTTTTCGGTATCTCAGTCCCGAGGATTTTGGAAAGTAATATCGATCTGGCTGATTCAAAAGACATTATTTCCAAGGAATTTCGGCACTTCTATGCCATGGGGGGTGTGAAGTTTAACTTGAGTAATAATGTACAAATACAGCCCCAGATTCTATTCAAATATGTAACCGGTGCGCCATTCGATGCAGATGTGAACCTGAATCTGATTTTTAGCGATCGATTCACCGCTGGCGTATCTTATCGTCTGGGTGGAAATAAAAACAACAGCGTCGGCGAATCAGTCTCTTTACTTTTGGGAGCGGAAATTTCCAAAAACCTGATGTTTGGTATATCTTACGATTCAACTTTGTCAGAGTTAAAAAATTATAATAGCGGTAGTGTAGAAGGTGTGGTGCGGTATTTCTTTAAAGGAAAATCCGAAGGAAATGAATATGATGGGCCACGAAAATCGGGCGATCCGCGATTTTTTTAGATATTTATTCGGTGCAGGAAACTATTATTTAGAAACATGATGCTACCAGATTTTTTATTGTAAAAATGAATAGCCCTATGAAAAATGCCCTTCTCATCGCAACCATGTTCCTGCTGACATGGACCTTATGCTCTGCTCAACAGAGAAGTAATAAAAATGATAAGAATGTAAATAACAATGTTCTTACTCATTATAATGTAAGTATTCGCAATGCGAGCGGCATCAATACGCCTTCTATGGAGTTTTCGCCGATGTTTTATAAAAGGGGCATTGTATTTGTATCTTCCCGCCAGAAGCATGGTCCCGTTGATGAGAAACTGGGTGAAACTTTTTATGATATTTATTATTCAGACATTGATCCTAATGGAATGTTATTAAAGCCAACCGGCTTTTCTTTGGAAATCAATTCTCAGTACCATGAAGGTCCGGTGGCGTTCAACCGAAAGCAGGATCGAATTTACTTTACACGCAGTAATCAAAGCGCACCGGGCATTACCAAAGCGGATGAAAAAGGCAAGGTCTGGCTGAAGATCTACGAAGCGCAGCGCGGTGAGTTCGACTGGGAAAATGTGCGGGAGCTGCCTTTTAATAACAATAACTATTCCTGTATGCACCCGACGCTTTCGCCGGATGGCACTAAAATATTCTTCGCTTCCAATATGCCGGGCGGCTATGGCGGACGGGATATTTACATGTCGGAAAAACAAGGTGAATCCTGGTCGAAACCAGTTAATCTGGGTCCCGAAGTCAATACTGAAAAAGATGAAGCTTTCCCATTTTTTCACGATAGCGGTGTGCTTTTCTTTGCATCCGAAGGGCATGAGGGCTATGGCGGATTCGACCTTTTTATGATTGATTTGAGTACTCGAGAATGGGGCCAGGTGACCAATCTGGGGAAGCCTTTCAACACTCCCCAAGATGATTTTGGTCTGATTATCAATCCGCAGGGACGGCGGGGCTATTTCACTTCCAATCGCGAAAGTGGTGTAGGAAAAGATGATATTTACTTTTTTGAAATACCAGACGGACTCCAGGGATTGGAAGTAAAACCGAAGGTTGGGATTCTGGTCACTGTTTCGGATGCAGGCACAGGGCGCCCGATGGCGGAAGCTGTGGTTCGAGTATTTGAACAATCCGGCAGCGGGTTAGTCGATAATGAAGCATTGTACGATGTAGAATTGGCTCCTTCGGCGGATAACCCTTCTGATCTGGTATTTAAAATGAAGCGGAAAAAGGAAGAGGAAATGGACGTGCCCAAGCAATTGACCAATCGAATCGGTGAAACGATGCTACAACTGGAGGAAAACAAAGATTATTTGATTCTGGTCACCAAACCTGGGTTTGTTGCAAAAGAGATCAATTATAGTACTGTCAGCGGTGGTATTCCGCGTCCGGTTGAAGTGTCACTGGAACAAAATAATTGCCTTGGTTTGAATGGGATTGTGCTTAGTAGCAATAGCAAAAGACCGATTTCCGGAGTCCGGGTACGGATCGTCAATACCTGTAATGGTATGGAAGAGATTGTAGCTACCAACGTGGAGGGAAGGTTTGAGTATTGCCTTGAAATGGGCTGCGACTACGATATTATCAGTGAAAAATTGGGTTATACCCAAGGGTTTAGTGAAGTTTCCACGGTAAAAATCCGCGGTAGCCGTTCTGTGAACGTGGAGATGGTCATGACGCCTACCTCTGTGGAAACTTTTGATGAGCCATTACGCAAAGGAACCGTCATTATTCTGGAAAACATTTATTATGATTTTGATAAATCCGCTATTCGGGCAGGCGAAGACCGCGACCTAGAAGCACTGGCAGTTATGATGAAACAATATTCTAGCATGGAGATCGAATTGATTGCCCATACCGATAGCCGGGGTGATAATGCTTATAATCTGGCACTTTCCTTACGCCGGGCAGAATCTGCCAAAGATTTTCTGGTGAGCCGTGGCGTAGAACCGAAGCGAATCCGGGCTTTTGGCTATGGAGAATCACAATTGCGCAACCATTGTTCGGATGGCGTGGAATGCAGGGAAGAAGATCACCAGCGCAATCGGCGCACCGAAGTGATTGTTACAAAAATCAATGAACCGGTTCCATTTGATTTCCAGGAAAAAGGAGGCAGACCGGATAAGAAAAATTAATACGAATTGCAACATCACTCATGGGATTTTATTTGCAAGACAGTCTGAATTTTCTCACCAAACTTACGCCAAGACGCGTCTGGAATGCAAGTAAAGTCATCAGCTCGTATTATATATCCAAATGGTCGGGAAAACCCAGGCAATGGGGTATTCCGATGACGATTTCTTTTGAACCCACCACCGCCTGCAACCTGAGATGCCCGGAATGCCCAAGCGGCTTGCGTGCTTTTACACGTCCGACCGGCAATCTGCGGGAAGATTTTTTTCGGCAAACGATAGATGATCTCTATAAAGACTTACTTTTTCTGATCTTTTATTTTCAGGGGGAGCCCTATATCAATCCAAAATTCCTGGATATGGTGCATTATGCTCATCAAAAAGGCATTTACACCATCACTTCCACCAATGGGCACTTCCTGAGCGAAGAAAACGCCCGCAGAACTGTTGAATCGGGTCTGGATCGACTCATTATTTCGGTAGATGGAACCACCCAACAAACATACGAAAGTTATAGAAAAGAAGGCAAACTGGAAGTGGTGCTGCAGGGCGCCCGCAATGTGGTGAAATGGAAAAAAAAGTTGAAATCGCGCACGCCGCATCTTATTTTTCAGTTTTTGGTGGTGCGCCCCAATGAGCATGAAATTCCAGAGATATATCGACTCGCCAAGGAGATCGGTATCGACGAGGTAAAGTTGAAAACGGCCCAAGTGTATGATTATGAAAACGGCAATCCGCTGATTCCTACCATTGATCGCTATGCCCGCTATGCCAGGCAAGCGGATGGCACCTATCGAATCAAAAACGAACTGCTCAATCATTGCTGGAAGCTCTGGCATTCCTGCGTTATTACTTGGGATGGTTTAGTGGTGCCGTGCTGTTTTGACAAAGACGCGATGTACCGGTTGGGAGATTTGAAAAAATTAACTTTTCAGGAAATTTGGCAGGGCGAAGCGTATCAACAGTTTCGCGCCCGGATTTTTCGGGGTCGGCAACATATCGATATTTGCACCAATTGCACGGAAGGTTGCAAGGTTTGGGTGTAAATTGTAATGAAATAAAATTTTTAACATCGCAAAATTTATTATAGAAAATATTTTTAAGTAAGTAATTCTTCAAATTTATATCTTGTTATTTCTATTTATTCAAAATTTTCCTAACAGAAAATAATCGTTAACCAACACTTTGTCAACACTTTATGTGAATAAATATATATCGATTTTCATCAGAAGTGTTTGCTTTTCTAATAAAAAGCACGGAACTTTGTAGTCCGGTCGCTTTTCTGAAAAGTTGGTTTTTATGACCAAATTTTATTTCGAGCAATAGGATAGAATTTTTAGAGACACTATACTGTAACGATACGACAACGGCGGTCCCGCCGATTCACACCCATAAGTAAAGCCAACATCGCTCAGTTCTACTTGTACACCGATTGGTGGACGTTGCAAAAACGAAAAGCACCACATTCAATGTCAAGTTTGTAGCTTTTTCAGTTTTCTTGAGGCCATAGCTGTAAAGGATTGTTGCGCATCGTAAAAGTTGTGAAACTTCTATTACAAAGAAAATGCGCCTGGCTCTTAAGAAAGTCAATTAATATTATTGGGTTATATCAAAAAAACAGCAGCACTATGTTTTACAAAACAATCATTTCCGGACGGCTGGAATTCGGAAGTGCCAAAACCTTTGAGACAGTCATTAAAATGTACCAGCAGCGGGTAGAAAATTTCTATCGCACCGCAGAAATCCTCATTAAGAGTGAAGAAATCTTCAATGAAGAAACTCATTCGCTCGACATTCCCCGTCTTATCACGCAGGCAAGCGAAAAAGGTTTACAAAACACGCTTGATTTACTGGAGTATATTGTGCAGTTTGCTATTGCGGGTGACATCAGGGCCTGGATGACCGATAATGGTAAGGTACTGAAGCATGGACGTATTGAACCGAATAGCGATAAGGCTGCCGTACAGGCTTATATTCAAGGCCGTGAGCTAATAGAAGAAGAAGGTAAAGAAAAAGAAGCAAAAGCGATACTTAGTGCTGCTATTGAGAAATACGAAAGACATGCCTTGGCTTACGAACGCCGTGGTTATGTCAACTTTTTGTTGAAAAACTATAATGATTCAATTTATGACTTTAGCAAAAGCATTGACCTGAATCCGAATAATCCTGATCCTTACCTGGGCAGAGCTATGGTGAAAATGATACAGGATGATCTGGCTGGCGCGATCCTTGATTTGGACAATGCAATCAAACGCTCCATTCCGCTGCAACCGATTTACTGGAAAGCCCGGCGTATCAAAGGCGAATGCCACCTGCGTCTGGAGGATGCTCCCGCTGCGATCAATGAGCTCAAACTTTGCACTGCCAGAAATTTCAATCGCGACGATTCGAATTATAAATGGCGCCAGAATGCGTGGTTTAATTATGGAAAGGCGCTGGCAGCTGCCGGCAAGCACAACGACGCAATTCAAGCTTTTGATCAGGCGCTCAAAATTGAAGATGCAGAAAAAGAAGTATCGCAAGCAGAATTGCTGAAGCATAAAGAAAATGCTTTGAAAAAAGTCTCTGGTTCCAGAGCTACGGCATAATAATTTATTAAACAAAATCGGAAGGTCAGGAACTGCTGCCCGACTTTCCGGTTTTTAATTTTTCATTCCCTCTTCCCTATTTCCCACTTTGCCTTACGCCATTTCCTCCTCGCGTGCTTTGAGTTTTTCGGCATTTTCAGCCATTTGCAACGCCTCAAAAATTTCATCCAGATTACCTTCCATTACCGTATCCAGATTGTAATTTTTGGCATCACCTTCGAGACGGTGATCGGTCACCCGGTTTTGCGGATAATTGTAGGTACGTATTTTTTCGGAGCGATCACCACTACCCACCAGGGATTTGCGCTTGGCGGCAATCTCCGACATATGCTGTTGCTGTTGCGCTTCATAGATTTTCTGATACAAACGCTGTAAGGCAATTTCCTTGTTCTGATGCTGCGAACGTCCGTCCTGGCTTTCAGAAACCACACCCGTTGGAAGGTGGGTAATACGAATAGCAGACTCCGTTTTATTTACGTGCTGTCCACCTGCACCGCTGGCCCGGAAAGTATCTATTTTCAAATCCGCCCGGTTGATGTTCACGTCTTCCATTTCCAGCTTGGGCATTACAGCCACCGTAGCGGCGGAGGTATGCACCCGCCCCTGCGATTCAGTTTTGGGTACCCGTTGCACCCGGTGTGCTCCTGATTCAAACTTCAGTTTGCCATATACATTTTCACCTTTTACCTCCAGCACAAGACGGCTGTAACCACCTACTGTACCCTCGGTTACTTCCAGCACTTCCACTTCCCAGCTCTGTTCATCAAAGTAGCGCGAATACATACGGTACAAATCACCAGCAAAAAGACTGGCCTCGTCGCCACCGGTACCGGCGCGGATTTCCACCAAAACGTCTTTGGCATCGTCGGGGTCTTTGGGCATGAGGAGTGCCTTGATCTGCTCTTCTAATTGCTCTTTTTTAGGCTCTAATTCTTCAATTTCCAGCTCCGCCATTTCCCGCATTTCTGGGTCGGTATCTTTAAGCATATTTTTGGCATTTGCCAGATTGGCAAGCACAAGCTCGTATTCTTTACCCGCATCCACAATTTCTTTCAACTCCTTGTATTCACGGCTTACCTTGCGGTAGCGATCCATGTCGGCGAGCACGCTGGGGTCTGCCATTTGTTCCTCCAGGCGGGTGAAACGATCCTTTATTGCATCCAGTTTATCGAGCATTTTTATTGTTTATTTTTAATTTGAAAAATGATGGGCAAAAAGGTGAGAGGCGTCATGTGAGCGACGCTACATAAAACGGTGATGATTGAGGTGTAAAAGCTCCATTTTTTATAAAAATTCGCCCAAAATTAGGGGATTCTAACCAAAAGCAAAACATTTGAAAGATAATTAAAGTTTTCTGTTCATTTGCAACTGTTGAGAATCAACTGTCTGTAAAAACGGATTGCCTGTTTGTAATTTTCTACGCTGATCCGTTCGTCAATACCGTGAAAACGTTTTGTATCGTCAAGACTGATTTGAATCGGTTGAAAGCGGTAAATCTGATCAGAAACGGACTGGTAATGGCGGCTGTCGGTTGCTCCAATCACAAGCGCCGGGGCGACAACAGTCTCGGGAAAGACTTCCCTAATACTCTTTTGAATCACCAGAAAACCAAAGGTACCTTCATCAGAAACGGGTGAGGGGTTTTGTCCAAATTCTATTTTGCTGGTGGCAACGGAAACACGCGGATCGTCAATAATATTTTGCACATAACTTGTGACAGATTCAATGGTTTCGCCAGGCAGAATTCTGAAATTGATCTTCGCGGAAGCTGAGGTAGGCAGCACATTGTCTTTTACACCACCTTCAATGATCGTCGGTGCAGTCGTGGTGCGGATAAGCGCATTGCTAGAAGGTTTGCCGCTGAAGATATTTTTCAATAATCCCTCGCTCAGCCAAAGGTTGGCGAATAATACATTGTATGGGAAATTCATCTCCGGGCCGGCGTGTTGCAACAAACCTTTGGTAGCTCCGTCAATTTTTCCCGGGAACGGATTTGTTTGTAGTTTAACAATCGCTTTGCTCAAAACGCCGATCACAGTTTCCTTAGGCGGCATGGAAGAGTGACCGCCCTCCTCCTGTTTGGCAAGTAAATGGAGCGTGACGTACCCTTTTTCCGCTACACCGATCATGCCCAAGGGAGGATCAAGTCCGGGCAAGGCATTTTCGATAATCAATTGTCCTTCATCCAGTACATATTCAAATCGAATGCCTTGCTGCTCAAACCTTGCTGCAATTGCTTTTGCACCATACTCACCGCTGATTTCTTCATCGTGACCAAAAGCAAAATAAACGGTGCGTTCCGGCTGGTAATCTTCTTTTAGCAACATTTCCGCTGCCTCCAGAATCCCGAAAACATTTAGCTTGTCATCCATAGTGCCTCGTCCCCAAATGTAACCTTTATGTACTTCTCCACTAAACGGCGATACCGACCAGGCGGCTTCGGATTCAACCGGCACCACGTCCATGTGACCCATAAGCAGAACTGGCGGCAGCTTCGGATTACGACCAGCCCATTTGTACACCAGGCTAAAACGATTGACATAGGTTTTTTCCAAAAGTGAATCTACATTCGGAAAGGCTTGCTGAATCAGCGTATCCAGGTTCAGCAATGCAGTTGTATCAACCTTGTTTTCTTCGGAAACAGTGGGAATTTGCACCGCTTTGGAGAGATGCTCGATGGCACTTTCAGGAATGGCGATGGGCTCGACTGGTTCTACCGGAATTTGTTTGGAAGTAAAACCTACCGTTTTCACTGTGGCAATACCAACGATAATGATAAAAGCAAAAATTGCCAGCCGAAGAATGAGCCTGAATAGTTTTTTCATAATATCAGTGAATCAATACAGCTATGAAACAAAGGAGCTTTCGTACTCATTTTCCTTGAAACGCCTTTTCCTGTTTCAAAACATTAAGCAAATACTCGCCGTAACCACTCTTAAGATATTTGTGCGCCAGTTTTTCCAGCTGTGTTTCATCAATAAAGCCCATTTCGTAAGCCATTTCCTCGATACAGCCGATTTTCAGCCCCTGACGATCTTCGATGACCTCAATGAATTGACCCGCCTGAATGAGCGACTTGTGCGTGCCCGTGTCGAGCCAGGCCACGCCACGCCCAAGTACGCCGACTTTCAGCTTGCCCATTGACAGGTAAGTTTTATTGACGTCGGTAATCTCATACTCGCCGCGAGCGCTGGGTTTAAGATTTTTTGCAATTTCAACGACCTGATTATCATAAAAATACAAACCCGGAACGGCAAAATTTGACTTGGGATGCTCGGGCTTTTCTTCAATCGAAACCGCATTCAAATCGCGATCAAACTCTACTACACCGTAGCGCTCAGGATCGGCTACCTGGTAGGCAAAAATGACACCACCATCGGGGTTGACGCTTGCCTGCAATAATTCCTGCATACCGGCGCCGTAAAAAATGTTATCTCCCAAAATCAGTGCAGCCGGATCGTTGTCGATAAATTCTTCTCCAAGTACAAATGCCTGAGCCAGCCCTTTCGGTTCAGGTTGTGCCACATATGAAAAACTACAGCCCAGGTCACTACCATTGCCGAGTACTTTTTCAAAATTAGGCAGATCATAGGGCGTGGAAATCAGCAAAATATCTCTGATGCCCGCCGACATCAAGGTAGAAAGCGGATAGTAAATCATGGGTTTGTCGTACACTGGCATGAGCTGTTTGCTCACTGCCAGCGTAAGCGGATAAAGCCTTGTGCCCAGACCCCCTGCAAGAATAATCCCTTTCATTATGGTTTTATTTGTTGTATAAATTTGATCAATTGCCCTTGTCCAGTTCTTCCAAAGCATTGAGCGTACGACGCACCCGGAGCACCAGTTCAAGCGGTTTGAAAGGTTTTGTAATAAAATCTTCTGCCCCGGCCCGCAAAGCACTCCATAGTTCTTCCTCATCTTCAATCGGAGATGCAATAATAATGGGGAGTTCGGCATGTTCAGCTTTGACATCCTGCAGCAGCTTTAAGCTGGCTTGTGCACTGCCTTCGGTATCAATGATGAGCAGGTCAGGCTTATGTTTAAGGATGGCCTTGGGGGTGTCCTTATGCTTGGTTTGAATGATTTCCAGCCCGTATTTTTTAAGTCGAAATTCAATAGCTGCCAACAGTACCGGCTCTGCGTCACAAATGAGAACTTTCATATGTTGAGGTGTTAGTGTATCTGCGTGTGAAATTTGTTTACAAATATACCATTTTTGTTTTACGCTCAACGGGGTATAAAAATAAAGCTGGCAGCGGCTTCCGTCCATGCAAAAACGCACAAAAATTCCTGGGGATCTTTGTACACCTTCCGGAAGTTATCCACTTTGTCCGCTTCTACCAGGCGTTTGGTGACCAGCTCTTCGAGCGTTGTAGCATTGATCGACCATTTTGGTTCGGGTTCGCCATGCACTACCAAAGGAATGCCAAGCTCCAGATCATAGCGGTGTACCACAAAAATCGGGTAGCGCGATACATCCTGGTCGAGAATGGTATCGGTAGCTTTGATGAGCAATGGCATAAAGGGTTTTAAATCTTGCTGAAGCTGAATATACTGCGTTTCCGGATTCATACAAAATCGATTGGATGACTGACAAAGATGGCAACATTTATTGGGAATGCCCAATATTGTTTTAAGACTGAATACAAATTACTGTTAAGGTCAAAGAATTGACT
>CAZGAU010000049.1:0-12821 GCA_964523725.1 uncultured Saprospiraceae bacterium
TAAGATAAATAGATTTTATTAACATCATTTCCAGATTTCCTGATTAGATTAGAGAGGTAAGCCGGGAGGCGCCGGATATTAAGTGTGTCCGGCACCTCCCGGCTAATTATTATTAGAGCCGCACCACTTTTTCTATGAAAATTCTTTCGCCGTTCATTCCAGAAAGTGCCAGGAAATAAACGCCTTTTGGAAGCGCCTGGACATTTAAAATGGCTTTTTGATTATTAAATGACATTACATGCTCCTGCATCAACTTGCCTTCAGGACTGAAAACCTGGGCCCGGGCTGTAGTTGCTGTAGGGTAGAAAATCGTAAGGGCTTCGCGCGTCGGGTTGGGATAAAACCGGTAGTTCTTTTTGGCAAAGTCATTGGTGCTGGTGGGATTGCCCGTGCCGAAATACGTTTCCGCGAGGTGAAAAGCATCCACACCGATTTTCGCTCCAATTAATCGACCGGGAATATCGTCCACCGGCGGGTGAATACCGCCCCAGATGCGCGACAGGCTGGTTTGATCGGAGGCATCGCGATAGGTCGCCCATTGCAAGGTAATATCGACGCTTGGCCCCTCTTCAAAAACCAGAAATTCATTCTTTTTGGCAACAAACTCACTCATTCCGCCCGGGAAGAAAGCATCGCCGGTAAGCAGGGTCATGACCTCCGCCGCAGCACGCGAGAAAGTTGAGTGTCCCGAAATGTAGCCCGCGAAAGGCGGCGTTACAAAAGTCGGGCGTTGATAAGGCCACCAGTTTTCTGCCAGAATCCAGCCAACCCCCGCATCATGAATTTCCGGCTCACTAATGTAATCAGGGCCGCGCCAGGCGTACACTTTTATTTTACCAACATGTTTGTTGTTTTCACCCGCTAGACTATCGCCAACTTCGACCAATTCAATAAATCCAGGTATTAATTCTATTCCTCCTGGATGGTAAGAAGGCAAATTCGGATGAGAACTCTGACCCAATTCCGCCATGTAGCGAATCGCAGAAACCGGCCGGATATAATCGTACCAGCCTTTGATACCCCAAGCTGTGACGGCTGCATCGTGTACCGCGCCACCCATTGTGAAATAAGCTTTTACGTCCCATTCCAGGTCATTGAGCACGGGACCTTCGCCCCGGAATTTCTTTTCAAATAAAGGATGGTCGCTCACATAATTGAGAATAGTAAACCAATGCCCTGGCGGCGTTTCAGAATCGGGCCCATCTGCCCAGAATTCAGCCAAAACCCGGGTGTAATCACCCCTTGGCACGATCTGCGGCTCGTAGGGCTGCCCCGTGTGAGGATTAACAGCATGTCCCTGCCCTGGGTCACCGCCGTTTTCCAGATCATAAAAATCGCGCAAACCTTCAATAGTGGTCGGATATTCCTGGATATTGCCGAGGGAACCTGGGGAAATGTCCCACATCACACCATCTTTAGGATCCAAATGGCTCGACCAGGCAGATACCAGGGAAAAATTCCATTTGTATTCTTCTGATAATCCGCGAACTGTAGTGGTGTCGAGGTGAGGCGGTATGCCTGGATCGTGATAAACCCAATAATTAAAGCCATTTCGTTGATACACGGTTAAATCTTCAGGTTTCAAAGCAAAAGGTGTGACCTGCCCCCATTCAGGGCTTAGGAACGGCGGGGTATTAATTGGGATCACATTGCCACTTTGGTCAATGAAGACGCTGAGTGTGAGCGGCTGCCAACGATTTGGATTTATGATATTCGGATTGCCTGGAAAAGCCATGACCATAGGCGGGTTCACCGTTTGATAATGGCGATTGACATACCCGGCTTGTTCGTTGGCACCATCCTGCAATCCAAAACTGATTAGAAAAGAAGCGATATAATTGCCCAATGCAGCCGGCGAGCCGCTGGCATAATCAGTGGATGTAAAATTGATATCATATCCGAGGTTTTCCATTAAGTTGTCGAATTCAGTAAGCACCACCGAAGCTCCCGGAGAGAATTGAAACCGATACTTTAGCAAACGGTAAGCGGCATAGCTGAGGGCTTCCTCCTGTGCTGCTTTTTTGTTAGCAGGTGCAACTACACCATTAAAAGGGCAAGTAAAACTATTAATTGTTTTTCCCAGAAAGTAAGTATCTGCCTGTTCGTCATAAGCGGCCCAGGCGTCGTACATTGCTATAGAGGTATGGAAAAGATTGCGTGCATGAACCGTAGGGCGTGCAAAATCACGCCGAATCCCATCAAGCAAAGCATCATTCCATTGGCGGGCTACCGAATGCTGGCCCAGCGATACATTACTGGCAAGAATAAATAAAATAAATCCGGGTAGAAAACGGGTAAAAAAAGTACTCATAAGGGGAAATTTTGTTACAAATTTGCCCCAAAATAAAAATATATGCAATCAATTATCCCGTTTTCCACCCATTTGGCTACAATTAAACAAAAGGCTACGCCTTGGCATTTTCTTCTTCCCGCAGGGCACGGCGCAGGATTTTGCCAACGTTCGTTTTCGGCAGCTCCTTTTTAAACTCTATTGCTTTTGGAATTTTATAGCCGGTCATATTTTCTCTGCAATAAGCAATAATTTCTTTTTCGGTAAGCGATGGATCTTTTTTTACAATAAATAACTTAACCACTTCGCCCGATTTTTCATCCGGAATGCCTACAGCGGCTACTTCCATCACTTTTGGATGTCCAGCCACTACATCTTCGATCTCATTCGGATAAACATTGAAGCCGGATACCAGGATCATATCCTTCTTGCGATCTACAATTTGGAAGAAACCGTCTTCGCCCATCGTGCCAATATCGCCGGTACAGAGCCAGCCATCTACAATAGTTTGTGCCGTAGCATCCGGTCGGTTATAATAGCCTTTCATTACCTGCGGCCCCTTGATCTGGATTTCGCCGATACCGCCCGGCGCGAGTACACTACCCTGTTCGTCCACGATTCGCATATCCGTAGATGGCAAGGGCAAACCAATAGAGCCGATACGACCGATTTTTGCATCAAATGGATTGGCGCTGGCCACAGGCGAACACTCGGTCATACCATAACCTTCTGCGAGGAAACTGCCCGTCAGTTTTTGCCAGCGTTCGGCTACCGGACGTTGTAAGGCCATACCACCCGCCACGGCTATTTTAAAACTGCCAAAATCAATGGATTCAAAATCCTTATGATTCATCATTGCATTATATAAGGTATTGACGCCGGAAATAACCGAAGTCGGATAGGACTTGATCGCCTTGATCACAGAAGCGATGTCCCGGGCATTGGTTACTAGCGTATTCATGCCGCCGATTGCCATGATTCCCAAGCAGTTAACTGTAAGGGCGAAAATATGATACAAGGGCAAAGCGCAGAGTGCTACCTCTTGTTTCACCGTAGCATCGGTCAGGTAAGGCGCCATCCAAGCTTTCATCTGGAGCATATTGGCTACCATATTGCGGTTGGTCAGCATAGCACCTTTTGCTACGCCAGTGGTACCGCCGGTGTATTGCAGAAAAATGACATCATCGGCAGTGCCATTGAATGATTTGATAGTGAATTTTTTACCCTGCGAAAGCGCGTCACCAAAGGAAACCGTATTCGGAATGTCATATTTGGGCACCATCTTTTTGATGTTGCGCACCACAAAATTAACGATCAATTTCTTCGGGAAACCAAGCAATTCGCCGATGCTGGTGGTGATAATTGTTTTAATCTGCGTATCCGGAAGAATTTTCTGTAGGTTGGCCCCAAAATTTTCCGCAATTACAATGGCTTTCGCTCCCGAATCATTGAATTGATGCAGCATTTCTCTCGGTGTGTATAGTGGATTGGTATTTACAACTACCAGCCCGGCACGCAGCGCCCCAAACAAAGCGATGGGGTATTGCAGCAAATTGGGCATCATGAGGGCAATTTTATCACCCGGCTCCAGCCCGCGGGAATGCAGGTAAGCGCCAAAATTGCGCGATTGTTTGTCAAGCTCTGTGAAAGACATTTCTTTGCCCATACAAGAGAATGCCGTTTTGTCGGCATATTTTTTAAAAACTTCCTCTACCATTTGCACGACGGTGGCATATTCCGCTTCGTTGATATTGGCAGGAATCCCGCTAGGGTAGTTCTTTAACCAGGGACGTTGATCGCTCATATTCCTTTTAGTTTTAAATCTTACTTTTTACTGAAACAACGAAATCTCACAAAATTTCATTTTAGATGGCATTAAAATAACAATTTTTCTATCGCCAAGATAAAACACCTTCCAGGTTTTTCAGCTTAAGGAGCAAATATACTTTTTTATAAAGCTTTATTTTTTAAATCATTTCCTTTTTCATAGGAATAATTGTACCTTTGCCCCGCCAAAAAAATTACTTAACCTTTAAAAGCATTCTTTCAATGCTAGACGAAAAAAATCTGAACGAAGAAACCCAGGAAAATGAAGAAATCCTGGAAGATTCCCTCGAAGAAACAGAGGATGTAGAAGAGACAGTTGAAGAAGAAACCGCTGAAGAAGAAGACATCGTAGCCGAAACAGACGATGAAGAGGAAGAAGAAATCGAAGACCTGGTAGAAGAACAAGCTACTACCGGTGCTCATGATGACTACGACTGGGCTTCTCATAGCAAGCGCGGTTATGTGTACTCGAAAGACGAAGCAACCAAATACACCGAACAGTATGAGTCAACGATGACGGCTGTTCTGGAAAATGAAATCGTTGCAGGTAAAGTGACTTCGATCAACGACGGCGACGTCGTACTCGATATCAATTACAAGTCTGACGGATTGGTGCCCTTGTCTGAATTCCGTGATATGCCCGATCTTAAAATCGGCGACTCCGTAGAGGTTTATGTTGAACAACAGGAAGATGCACGCGGTCAGTTGGTTCTTTCCCGCCGCAAAGCAAAACTCTTGCGCGCCTGGGAACGTATCGTGGATTCTTATGAAAATGGTACGGTTATTAAAGGTACGGTGATCAGCAAGACAAAAGGTGGTTTGATCGTGGATGCAGGTGGATTGGAAACGTTCTTGCCGGGTTCACAAATTGACATCAAGCCAATCATCGATTACGATTCATACGTTGGTAAAACCATGGAATTCAAGGTGGTAAAGATCAACGAAGTGATTAAAAACGCCGTGGTTTCGCACAAAGCCCTCATCGAAAGCGATCTGGCCGAGCAGCGTGAGCAAATCATCGCAGGTCTTGAAAAAGGCCAGGTACTTGAAGGTTTGGTCAAAAATATTACTGACTTCGGTGCATTCCTTGATCTGGGTGGTGTGGATGGTCTGTTGTACATTACCGATATTTCCTGGGGTCGTATCAGCCATCCGAGTGAAGTACTGCAACTGAACCAGAAAATCAATGTAGTAGTACTTGATTTCGACGAAAACAAGAAGCGTATCTCCTTGGGCTTGAAGCAATTGCAACCTCATCCCTGGGAAGTACTCGACGAAACGATACAGGAAGGTTCTACCGTTAAAGGTAAAATCGTTAATATTGAAGATTACGGTGCATTCCTTGAAATCCAGCCGGGCGTAGAAGGTCTGATCCACGTATCAGAAGTAACCTGGAGCAACCAGCCGGTGAACGCACGTGAATTCTTCAAGTTGGGTCAGGAGCACGAAGCAAAAGTGGTGACCATCGATCGCGATGAGCGCAAAATGTCCCTGAGCTTGAAGCAATTGCAAAAAGATCCTTGGAGCGAGATTGAAAATACTTATCCGCTCAACAGCCGCCACATGGGCGAGGTGAAAAACCTCACGCCTTATGGTGTATTCGTTGAACTGGAAGACGGTATCGGTGGTATGGTTCATATCTCTGATCTGTCCTGGACGAAGCGCTTCAATCACCCATCCGAGTTTACCAAGGTAGGTGAGAAAATCGAAATCGTCATCCTGGATATCGACAAGGAAAACCGCAAACTATCACTGGGTCACAAACAAATCGAGGAGAATCCTTGGGATACCTTCGAATCTGTGTTCCCGGTAGGTTCTTACCACGAAGCTACGGTACTGCGTCGCGATGATCGCGGTGCAATCGTACAGTTGCCATATGGTTTGGAGGCTTACGCGCCGATCAAGCACATTCGCAAGGAAGATGGCAATCTGGCTGAAGTGGAAGAAACGCTGACCGTGAAAGTGATTGAATTTAACCGCGATGACAAGCGTATCCTGGTGTCGCATCTTCGCTATCTCGAAGACATTCGCCGCGAAGCGGACGAAGCAGTCAGAAAAGAAAAAGACGAAGAAAGACAACAGACCCGCTCGTCGGTGAAGAAACAGCAAGACAATGTGGAGCGCTCTACCCTTGGTGATCTCGACGTATTCTCTCAACTGAAAGAGCAGTTGGAAGGTGGTCAGGAGCAAGGTGAGAAAGAGGGCGAAGACAAAGACGCTGAATAATTTTTGATATAACCAATATTATACGGTGCCCTAAAATTCCTTCGTGGAGTTTTAGGGCAATTTTTTTGTGTACCAGCTTTGCAATTTTGAAAAAGAATGAAACGCCTGAACGTAGAAATAAAAGCAAAATGCATTGATCCACAAAGGGTTAGAGTTGTCTTGCAAGAACAAAACCCCCGTTTCATCGGTGAAGATCACCAGATTGACACTTATTTCAAAGTGCCCAATGGCAGGCTCAAACTTCGGGAGGGGAATATTGAAAATGCCCTGATTCATTACCAGCGCAGTAATCAGGCAGGACCGAAAAAATCGGAGGTGCTATTGTACAAATCTCAACTGGAATCTTCGCTCAAGTCTTTGTTGGTGCATGCTCTGGGTATATTGGCAGTGGTGGATAAGCGCCGGGAAATTTACTTCATTGACAATGTAAAATTTCATATCGACCGGGTCGAAAATCTGGGTACTTTCTTAGAAATCGAAGCCATCAGCGATAACGATGCAAAAACTGAACAGGAACTCTACGAACAATGCCGCTTTTATATAAATTTGCTGGGAATTCAGGAACAAGACCTGTTGACTAATTCTTACAGTGATATGATTATCAGTGAATTATAGCCAACTCACTGCCAACTGCCTACTGAAAACTAAAATGACGCATTACGCTTCCAAAATTCTTCTTTTCGGTGAACACACCATCAATCGTGGCTCTCAGGCATTGGCCATTCCTTTTCCACTTTTTGGCGGGGCCTGGCGCACTTCTGCGGATCGGTCCAGGCAGCAACATTTGCCGCAACTGCTTGATTACCTGCAAGATTTACAAGAAAAAAATGAACTGCTTTGCGATCTAGATATTAAGGCTTTGCGTAAAAAACTGAGCGAAGGGTTGTATTTTGAATCCAATATCCCGGTAGGGTATGGCTTGGGCAGTTCGGGAGCGCTTTGTGCTGCGGTTTATGATACATTTTGTACCCATGATAAAGTTGAACGCACGGAAAATGCTCGTTTTAGCGAATTGCGGAAAGCCCTGGCGCAGATCGAAAGTTTTTTTCATGGTACCAGTTCGGGTACCGATCCGTTGATTTGCTATTTGAATCAGCCGGTTTTGCTCTTGCCCAGTGGTCAGGTACAAACGGTCAAAATTCCCCAGGAATCAGAGCTAACCTTCTTTCTTTTGGACACAAACATCCCTCGCAGTACTGGTCCCATGGTTCAATACTTTTTGGAAAGATGTGCAGATCCGGCTTTCGCAGAAAAGGTAACAACAGAACTAGTCAGGCATACCAACAGCGCCATTGCCGCTTTTCTGCAAGCCGAATGGGAACATCTTTTCGAAGATGTAACCGAAATTAGTCGTTTTCAAATGGAACATTTACCGGGGATGACGCCAGATCATTTTCACGCAATTTGGAAAAAGGGTCTACAGGGTAATCTATTCCGGCTCAAAATGTGTGGAGCCGGTGGTGGAGGGTTTATTTTGGGTTGTTCCTATGATTGGGAACAAGTTCAATCGGTTCTTTCAGGTTATAATTTGCAAAAAGCTTACCCGATTTGATTTCGAGTAGAATCAAAGCTTTTCATCAACTTCTTTCAATTCTTGCGTATCATAATCACCAAACCAGTCTTTCAGACGTTTCTTCGCTTTGTCGCGTACTTCTTCGTTGACGTAAGATGCGATAGTTACTAAACCAAAACTCAGCATACCCAGATCATCGGTATAACCGATAATCGGGCTCAAATCCGGAATGGCATCGATGGGCATGATCAGATAACCCAGCACACCCAGAATAATGCGCTTAGCCCAGCCCGGTGTGTCGTTGCGGCGGTAGGCATAGAACAGCAAAAGAACGGAATACACCGACTTTAAGCCAATCTGGCGGGCGTATTTACCCAGTTTATTCCAGAGCTTATTCTCGGAAAAATTCTTAATATATGGTGCAAACGGATTTTTCATATCCAGATAAATTAATGCTTTTATCAAAGGGTTCAGGGTAGTGTGGTTAGTGTGTGAATTTTGTCTAATACAAAATGAGAACAAAAGTTAGGCTTTTTTAAGTTCCCAGGAAAATTTTTTTCGACGAAAGTCAAAAATGCGACCGGAAACGCCTGGTTCATCTGGAATTATCGACGCCATTTATTTGTCAGGAGCTCCTGCGCTGGGCCGGCTACTTCCAGCCCCGCATTTCTGCCAATGCCTGAAAAAGTAACATGTTTGCCTTCAAATAGTTGTACTTCCACACTTGATTGCATACTCTCGTTTACCTTGCCCACCATATTTCCTGAAAGGGGAGAAATCAGTTCGCCGCCTGCGCTTTTGTGCGCCGTTATTTCCAGTCGCTTTTTTCGGTCTTTAAATGATAATCGAACGGTATTTTCATCAAAATCCGCTTGCATCATCGCGCCGGTGTAAGTGGCAAAACGATATAGTTTTTGATCCAGCAAAAAACCGACGATATAGCCGATGAAATGACTCCCCAGCCAGGGAATTTTTGCGACCGATGCCGACAGGCTGACCGGGTACGATGCGTCGAAATGATTGGTTTGCATCCAAATCCAGGAATTGGGGAAGGACTGACCCCAGTCTTTTTCGATATAACCCTTGCCACCACTGAAGTCCACGTCCTCGCCGTACACGCGCAGGCACCCTTGCAATGTATGATCCACACTGACGACGCCGTGATAACATTCCATAAACGGCACAAACGAGTACCAGCCCATGATGCCCGGAGCGCCCAGCATTTTGGGCCAGGGATAGCGGTCCTGCCAGTGGAGCTCGCCTTGCAATTCAGGTAAATTCAGCTTGATCGAATCCGCAGAAAAAAAATTTCCGTCCAGCGCCAGCTCAAACGTGTCACCGGAAGGCTTGAAAAGAGCCTGCTCAAACTCATGATAAGTCGCCGTACATTTTTTTCCGTCCAGCAATTGAATGAAAGCGTGCGCTTCGCCGTCCTTTCCAAAGGAAATACCTGGAATAATCGCAAAAGCAAAGCGTTCCGCGGGATCCACGATCTTGAAATACCAGCCTTCGAAGTAATTGCGCGACTTGCCCCAACCGTGATACATGTCGGGATTCCAGGTGGCGCGCCAACGTTTTTGGAAGTTAATCAGCGTCAATATCCTTTTCGCTCAAAGATAAACATTTGAGCTACTTCTACTCATACTTTAGACTTTTAACCGGATTCATACGAGCTGCATTGATAGAATGATAACCCACAGCGATCGTTGCAATTAAATTTAATAAAATTAAAATTGCCACCAACCACCACCAGTTGATGTCGATTGCATAATGAAAATTACTCAACCATTTTTGAATGACATAAATGGAAAATGGAATAGCCAAGAGATAAGCGATAGACGCCAGGATCAAATAGCGTTTGTTGAGCATGATAAAAATGACCGCAGCATTGGCGCCAAAAATTTTCCGAATGCCAATTTCTTTGGTTTTGTTGAGCGTCGTAATGCCAGCCAGCCCAAATAAACCAAGGCAAGCGATGAGAATGGCAATGCCAGCGGACAAAAGCATCATACGCATCCAGCGTTGGTAGGATTCGTATTGAACAGCAATATCCTCGTCGAGAAAAGAATAATCAAAGGGCTTGTCAGGAGCGAGTGTTCTCCAGACAGATTTTAAATCCGCAATCGCTTCGGGGATATGTTGTCCATCAACTTTTACCAAAGCATAACTTAGTGGTACGGTTTCTGCTTGATTAATAGTCAAGAGCATTGGTTGCACTTCTTCTTCCAGAGAAAGGAAATAATAATCCTCTACTACGCCGATGATTTCATAGCCCAACGAATCGTTTGTCCAGGTCAATCGCTTGCCAATGGGATCGGTCATTTGGATATCTCTTAGCAATGCTTCATTGACAATCACGGATTGGGCATCGGCCGGCGTATTGCGAAAGTTTCTGCCTTCTTTCAATTTGATGCTCAAAGTAGGCAGATAGTAAGGATCAACCACAAAAACGTGCGAATGGTGCTGCTCACCTTGATACCTGTACCCATAGCGCGAGCGACTACGTGCAAAAGAATCACCTGCCCCCGTCACCGATGAAATATGCCTGGAGGAAGCAGTAGCTTGTCGAATCCTTTCAATAATGGAATTACCTTCTATATTCGATTGTTCATACCATTTTAAAACAACGATTTGAGATTGGTCAAAACCAAGTTCTTTATGCGTGATATAATTCATTTGTTGCACCATGACAATAGCGCTAATGATTAAAAAGGCAGAAAGGCTAAATTGTAATACCACCAAAGGTTTGCTGAATGCCGAACTAACGGAGGCTGCAAGCCCGATTCTCAATGTTCTTATCGGATTAAATCTGGAAGCAATAATAGCAGGATACAATCCTGAAAATGTGCCGATTATGAATATCAATATTACTATAAATAAAAAGATATATAATGGATTCACATCAAATAGAGAAAGATTTTTACCAGCAAAATCATTAAAACGATCCGTGAAAAAATAGGCAAGCCCCAAACCAAAAACCGCAGCAATAGCCGTTGTCATCATTGCTTCCACCCAAAATTGCCCGATCAAGCCTTTTTTAGAAGCACCGAGTACTTTTCGCACGCCTACCTCGCGGTTGCGTTGCGCAGAGAGCATCGTTGCGAGGGATACATAATTGATACAAGCAATCACCAAAATAAGTAAGGCAACGCCTCCCAGAATAAAAATCGTTTGCGGATTTGTGGCTTTATGCCACTCTATTTTATAATTATGATGAATATCTTGTAAAGAAGTAAATGTTATTTCAAAAACAGTATCATTTTTCGGAATTTTATAACGTTCTCGCCAGCGTTCCATTCGGTCGCCGAGGTATTTATTTACTAATGTGTTTAAATTATTTTTGAATCCTGATAGGGAGGCTTCCGAATTTAATTCTACAAAAGTGGGAAATGAAAAATTACCCCAGCTTTCCAGTGATTCCTGATACCTGGGATGCGCTTGTATCGGCGCTAACATAGAAAAATTCAAACTGGAATAGGCAGGAGGATTTTCTATGATCCCCATTACCGTAAAATCGTAACTACCCTCTATTTTAAGGGTTTTTCCAATCGGGTCTTCTTCACCAAAATATTTTTTAGCAGTTTCTGATGTAAGCACAATTTCTAATGGAGAAAGGAATAATTGATTCGCACTTCCTTTAATAAACTGAAAATCAAACATTTGAAAGAAATCTGCATCAACAAATGCACCATTTTCTTTAAAGATATTCGTACCATAGCCAACGCTAACATTCTCAATCGGTACAAAGCGCGTGGCATGCCTTACTGCCGGGATTTCATCTTTGATGACGCTCCCAATGCCCAAAGGCAAGTAGGCCGACTCACGGTAAGGGCTCTCTGCTTCAGGATTTTGTGCAAGATCGCTGTCATAAGATCGCTCGTTCAATCGGAATATCTGCTCGCTCTTTGTGTGAAAACGATCAAATCGATATTCGTCTATGATAAATAAATAAATCAGGATAGAAATAGCAATACCAATGCTTAAGCCAAAGGCATTTAAGAAAGCATACATTTTGCGTTTTAAAATATTTCGCCAGGCGATTTTGGTGTAATTAGAAAGTAAAAGAGTCGGATTTTTCATAGCAATTTTGTTTCGCATTAAAATATAGGGTCTGAAAAAAAGTAAGCTTTTCCAAAAGAAGCGCCGACGCGCCTTTCGGGCACTCATGCGCTGCGCATAGTGGTCAAATTCTTCCAACAAATCACCGAGAATGCTTTCCACCAGCTCGTCCGGGCAAAACCACTCCACAAAACGCTGCACCCATTCAGGCGCTTTCGGGCTATTGGATTGTTCCATTTAAAATTTTAGTTGTGGAATTAATTGCCAAAGCGCTATCCTTTGTTCTTGCTGCTCGCGCAATACTTTCACACCGGCACTGGTTAGCCGAAAAATTCTTTTGCGCCGCCCGCCCCGCACTGGCGAGGGGTCACTCATGTCCGATTTCAAGTACCCTTTGTCTTCCAAGCGATAGAGCGTTATGTGCACCGCACTCAGGTTGACTTGACGTCCCGTTCTGTCAATGATTTCTTGCATGATATTATTGCCATAGGCTTCTTCTTGGAGCGCTCCTACGATCAGAAGCACGAGCTCTTCGAATTCGCCCAGATAATTTTTGCTCATACCGTTTCTTGGTTATATTATTTGCAAAAATATATGCTTATATTTTGTAAAACAAATAAAGATTAAAAAAATTATTGCACTCTAAGATGAATAAGCATTTTAGTAAAGTAAAATGGGTTGATTAATAGTTTATTATGCTTTTTTCTTTTTCTCCTTCTCTCCTTTTACAACTTTACTAATTTGGCTTGGTAATAAACTAATCGCCCCGCCGGAGAGCCTTTCCAGGCTGAAAGCCAGTAAAATGTATGCTTCGGTGATACCGGGCACGGGCATGAATACCACGCCAAAAAAGGGCAGGAATTTGGGAATATCCTTGAGTTGATCGAAGGCTTCCTTGATTTCCTG
>CAZGAU010000049.1:12921-32574 GCA_964523725.1 uncultured Saprospiraceae bacterium
GCATCTACTTCGGCATCCACATGCAGGGCCAGCAGGCAGATGTCGAGCAGAAAACGGCGGGCAATCCAGGTGAGTGGCGGAATGGAAATCTCTTCCAGGGCGGCGCCGTTCTCAAAAATGACGCGGAGCTCTTCGCGCTCGTCTTCGATGAGGAGTCTGGAAGACCGTTCGAACTGATGATGCAGCGATTTCTCTTGCTGGGAAATTCTATGATCGGCATGCGCCGCGGCTGCGATGAGTTGCAGGGTGAGTTTTTTGTAAAATTTTTTTCGTTCAACGAGTTTTGGAAAATATTTAACCGGTTCAAAATCAGGGGATTCTATAGCGCGGCAATAGTCCAGGAAACAGTACAAATCCCAGAACAGCTGGCTGCCGATGCCGGTTTTACGAAAATCGAAATAGCTTTTTTTGAACCGAACCCTTTTGAAAAGGACTTTTTCCAGCATCTCCGGCGGCTCCTCGTGCCCGAACTGATGGATACCCCGATAATAAGAAATGATACGCTGCCCAGTTTGCAAAATCGCCTGTGCATAAGCCTCGCCCTGCGGCATGTGCCAGTTGAGCAGGCGGGCGTGCATCATAATATCGAGCAGAATGAGCTTGGCGCGCTCGGTTTCTCTGAGTTTTTCGGCTAAGCCATTGTCCGACTGGAAAGGATAATGCACCGGAAAGCCGTAAATCAGGCCACTTTGTTGCAAAACCGCATAGAAGGGGTTATCCAGACTTTGAAATCTGTCGAACACCTTCCCGTTCAACTCTTCGGCAATCTGACTCACACTGTTGAACTGTAAGGGATGCAGCTGCCGATAGCGAAGGTATTCATCGAACCAATTGGGTGCACTAAAATCTATCATAGTGTTAGTTGGGTAGCAAATGCACAACAAAAATAGCGTAGGATTTAGTTCCAACCGCATTTTTTCGACCGATGTTGCATCTCACTTTACTTTAGGCGTTCCAGCCCCGATTTTGCCTTCTGATGCAATTCGGTTTTGTATTCTTCTGGATGAATCCGCAGGCATAGATCAAAAAACTTGCGTGCTTCGGCAGTATCGTTGCGGGTTTCGCAGATCAGACCGGCTTGCAGGGCGGCATTGCAGGCGTAAAATTGTGGTGCTTCCCGACCTTTATGAATAGCCTTTTTATAAAAATCAAGGGCTTCATCATAGCGTTCCAGCCCATGCAAAATGCGCCCCAGGCGGTAGAGATATTCGAGACGGGTCGTTTCATGCGGAAAATCGGTGATCGTTTTATGTTCCAGTTGCTGAAGGGCTTTCTGATAATAGCCACCGTCAAATAACAGGCGTGCCTTTACCAGGCTTACGTCCGCCACCTGCCCCGATTTCGCTTCCTGTAGTGCATCTTTATCGCCGCCAGTGTCAGCTTTACCTTTGGTAAGCACCAATTTCATATATTTTCGGTAGTCTGCAGTATTTCCAAAAATAAGCTCGCTCCAGGCGAGTTTCTGATATGCTTCCTTGATGCCGGCGGTTCCCTGGAATTTGGATAAAAACCTTGTAAAATAAGAGCTCACGTCTTGGTCGAGGCGACGAAGCTTGGCCAGTCCCAATAGAAAGTCAAACTGCGGAACTTGTTCAAAAGCCGCGCCCTTTGGTCGATTTTGTAAAAGACTGATAGCCTGATCATTACGCTCTGAGCGCATGGCTACTGTTGCCATTATAAAACTGTGCAACGGGTTGGTTTCCGGCTCCAAATTTGCTGACTGTAAAGCGCTCCAGGCAGCTTCACCGTCATTTTCAAGGTAAAGCAAAACATTGGCGTACATGACTGCGGTTTCGGATTGGAATACAAAATCGTGTTGTTTGGCGTGTTCGAAAACGGCTTTTAATTCCTTGCGACCCTGGGTAACCGAGCCTTCCAGCCCACTGAGCAGTTTGACGCCCCATTTGTAATTGTCGGGCACGGTACCGGCCAGCGCGTGCAAAACGCCCAAATCCTTTTGATTCGGCAGAAAATCCGGGAATTTTTCCTGATTTTTCTTCAGCAATTTATGCGCTTTGCTAATGTCATTGAATGCAGCGAGGTAATCGCCAAAACGCAGCTTTACCAGCGCCCATTGCAGGCGCACGTCGGCTTGAGCATATAGGTAATAAGGTGAGTTGCTGTCTCCTTTCTGTAGTTTCGAAATACGTACTTCTTCGTTGTTTTTCAGGCGTTTATACTCTGATTCACTTTGATTCAGGTACAAGGAGATAAAATCAAGATAATTTTCAATATGATGAACGATGAGATTGTCGGGCTCGCGGTTTTTAATTTGCGAAAGTGTGAATTTTGCTTCCCTGAAACGCAGGCTGGTCACCTGTTCATAGGCATCGCGCACCTCGGCGCTGAATTCAAAATGTCCGGAACCCAGGAGTGGTGCGGTTATCAGAAATGAAACAATAGTTGCAAAATATTTCATGGTCATGGGTTTTGAAAAAATACAAAAGCCCTGAGGTTCCGGTCTGCAACCGAATTCCCCAAGGCTTTGTGTTATTTTGTTCAAATGTTGAGGGTGTGAGACTTTGAGTTAATGCGTTAAACTACTCAGCTCATAAACCTCCAAACTCAAAAAAAACTATTCTTACAGCATACCTGCATTTTCCTTAATGTCGGTCACGATGCCGTCATCCACGAGAATTCTGCCGCAGTGTTCGCAGGCATTGATATTCTTGCGCATACTGATTTCGAGCTGCAACTGGGGCGGAATTTTATTGAAACAACCACCACAGGAATCACGCTCCACCGTAACGACCGCCAAACCATTGCGATACGACGTACGAACCCGGTCGTAGGCTTTGATCAGACGTTCTTCAATATTTTTGCGAGCAGCTTCCGATTTTTTCTTCAGCTTATCCTCGTCCTTTTCGGTTTTTTCAATGATCTGCTCGAGTTCAGATTTCTTAGTTTCCAGTTCTTTGCTTTTCTTCTGAAGGCGTTCCTGGGTAGCTTTCAGCGTTTCTTCTTTACTTTCGATTTCGATTTTTACCTGGCGAGTACGCTTTTCGGCCAATTGAATTTCCAGTTTCTGGAATTCCAGTTCCTTGGTCAATGCCTCAAATTCACGATTATTCTTTACATTATCCAGTTGTGCCTGGTAGCGCAGGATCGCTGCTTCCGATTCCTTGATTTTAGCCTGATGGCCATTGGCTTCATCTTGCAGATCCTTAATTGTATTTTCCATTTTGCTGATGCGAAGCTCCAGACCGGCGATATCGTCTTCCAGATCCTGTACTTCATCCGGAAGTTCACCTTTCAGAATTTGAATCTCATCTATTTGAGAATCAATTAATTGGAGTTCGTATAATTCTCTGAGCTTTTCTTCTACAGTCAGTTCAGCCATTTTATAAAGATAATTTAAATTGTGATCGAAAAATGATTCCTTGCCGATGGTTTATTGCTGATAAAATGCTGCATCAACAATTTCCAATTAGCAATTCATAAGTATTGCACCGGATTAGTAACCACCTCCGTGCAATGGAGCGCAAAATTACTAAATTTTTTCGAGATTATTTCATACAATAATTCGATTGTAAACTGCTCACTTTCAAAATGTCCGATGTCAGCAATGACGATATTTCCATCCGCATCAAAAAACTCATGATACTTGTAATCGGACGTGATAAAAACATCTGCGCCTTGCCCAATTGCCCGAGGTAGTAAAAATCCGCCTGCGCCGCCGCAAACCGCTACCGTTGAAACGTCTTCTTGTCGCAAAGCCGTATATTTTATACAACCGGCGCCCATCACTTGTTTGACGTGCTTGAGAAAATCCAGTTCTGTCATGGGTTCTGGCAACTCCCCAATCATGCCAGAGCCAACCAGGGAATTGGGGATATCCAGATCAAAAATTTCTGCCTGCAAATCCTGCTTGCGCAATATGCTTTGCACTTGGTTTTCCAACCCTAGTGGTACCAGTGCTTCCAGCTTGATCCATTCTTCGCTGCCTTCGGCGGTATAATTGATTTGCTCAAAAGCACTGATTTCGCTCAAGCCGGCATTGAGCAGTAAATTCCGGATTATTTTCAGGTTGTCATTCGTAACTGCAACGGAGATTTTCCTCAATGCTTTTTTCGGAGCCAGAATGCGGGTATTGATTAAGCCTAATTTTTCGCAAATTTTTGCATTCACCCCCTGATAATACACATTATCAAGGTTGGTATGGATCGCATAAATCGCGATGTCATTTTTGATTGCCTTTAAAACCGTACGTTCTACATAATTCCGACCCGTAAGACGCTGCAGACCCCGAAATACGATTGGGTGGTGCGCCACAATCAAATTACAGCTTTTCGCAATAGCCTCATCCACAATTGCTTCTGTGGAATCCAGACAACAAAGTACGCCTTTCAGTTCTGCATTCGGATCGCCCACGATCAGCCCGGCATTGTCGTAATCTTCCTGGTAAACAGGTGGTGCAATGGTTTCAAGGTAAGAGGTGAGTTCTTTTATTTTCATTTTCTTTTGGATTCTGTTTCTTAGGTCACTTGCTGCTCAGTAATATTGGTGCCTGTTGTGCATGGTGGCTATTGGAACAGCAACCTTCGCCATCACCAACTCCTGATCTTCTGCTCGATGGCCGTAGTTGAATATCCTTTGATATAAGGCAGGCTCCGCACCTCGCCGCCATTGGCCAGCACCACGTTCGAGCCGACGATATCTTTGGCTTGCCAGTCACCGCCTTTTACAAGAACGTCAGGCAATGCAATCCGGATGAGCTCCAAAGGGGTATCTTGTTCAAAAACCACTACTGCATCTACAAATTCGAGCGCTGCGAGCAAGTGCTGACGGGTAGTCTCGTCATTGATCGGGCGGTTGGGGCCTTTTAAACGGCGCACCGAATCGGCAGAATTCAAACCAATGATCAATCGGTCACCCAGATCTTTGGCCTGAGCCAAATAGTGAATATGCCCGTAATGAAGAATGTCGAAGCACCCGTTGGTAAACACCACTTTTTGTCCGGTGGCTTTCCAAGATTCAACGGTCTTTTGAATTTGCTTCCAATCCTGGATTTTGGACGCTATTTTTTCAATGCTGTTCATATCTTTGAATGCTCAGGCAACCGCCATTGGTTGATAGTTTCTATTGATATTGGGCAGCAGGATCAGCGACAAAATTCCCCACAGGATGTTGCAGCCCAATTGAACGGTAAAAAACGAGATGTTGGCAAAAGAAAATCCATCATCCCCGCTAACGCCATAGAATCCCAGGGCCAACTGCGCCAGAAAATGGTAAGTGCCCATGCCCCCCGGCGAAGGAATAACCATTCCCCAGGCGCCGAATACAAAGACCGTGAGCGCAGCAATAGCGGGGAGCTTGGAAGTGGGTTCAAACGCCAACATGCACATATAACCCATCAGAAAGAACATGCCCCAAATTACGACGCTATGAAAAACAAACAGCCAGGGGCTACTAACCTTACCGATCGTTTTGAGTCCTTCAGCGAAGCCTTTGGCAATATCGACAATTTTTTGCACAATACTCAGTCGCATTAATTGTTTGCGGAGGAGCCAGATAAGCCCCAAGCCAGTCACTCCAACAATGCCAAGATACAATAACAGCGTGCCTTTTCCGCCAAATTTTCCACTCAAATCGACGTAGTCATCGGCAAAAGTATAAATCGTATTGAAGTCAAGAAACAGCGCCAAAGCTGTTAAAAACAAGATGCTCAGCACATCCACCGCCCGATCCATTACTACCGTACCCATCACTTTTTCCACGCCGATTTTTTCGTAGCGGGCCATCATACCAGCACGTACGATCTCACCCATGCGAGGTAGTCCGAGATTTGCAAAATAACCGATGATAATGGTTAGAAATGCATTGATGAATTTCGGGGTATGTCCCATGGTACGCAGCAGCATATTCCAGCGGATGGCGCGGCTCACATTGCTTACCGCAAAGGCCACGAACACCAGCAAAATCCAGGAATAATTCACGCTTTGGAAATCATTCCACACCTTGCCGATGAGGCTGCAATCTTCAGCGGGGATGCCTTTCAACGCACAATCTTCCTGAAATGCAATATTCTGGCTTCTGTACACGAGGTACAAAATGGTGAAGCCGATGCCAAGAAAAAACAGGAATTTCAGGACGTTGAGCAGAAACTTTTTCGAAATCATTGCAGAAGATTCAAATGGTTTGATCGTTCATGGTTCAACGCGAAACTACGCAATCCTATTATTTTCATCCGGAAAAACGACGCTCGGCTGAAAGGTTTTTGCCTCTTCAAAATCCATCAGGGCATAAGCGATGATGATAACGGTATCGCCTACCTGCACCTTGCGGGCGGCTGCACCGTTGAGGCAGATCACGCCGGAGTTGCGCTCGCCTTTAATGATGTAGGTTTCAAAGCGCTCACCATTGTTGTTATTGACGATCTGCACTTTTTCCCCTTCGATCAGGTTGGCGGCATCCAGCAGCGCTTCGTCTATCGTGATGCTGCCGATATAATTGAGATTTGCCTCCGTGACGGTGGCGCGGTGTATTTTCGATTTAAAACGGTGGATTAGCATGATAAAAAAGAAAAAATTTGGTTTTTACAAAGCCAGTTTCACAATCGGGTGCAAATTTGCACATGATCTTCACAAGAACAAAATAATATTGCGTAAGGTTTGACGAAAAAGTATCGGCAAAGTAACACTCCTATTATGATAGCGTTTGGGTATTGAAGCGCTCAAAGATTTATCCCGTTGAGGTGTCTATTTTTTCAGGGTTGAAAGTAATTACACTACTCCAGGTTTCAGGTTTTGGTTAAAATCATATTATCAATCAACCTTACTTCGCCTGCCCATACGGCGGTACAGGCTACGGCGGTTTTGGCACCGTTCAAGCGTTCGAGCGGCAAGAGGGTATTACTGTCCACGATTTCAAAATACTCAGGGCGAAAGCCGGAAATATTAAGTTTTTCCAATGCAAAAGTCCGGATATCGCGCACCGAATAGTACTGCGAAGCCATTTCTCGTGCCTGCGCCAGGGTTTCATAAATGATGGTTGCCTGCCTTCGCTGCTCAGGTGTAAGACGCACATTACGGGAGCTCATGGCAAGTCCGTCGGCTTCGCGAATCGTCGGGCACATGACCAATTCCACATTTGATCTGGACTGGCGAAGCATTTCTGCCACTACTCTTACCTGTTGGAAATCCTTTTGCCCCATGTAGAGCATGTCGGGTTGCACGATTTCAAGTAAGCGATTGACCACCTGGGCCACGCCTGTGAAATGCCCAGGACGAAAGGTTCCTTCCATTACTTTGTCGATTTGGCCGAAGTTGAAATCAGCCTTCACCTGCTGGTCGGGCGGATAAATTTCCGTTACTGTGGGCATAAAAAGTACATGACAACCAACCCCTGCGAGCATTTCGATGTCTCTTTCTGGCGTACGAGGATATTTTTCCAGGTCACGGGCATCATTAAACTGGGTAGGGTTGACGAAAATGCTGCACACCACGCAGTCATTGCTCTGCATCGCCTGCTCTACAAGCGCCAGATGCCCTTCGTGGAGCGCGCCCATGGTCGGCACAAAGCCGATCGTATTTCTTTTTTGGCATTCAGCCGCCAGAAATAGCTGGAGTTCTTTGATTTTTTTGAACAAAAACATAGAATGTTGCAAGCTTTTGAAAACCGATGGGCAAATATAGACGTTTTCGTTAACAGCGTATTAAGTTGATACGTAAATAAGGAAAAGTCAGCCTTTTTTGCTAAATTTGCAGTTCTGTTCATAGAGCAGTTGGCGTAGGCTTTATATTTTTTTTAAATTTACCCTGTATGAGTAAAACTAAAGTGCTGATTGTAACACAGGAAATGCAGCCTTATACTGCGCTCTCTGATATGGCAACCATTACAAGAATGCTTGCCCAGCATATTCAGGATAGTGGAATGGAAATTCGTGTGCTGATGCCACGATTTGGTACCATCAATGAACGTCGCCATCGTTTGCATGAAGTAGTTCGCCTTTCAGGCATGAATATTATTGTGGACGACGATGATTTTCCGCTGATTATCAAAGTAGCCTCGTTGCCGGAAGCCCGGATGCAGGTTTATTTTCTGGACAATGAAGACTTTTTCAAGCGAAAGTCCGTTTTCAAGGATGAAGAGGGCGAACCCTTTGACGACAATGCCGATCGAACGGTTTTTTTCTGCAAAGGGGTCATTGAAACGGTGAAAAAATTTGGTTGGGCGCCGGATATTGTCCATTGCCACGGCTGGATGACGAGCCTGATTCCATTGTATCTGAAAACAGCTTACAAAGCGGATCCGCTCTTCCAGAATGCAAAAGTGGTATACTCGGTATATGCCGATATGCTTGAAAAGTCGGTAGATGACAATTTTTTGGCAAAAGCTACCATCAATAATGTAACATCTGATGATCTGAATGCGTATCAAAACGGTAGTGGCGTGACCCTGCACAAAGGTGCAATCGCTTATGCCGATGCGATCATTCAAGGCAGCGAAACACTCAGCGACCACGTTAAGAATGAGTTGAAAAATCTGGATAAGCCCATTCTGCCCTTCGCAGGAGAGGAATATCTCACAGCTTATCTTGATTTTTATCAAACATTGCTGGAAGAAAAAGTCTCTGAGTAAACGATTGCCCTTGCAAAATTTACACATTCTATTGTTGGGTATTCTCCGTGCTACAAGAATTGATCCCGTGACCAGGATCAAATTCCCCCTCGTATGTTTTCTTAAACAAAGAATTACACAATCTTAAAAGACGCTACAAATTTAGACTGGTATGAAGCAACTTGCTTTGTTCATAAGTGCTATTGCAATCGGGTTGATTTTTATCCCTGCTTGTACCGATCCTACTGAGATCGGCGCCGACCTGCTGGAAGGTGATAAGGCGGAAGTGGGCTTTACGGATACACTTACTGTTATTGCTACGACCGAAAAAACGGATTCGATACTGACTTATTTTCCGGTGTTTTCGGCTTCGGAAGCCTTCCAGAGCTATCCGGTAGGCGAAATGGATGACCCAATTTTTGGTAAGTCCAAAGCGCAGGTTTACGCGCAGGTTTCACTCACTCAACTTTTGCCTGATCTGGAAGCTGCCGCAAAGATTGACTCCATTGTTTTGGTTTTGCCCTACGACACCGCCAATGTATATGGTTTTTTGAACCAGGATTACGGGCTTTCCATTCACCGGCTTACGGAAGATATGGATAATGACCTGAGTTATTACTCAAACGACTCTTTTCAATCGGATCTTACGCCGCTGGGCAGTAAACAGTTTCGCCCCCGCCTGGATAGTGTCACTATTTATGACTATCCGGTCACCGGCCGGGATACGCTCAAGGTGCCTCCGCAACTTCGCATTTCATTGCCAATTTCTTTTGCGCAGGAACTGGTAACGCTGGATACGGCTTTTTACAGAAGCGATAGTGCTTTTGTCAGTTACTTCAAGGGGATTCACATCAAGCCCACCACCGTGAACAGCGGTATGCTCAGTTTCAGGCTGCTTGATAGCCGGGCGGGTATATTCTTGTACTATGAAAGAGCGGATACAAGTAAACGACAATTCCGGTTTGAGTTCAATGCATTCCGGGCACGATCAGTTCAGATAGACCATGACTATAATGGCGCTATTGCCGAGCGCTACATCAATTCTGCGCCGCTTGGCGATAGCCTGGTATTTGTGCAGGGATTATCGGGGTTGATTACCAAACTGGAAATTCCACACATCAAAAACCTGAAAAACCTCGTCATCAATAAAGCTGAACTGGAAGTTCGGGTTGCCAATTTACCAGGGGATAACCTCGGTGTTTTCAAACCGGTTCCTCAGCTTTTATTGCTCTCGCCGGACGATGATGGCGATCTGGTTACTATTGATGATATCTCTATATTGTTGCCGCAGGGTCTGACTATTCTTAGGCAGGCTTATGGCGGCATACCTGCCAATGGCAAACCAGGAGAACCAATGGTTTATAATATGAATATTTCTACCCATGTTCAGGGGATGATTGACGGACTCAGGGAGAATGTTTTGTATTTGAATGTCTTTAACAGAAATCAAAATCCATCGCGTGTACCCTTATACGGCGCCAAGCATCCAGAATATTCAATCAAATTAAAAGTAGCATTTAGTAGACTGCCCAATCCGGGCTAATCATAAAGTAGCAATTAAACACCATTACTAAACCCTAAAAACTTTTATTTATGTGTGGAATTGTAGCATACATCGGACAAAAAGAAGCCTATCCGATTTTGGTGAAAGGCTTGCAACGCCTCGAATATCGGGGCTATGACAGTGCTGGCGTGGCATTGTACAATGGAGACATCAGGATTTTCAAAAAGAAAGGAAAAGTCCAGGAACTTGTCGACTCGGTAGAGACATTGTCGAAACACGGGACAATGGGTATAGGGCATACCCGCTGGGCAACGCACGGCGTTCCTGATGATATCAATGCGCACCCGCATGCTTCGGGTAACCGTCGCCTGGTGTTGGTGCACAACGGTATTATTGAAAACTACTCCTCGCTGAAAAAAGCGCTGGAAAAAGAAGGACACCGCTTTGAAAGTGAAACAGACACGGAAGTACTGGTACATTTGATTGAAGCAATCCAGGAGCGTGAGAATTTACCGATTGAAGAAGCGGTGCGCGTAGCGCTCACGCGCGTGGTGGGTGCTTACGCTATTGTAGTGATGGACAGACACGAACCGGGTAAACTGGTAGCAGCACGCAAGGCAAGCCCTTTGGTGATAGGCATTGGAGAAGATGAATATTTTCTGGCTTCCGATCCTACACCGATCATCGAGCACACCAAAAAGGTCATTTACCTGAACGATGAGGATATCGCTGTAGTAGAACGAAACGGCGATTTACAGATCAAGAAAATTGAAAGTAACGAGATACAAACGCCATTTATCCATGAGTTGGATATGAAAATTGAAGCCCTGGAAAAAGGCGGTTATGATTATTTCATGCTCAAGGAAATCTACGAGCAGCCCAATACCATCGCCGATGCCATGCGCGGCCGGATCAATTTGCAAGAAAACTGGGCAATCCTGGGCGGTTTGGAAAAAATTTACGACGAAATTGCTGATGCTCAACGGTTTATTATTGCAGCTTGCGGTACTTCCTGGCACTCGGGTTTGATTGGCGAATATTTGATCGAAGATCTTGCCCGCATTCCGGTAGAAGTAGAGTATGCTTCGGAGTTGCGCTATCGCAATCCAATTCTTACCGACAAAGATGTGGTGATTGCGATTTCACAATCCGGAGAAACCGCTGATACACTTGCTGCAGTAGAGTTGGCGAAAGAAAAAGGCGCGAAGGTTTACGGTATTGTGAATGTGGTCGGTTCCTCCATTGCACGTGCTACGGATTCGGGTTCTTACATCCACGCCGGGCCGGAAATTGGGGTAGCTTCTACCAAAGCTTTTACCGGTCAGGTTACGATTCTAACACTGATGGCACTGATGCTTGCGCAGAAACGCGGCGAAATTTCGGAAGACCGTTTGCAGGAATTATTGTCGGAATTGACTCGCATTCCCGAAAAGGTTAAAAAAGTGATGGAAAAAAATCTGCAAATCGAGTACATTGCAGGTGAAATTAAAGACAAGCCCAATGCGTTATACCTGGGGCGGGGTTATAATTTCCCGGTAGCGCTGGAAGGTGCACTGAAATTGAAAGAAATTTCTTACATTCACGCAGAAGGTTATCCTGCCGCCGAGATGAAGCACGGACCTATTGCGCTTATTGACGAGCAGATGCCGGTGATTGTAATCGCTACCAACCGCAGCGCTTATGATAAAATTGCAAGCAATATCCAGGAGGTAAAAGCTAGAAAAGGCATTGTGATTGCAATCGTAACCGAAGGCGACGAAGTTATCAGTAAAATGGCGGATCACACGATCGAAATTCCGGACACGGAAGAGCCATTTACACCGCTGCTGTCGGTCATTCCGTTGCAGTTACTTTCTTATCATATCGCGGTCATGCGGGGCTGTAATGTGGACCAACCTCGCAACCTTGCGAAGTCTGTTACTGTTGAATAAATATTAAGATACCGAACGGCATTCGGTGATTTTCAAAAGTTTAAAGTTAAAAAATGGAAGATAAAGTACTAGAACTCGAGTATAATAGCCAGCGGAAAGACCTGGTTATTCCGGAATATGGCAGGCATGTGCAAAAGCTCATTCACTATGCTAAAAAAATTGACGATCCTCAAAAACAAGCGGTTTTCGTTGAAAAAATCATTGATCTGATGATGCAGATTCATCCGCAGAGCCGCAATGTGGAAGATTATCGCGAAAAATTGTGGAAACATATTTATCGCATTGCCAATTATGATCTGATTGCCATTCCGCCCAGTGGAGTACAGCCAAAACCATCGGATGCCGTTAAAAAACCGGAGCCGGTCGGCTATCCTTTGTTCGAAGCACAATTCCGTCATTATGGACACAATGTGCAGAAACTGATCCACAAAGCGCTTTCAATGGAGGCCGGTCCTAAGCGGGACGGCTTCGTGGAAGTGATCGGTTCTTATATGAAACTTGCTTATCGTACCTGGAATCGCGAACACTACGTTAGCGATGATATTATCAAGCAGGATTTGGAGTTGTTGTCTGACCATCAACTGGTGCTGGAAGAAGATGCTTCTTTCGACAATTTGCATGCAGCACGTCGCCGTAAGCAGCAACAATACCAGGATCGCGATCGGGGCGACAGAAGAGACAACCGGGATCGGGGCGACAGAGGCAGAGATCGTGACCGTGACGACCGTGGCGGGCGTCAGCGTAATAACCGCAACAGACGTAAGAAATAAATCACAAACACAATTTTTATTATTTTTCCTGATTGGAATGGAAATAGCTTGGTCTGTTTTCATTCCAATTTTTTTTATTTGTGTGTATTTTGCAGCAAATTTTTCAAAAAACTCCGCTATACATGAATTTTCCTGCTCCGATCCCGGTCAAAACGATTGCTGAAAAAATTGGCGCTACTCTTATTGGCGATGCCTCGCTCCGGGCAATTGGCATCAACGAAATCCATCAGGTGCGCGCTGGTGACATCACTTTTGTGGATGTAAAAAAATATTTTGACAAAGCGCTCAAGTCGCCGGCTACCATCATTATTCTCAACGAAAAAACCAAAGCGCCTAAGGGCAAAGCCCTGCTGCTATGCGACGATCCTTTTACGGCTTATAATAACCTGGTTCTGGAATATCGCCCCTTTCAACCAATGACCGGCAATATCAGTGCCACTGCGGAAATTGATCCTTCTACGATCATCGAACCGGGGGCGATCATCGGGCATCATGTAAAAATCGGCAAGAATTGCTACATCCAGTCAAATGCAGTCATTTCTGAATACACCATCATTGGCGACCATGTCACAGTTCAATCAGGAGCGGTGATCGGTACGGATGCTTTTTATTTCAAAAAAAACGAGGAAGGCTACCATCGCTGGCGTTCCGGCGGGCGGGTCATTCTGGAAGATCACGTGGAAATCGGGGCAGGTTGTACGATCAATAAAGGTGTTTCGGGCGATACAATCATTGGAGAAGGTACTAAATTGGATTGCCAGGTTCATATTGGACATGATGTAGTAGTGGGCAAAAGATGCCTCTTCGCCGCGCAAGTAGGTATTGGGGGGAACACGGTGGTTGGCGATGATGTGATCATGTACGGTCAAGTGGGGGTTGCACAAAACCTGAAAATCGGCGATAAAGTGGTAATTCTCGCAAAATCTGGCGTCTCGAAAGACCTTGAAGAAGGCAAGGCTTACTTTGGCTATCCAGCGGGTGAGGCACGCACAATTTACAAGGAACTGGCGGCCCTGCGTCATTTGCCGGAGTTTTTCGGAAATTTTTATGAAAAGTAATAACTGAATTTCTGGAGTACATCTGGAACTTTTGAATATTGTTATGTGGTTCAGTTGAAAAATTTCAAGCATGAATCACCTCGACTTCATCCGAGAAAATTTTATCGCCAAAGCGGCTTATTTTGCAAGCCTTGCCCCGGGAATGTCGGTTTTGGAAACCTCTCAGTTTTCAAGAATCGACAGCGGTTTACCTTCGGATACCTTCAATGTGAGCGTACTGAGGGAAACCTCGCCAGGCGCCATTCCAGTGCTTCTGCAACCCACCGTCGGGTATTTTTCTGATCAAAAATTTCCCATGGCATTGTGGGTTTTTGAATCCTCAAATTACATGCAAATCACCCAAGAGCTTGCTGCTCATGGCTTACCCGAAGGTGAAATAAATGTTGCTATGTATGCTGATTTACAGCAGCTTACGCCTGATATTGCCGATATTCCTGGTTTTAAAATCAAACTGGTAACTGCGCCCGAAGAACTCGGAGCCTTCGCCAGTGTACTGGCAGAATTGTTTGAACCCCTGGACGAAGCCAAACAGGTCAGGAAGTATTATAAAACTATCGCATCTTATTATAAAGGCATTGGCTCGCGGCTTCAGTTTTATATAGGTGCTCACAATCAAGCGGTTGTGTCCACCGGCGCTTTGTTTTTTAATGCGGATTTTGTCGGGATTTATGATATTGCCACCCGGGACGACCAGCGTGGTCAGGGCTTTGGTACCTTTATGTTTCATTGGCTGGTGAATGAAGCGAAGCGCCAGGGAGCAAAGCAGGCGGTGCTCCAGGCATCTCCGGATGGATTGGGTATCTACAAACGCGCCGGATTCCGGGAAGTAGGAACGGTCGGTGTTTTTGAAAACAGGCATTTGCTATAAATGAAAATGGTCAGGTGTAATGAACTCACCTGACCATCTGAAATATGTTTGTGATTAATTTATCTTTTGCTTACCCGTTGTGTAACGACCGTCTGGTTCTTTTTATCCAGCAACTGCACTAAATACAAGCCTCGTGCGAGGTCGCCAACAAAATATTTTTCACCATTATAAGCATCGAATCGCTTCATTTCGCGGCCTGCGAGATTGTAAACCACAATCGTAGAAACCTTGTCGTTTTCACTCAACTCGATATATTCCGTAGCTGGATTGGGAAAAATCTTAATACTGGGAGCATCTCCTGTACGCATGGCTATCACTGTAGGAGCCTTGTAACTAGCTGCTCCGACCTGCGAAAAAACCGGGATTATAAATGCAACAAAAATTAAAACGGGTAGAATTTTTTTCATGCAATACACGTTTGAAACTGTTTTTGGGCTTGAAATCAGATGTAAAATAAAGCAATATATCCGAATAATTCAATGTTTTTCGGCAAGCTTAGCTAAATTTTAACTAAACGTACACAATAAATTGAAATTCGTTATAAAAATGATAACAACGATTGTGCCAAATTGCTCAAAAATTCGAAAAGAAATGTGCCGCACTTTGAAAGTGTGGCACATATTAAATTTTTATAACAACTTCTTAAAGTAAGTCATAAACTCATCCACCGGCATATTGCCTTTGTCACCTTCACCCTGACGGCGTACTGCCACCGTGCCATTTCCCACTTCTTTTTCACCGATGATGAGCATAAACGGTACTTTCTTCACTTCCGTATCGCGGATTTTCTTGCCAATCGTCTCGTTGCGATCATCAATAAATCCGTGAATGTCATTGGCTGCCAGCTGTTTCTGAATCGCTTCGCAGGTGTCGTTGAATTTATCGCTGATCGGCAGCAAGGCATACTGATCCGGCATGAGCCACAGCGGGAATTTCCCGGCAGTATTTTCAATCAAAATACTGATAAAACGCTCCATCGAGCCAAAGGGGGCGCGGTGGATCATCACCGGACGGTGCGGCTTGTTGTCGGCGCCGATGTATTCCAGTTCAAAGCGATCTGGTAAGTTATAATCCACCTGGATAGTGCCCAATTGCCAGGAACGACCGATGGCGTCTTTCACCATAAAATCGAGCTTTGGTCCATAGAATGCGGCTTCGCCCAATTCTGTAGTGGTTTCTAAACCAGCTTCTTCCGCGGCTTCGATGATCGCGCGCTCCGCTTTTTCCCAGTTTTCTGTGGTACCGATATATTTTGACGGATTGTCAGGATCACGCAGGGAAATCTGAGCCGTGAAATTTTCAAAGCCCATTTTCGACAGCACTATTTGCGTCAAATCCAATACGTTCAAAAACTCACTTTTCACCTGCTCTGGCGTACAGAAAATGTGCGCATCATCCTGCGTAAAGCCACGCACCCGCGACAAACCGTGCAATTCTCCGCTTTGCTCATAGCGATACACCGTACCAAATTCAGCAATGCGTAACGGCAAATCCCGATAAGAATGCGGCTTGTTGCCATAAATTTCACAGTGGTGCGGACAGTTCATCGGCTTCAGCAAAAACTCTTCGCCCTCGCGTGGGGTGTGGATCGGCTGGAAACTATCCTTTCCGTATTTTTCGTAGTGACCGGAAGTTACGTACAATTCTTTTTTACCAATATGCGGTGTGATCACCATCTTGTAGCCGCGCTTTTCCTGCTCTTCGCGCATAAACTTGGTCAGGCGCTCGCGCAGTTGCGTACCTTTTGGCAACCAAATCGGCAGACCTGCGCCCACGCGGTCAGAAAACATAAACAGCTCCATCTCTGCGCCAATCTTACGATGGTCACGCTTTTTGGCTTCTTCCAGCATGTGCAGGTACTCATCGAGTTCCTTTTGCTTTGGGAAGGTAATGCCATAAATTCTGGTCATTTGCTTGCGCGTCTCATCGCCCCGCCAGTATGCGCCGGCGAGATTGAGCAGCTTTACCGCCTTGATTTTCTCGGTGCTGGGAATATGCGGTCCACGACAAAGATCCACAAAATTGCCCTGCTGATAAAAAGTGATCTGCCCGTCTTCGAGGTCTTGAAGCAATTCGAGTTTATATTCGTCGCCTTTTTCCTCAAAATATTTGATCGCCTCTGCTTTGGAGACTTCCTTACGGACATATTCTTCCTTTTGCGACGCGAGTTCTTTCATTTTTTTCTCAATCGCTTCCAGATCGTTGGCGCTTAGTACGCGGTCGCCAGTATCCACATCATAGTAAAAACCGCTTTCAATCGCCGGGCCAATGCCAAATTTTACGCCTGGATACAAAGCTTCCAGAGCCTCCGCCATCAAGTGCGCCGAGGAGTGCCAGAACGTTGCCTTACCTTCCTTATCGTTCCACGTCAGTAAAGTCAGCTTTGCATCTTCATGGATGGGGCGGGTGGCATCCCACACCTCACCGTTGACTTTTGCCGAGAGTACATTCCTCGCCAAGCCTTCACTGATAGACTTCGCAATCTCCAGCGCCGTGGTACCTTTGGGGTACTCGCGCACACTACCGTCCGGAAGCGTAATTTTGATCATCGTTGAAAATTAAATTTTTTTATGTTGAATGTTCAATGCCGTTTTGGTATCGAAAAGTTCCGCCAGGCGCTCAACATTCTTTAAAAAGCGGTGCAAATTTAGGATTTTGTAAAGAGATAGGGAAGAAAGGAAGGAAGTTTATAAAATATAGCCTGAAGGTTTAATATTCATGCTCATCTCTTAGAATTTGCTCAAACAGTTTTGTACCTATCCAGAATCCTGCTTTTTCTTTCAGATCCATCATCAAAGGTTTGATCTCATTAATAATTCCTTTCTGCTTGGCTTTGATTAATAAGCCTAACAATCCTATTGTAAATAACCCTTCTTTCTCAGCGATATTTGTACCCAGTCTTTCATCCATCAATAAAAGATCACATTTTAACTCCAAAGCGATGGCAATTGCTTCAGCTTCACCGGCATCCAAATCGGCTTTCAGTTTATTTACTTTTTCTGTTTCTTTGGCTTCAAGGATTTTAAACCATGTTGCTTCTTCATAAGCCTGGATGTTTTTTCCAGACTGTTGGAGTTGTCTAATTTCCTTATCCACTGCAGCAGGAACAATGATCTCTTCAAAAAGAGTATGAAGTAGGTCTAACCGGTTGATTACAATGAGATTAGCAATGGGTGAAGTATCTGAAACGACGACCATTGAGGCTAGGGAATGCGACGGATGTTTTTCAAATCTTTTCGGTATTCTTTCTCCCCGTAATGGATAGGAATATCTCGCTGGGCCAATTCCTTTTGAAAGTCAATTTGGTCCAGACCCGCTAGTTCGCTGGCTTGCCCTAAGGTGAGTTTTTCTTCCTGAAATAGCATAATTGCTACCCTCAGTAAGATTTCTTCCTCAGAAATACCTGATTTTTCTATGATCCGATTTGGAATTTCTATTTGCATCCTTTCAGAATAAGAATTTGCTAATTTAATAACTATATATTTTCTGAATTAGTTCAGCAGTAAATTATCTCATACCAAAAAAATAATTTGCGTTTTCTCATTTTAAACCCTCCGCATTTTCCAAAGTCAAATTCCGCAAAACAGACTTGGTGATGAGCAATAAAATCAAGCATCTCTACTGGCGTGCCGGCTTCGGGCTCAGCGCGGAGGAATGGCAACAACGTCAAAACTGGTCGATCCCTCAGGCAGTGGACGCGCTTTTCACAGAAGCTAAACAAGCAAAGCCGTTGCCTGTTCCCGGGCGCGATCTTGATCTCGCGGCTTTGCGCCAAATGGACAAAAAAGAAGCCGCCGAACTCCTCAAAAAAGAGCGCCAAATGGTCGCTCAGCAAAATATCGCCTGGGTGCAGCGCATGGCAAACCCCAATGGAAGTGCTCTGCTGGAGCGGATGTCGTTCTTCTGGCACGGGCATTTTGCTTGTCAATCGAAGTCGGGTATGCTGGCGGTCACACAACTCAATACGATTCGGGAACATGCCTTGGGCAATTTCCGGGATATGGTACTGGCAATTGCCAAGGATCCTGCGATGATCCGCTTTTTGAATAACCAGCAAAATCGCAAGGATAGCCCCAATGAAAACTTCGCGCGCGAGCTGATGGAGCTTTTCACCATTGGGCGAGGGCACTACACCGAGCAGGACATCAAGGAGGCGGCGCGGGCTTTCACCGGCTGGTCGAGCACGATTGCCGGGGAGTTTATTTTTCGGGCGCGGCAGCATGATTTTGATCGGAAAACTTTCATGGGCAAAAGCGGCAACTTCAATGGGGAGGACATCATCGATATCATTCTGGAAAAGCGCGAAACGGCATTATTTATTACGCATAAAATTTATCGCCATTTTGTAAATGAAAAAGTAAATGAAAGTGTTATTCATGATATAGCGGGTCGTTTTTATGATGATAATTATGATATTGGCAAACTGATGCGCAATATTTTTTCCAGCGATTGGTTCTACGCACCTGAAAATCAAGGCACTAAAATCAAATCCCCGGTGGAACTCATCGCGGGCATCATGCGCACGCTGAACGTGCAGTTTTCCAATGAACAGGCGATCCTTTTCGTGGAAAGAGCCCTGGGGCAAATGCTTTTTAACCCGCCCAATGTCGCCGGCTGGCCGGGCGGCAAAAGTTGGATCGATAATTCCACATTGATGTTCCGGTTGAATCTTGTGCCGGGCATTATCAATGCTACCGAGCTGAATTTCAAGGTGAAAGAAGAAGCCGAAGAGCTGAACATACAGGGTGGGCGCCGGCTCAGCGCGAGCGTGAACCTGGAACCCTTGAAAAAGCTGGTGAATGGCGCAAACGGACTCGCCGCACTCGAAATTTTGACCGATTATTTGCTGCAAACGCCGGTTGCTGTGGGCATGGAAAAACTGGGCAAGGCGATCGAATTGAGCCGCCAGGAGGATCCGCTCAAAGCCGCCGTGATGATGGTGATGACCTTGCCGGAATATCAG
>CAZGAU010000050.1:0-32108 GCA_964523725.1 uncultured Saprospiraceae bacterium
CGAAGATAGGGAAACAATGTTAACCAGAGTTTAATTAAAAAAAATTACCAGAATTAAAAGGCTTGAATGCAACCGTATATACATTGTAATTGCTGTTACAATAATAATTTTCGGGGCAAATAAGTTATATCCGAAAAAACACGCTTTTTCACAAAAAAGATTTCTATGAAACGATTTTACTATGTGCTCGTACTATTACTGATTTTGGCTGCTGCCAAAACCGAACTCCGCGCCCAACCGCCAGCGGGTAATTGGGGAGTGGGAATCCAGTTTGGCGATCCGAGCGGACTTACGCTCAAGCGCTATAATCCTGGCGCCATGTCCTTTGATGCACTGCTGGCCTGGGATCTGGACGATTTCTTTTTCCTGAATGTCCACGGGCTTTGGGAGAAAAATATTAATGCTTCACCTAATTTCAACTTTTTCTACGGCCCTGGTGCTTTTATCGGTTTTATTGAACGGAACAAGCGATTTGATGACGATGACGAAATTCGTCTCGGAATCAGTGGTACTTTTGGTTTGAATTACTACGTGGATCGCTTTGAGATTTATCTGCAACTCACGCCACGACTGGCGGTTATCGAGCGTACGGATGCTGATATTGGTGGAGGATTAGGGGTGAGATTTTATTTTTAATGATGAATGGATGATTGATCATATTCAAAAAATCAATCATCCATTCAGAATTTTTAGTTTACACTTCAGCCATTGAAGGTTCTGGCTCTTCTTCATCCGTACCTTCGGGTATTTCTATCGATCTGCTAGAGGTCTTGCTCGACAGATAAGAATAAATGCCCGGTATGATGTACAGCGTCAGGATAGTGGAAAAGATCAACCCCCCGATAACGGCGATACCCATCGAGACTCGGCTCTCCGAACCCGCGCCCAGCGCTAATGCGATTGGCAGGGTACCCAGGATGGTCGAAAGGCTGGTCATCAGAATTGGGCGGAAGCGCGAAGCAGCGGCTTCTTTAATCGCATTCATTCGGTCCAATCCATCGTCTTTGCGCTGGTTGGCAAATTCTACAATCAAAATACCGTTTTTGGCAACCAAACCAATCAGCATGATGATACCAATTTGACTGAAAATATTCAGGGTTTGTCCGAAGAGTAGCAAAGCCAACACTGCACCGGCCAAGGCCAGCGGCACTGTAAACATGATAATCAGCGGATCTACAAAGCTTTCGAATTGAGCAGCCAGCACCAGATAGATCAGAATCAAAGCCAAAGCAAAGGCAAAGATCAAACTCGAAGAACTTTCCTCAAAGTCCTTGGAAGCACCTTTCAACGCGGTATAGTATGACTCATCCAATACTCGGTCGGCGATATTGCGCATCGCTTCAATACCATCGCCAATGGTTTTGCCCGGAGCCAGACCCGCAGACACTGTTGCAGCGGAAAAACGATTGTAACGATACAAGGAAGGTGGCGTTGTTTCTTCAGCCATAGATACTACGTTATCTAATTGTACCATCCGTCCCTCCCGGCTGCGCACATATAAAGAACGCAGATCGACTGGTTCATCACGATTTTCACGTTGCACCTGACCAATTACCTGATATTGCTTGCCATCCATAATAAAATAACCAAAACGCTGACCACTTAAGCCCAACTGTAGTGTTTGTGCTACATCCCGAACGGAGACGCCGAGATCTTGTGCTTTCTGGCGATCAATATTGATACGAAGTTCCGGTTTATTAAATTTCACATCCAAATCTACTACTTCGAATGTCGGATCCTCATTGGCTTCCTCCAAGAATCTTGGCAAAACTTCTCTTAATTTATCGAATTCCGGAGCCAGAATTACGAATTGTACCGGCAATCCGCCACGGCGATCACCGATAGACGGTTCCTGCGCCAAGAAGGTTCGGGCACCCGTTAATTTTGCTACCACAGGCGACAAAGCATCTACAATTTCCTGTTGTGAGCGCTCCCGCTCCTCACGATCCTTTAAGATCATTACGAATCGGCCCGAATTCACATTCGATCCGCCAAAGCCAGGCGAAGTAATAGCGATCAACCCCTCCAACTCCGGCACTTCCCGCTGGATAATCTCAGATGTTTCGTTCATGTAAGCATCCATATATTCGTAGGTAGCCCCTTCCTGTGCGGTTACACTTCCGCGGAAACGCGCCCGGTCTTCCATTGGTGCCAGTTCTGAAGAAAGTTGTGAGCCAAAAAAGTAGATCATACCTCCAGCAACAATCATCAGCACAAATGCCATCCAACGCACTTGCATAAATGCGTTGAGGGTAGTACGATAACCATTGGTCAGCCAGCGGAAAAAAGGTTCGGTCTTGCGATAGAACCAAGGATGTCGCGCACGGTTTTTCAAAATTTTGGAGGAGAGCATCGGGGTCATCGTCAAAGCGACAAACGAAGAAATAATCACCGCGCCGGCAATGACAATACCAAATTCACGGAACAAGCGTCCGGTCAAACCCTGCAAAAAGACTACTGGCATGAACACCGCCGCCAAAGCCACCGTGGTAGCGATTACTGCAAAGAAAATTTCATTCGCACCTTTCGCCGCTGCTTCCAGTGGCGTCATGCCCTGTTCGACCTTGGCATAAATATTTTCTACCACTACAATCGCGTCATCCACTACCAGACCAATAGCGAGTACGATTCCCAGAAGGGTCAGAATATTAATGCTGAATCCGGCAATGTACATAATGAAAAAAGCGCCGATCAATGAAATCGGAATGGCAATAACGGGAATAACCGTGGTCCGCCAGTCGCGCAGGAACAGAAAAATGATCAGCACTACCAGTCCAAAAGCCATGTAAATCGTGCTTTGCACTTCGGAAATAGAATCCCGGATATACTGAGTTGTATCAAAGCCAATGGCAGTTTTTATATCTTCGGGCAATTCGCGTTCAATCTGGGCCAGGCGTCGGTAAACCTCATCGGCAATATCAATGTGATTCGACCCTGGTTGCGGTACGATGGCTGTGCCCACCATTGGAATGCCATCACGACGCAACAAGGAGCGCGTATTTTCAGGGCCAAGCTCGGCGAACCCCACATCACGAAAACGAACGAGCCTCCCGGTTTCTTCTTTGATAATCAGGTTATTAAACTCTAGCGGTGTTTGTAGCCTGCCCTGAGTACGCACCGTCAACTCGGTCGTATTACCTTCTACCGTACCGGAGGGAAGTTCAATATTTTCACGCTGCAAAGCGTCACGGATATCAAGTGGTGTTAATTGGTAAGCTGCTAATCGGTCCGGATCAATCCAAAGACGCATGGAATAACGCTTTTCGCCCCATACCATTACACTACTCACGCCATCAATCGTCTGGAATCTTTCTTTAAAGACATTCTCCGCAATAGCGCTCAGTTCCAGCAAAGAGCGATTAGCACTTTGGATATTGATAAACATGATCGGGCTAGAATCTGCATCCGCTTTGGATACGACGGGGGGTTCGGCATCTGGAGGGAGGTTGCGCACGGCACGGGCAACCTTGTCACGCACATCATTGGCAGCGGCTTCCAAGTCCACCGATAGGTTGAATTCCACCGTAATATTGCTCCGGCCTTCCTGACTGGAAGAGGTGATAGAGCGAATACCAGCGATACCGTTCACAGCTTCTTCAATAGGTTCGGTGATCTGCGATTCGATAATATCCGCGTTTGCCCCCACATAACTGGTTGAAACACTAATAATTGGAGGGTCCACACTCGGGTATTCCCGCACGCCCAGATAATTCATTCCGATAATACCGAACAGAACGATCACGATCGACATAACCGTAGCCAGAACCGGGCGTTTGATGCTTAATGAAGAAAGACTCATGCCTTTGCTTTTTATCTTTTAAAAATATATAACTCAATCACTACAAAGCAATTAAGAATTATATCATCTGATTTTCGTAACCTCTACTGGAGCCCCTTCCTTTACCTGCAAAATACCTGTGGTAATCAAAGTATCGCCTCGCTGCAAGCCTGAGATCACCTGAATTTCCTCTTCCCGACGAATACCCGTTTCTACAGGCACCGACTGGGCTTTGCCATCACGTAAAACGAATACCTTTTTGCCCCCTAATTCAGGAATAATTGCCTGGGTCGGTACCATAATGGCATCATCGAAGAACTGCAAGTTCACGGAAACATTGGCAAAAGCGCCGGGCAAAATACGTCCGTTCGGATTGGTAGCTTCCGCTTTTAATTTCAGGGTACGGGTGGTTGGATCCACATTGGGTTCCATTGCTACTACTATCGCTGTGTAAGTATCGTTCGAGCCGTCGAGCCGGAAGTCAACGCGGGTTCCTCTGTTCACATCGCGGCCATAACGCTCCGGCACTGAAAATTCGATGTTAATCGGATTGATATTAACCAGACTTACAATCGCCGTACCCGGAGAAAGATAACTGCCTTCACTCACCTGACGTAGCCCCAGTAAACCCTCGAAGGGCGCTTTGACCGTTCTTTTCTCGATTTGCACATCTATCAAAGCCAGCTCAGCATCTATCTGGTCGGCTTCGGCACGGGCGATTTCGTATTCCTGCAAACTGACGCCTTCTCTCTTGTATAAACCTTCCAAACGTTCGGCAATTTTGCGGGTTAACTGTTGTTGTACCAGTAACCTTTCTTTTTGTGCCTTTAATTCGGTCACGTCCAGTTGCACCAGTGACGCACCTTTTTTGGTAAAACTGCCTTCCTTGAAAAGGATTTTCGTGACTTTTCCCGGCACCTCACTACTCACAACAACTTCTTCATTCGGAGCCGTAGAGCCATTGACAAAAATAACATCCCGAACACTACCGGATTGGATCAGCATGGCTTCAACAGGTGTGATCCGTACCCCTGGCATTGATGCCGTGCGAGCCGGCGCTTTTTCTGCTGGTTCGCGCTTCTCTCCGCCGAATGCTCCGGTATTGTACAAATAAATAGCCCCACCAAAAACGATGACAGAAACTATGACGAGAACAATTCTTGTGAACCCTTTGCGCATGGTTTGTTTTTTGAGCGACAAAATTATGAGTTTATAACTATTCTAAAGACAAGTAGTTCAGTCATTCAAATCTTAAGGAATGGTTAAAAGTCTATACATAGATCATTTTCCGCGTCATGCCCCCGTCCACGATATAGTCTTGACCAGTAATAAACTTCGCATTTTCTGAAATCAAGAACTCCACCATTGCCGAAATATCGTGCGGTATGCCCACCCGGCCGGACGGATGCTGCTTATGATCGGCTTCCGACAGATTTTGCTGTCGGCGTTTGCCAGTTTTTTGATAACCCGATACATCAATCCAGCCCGGGCTGACGCTGTTGACCCGAATCTCCGGCCCTAAGCTCATCGCCAGCGCATGGGTAAGCGCTAAAGTCCCCCCTTTAGAAGCAGAATATGCTTCGGTATTAGGCTCCGACATGTGCGCCCGCGTAGAACAAATGTTGACAATCGCACCTTTTTGCACCCGCAAATGCCTGGCACAGTGCTTTGCCATCAGAAACGCGCCGGTCAGATTAACCGCCAGTACCCGGTTCCAGTCTTCCAAAGTCAGTTCTTCTATCGGCTGATTCGCAGCAATAGCCGCGTTGTTCACCAGTGCATTGAGTCGTCCGAAACGTTTCACCACCTGTTGGATAGTACTTATTACCTGATTTTCATCGGCTATATCGCAAAGGTAAGCCGCGATTTGTTCGTTCGAAACCTCCGCCAGTGCTTCTGCATCTGCATCCAGCAACGCCACCTGCCAGCCGGCGCTGTTCAGTTCTTTGGCTGTGACCCTGCCGATGCCTTGCGCCCCGCCGGTGATAATTGCTACTCTCATTATTATTTAGACATTTAATGTTTTTAATAAAATCCCTCTTTCACGTTTTTTGTTGCAAAAAGAAACCCGAAATCTGACTGAGGTCAAACTCCGGGTTGGGTATTTCCAGAAGGGAATGTATGATTAATACTTTCGGCTCATTCAAAAAATTTTATAAAAAAAATAAGGCTGCTTGGGATACCGGGCAGCCTTAATGAGTAGCGAGCCACGCTACTTGTGAAGGAAAACATGGTGTTTTGGGGTTATCAGGGTTGTAGTTTTCTGAGGGTTCATCCTGTTCATTTTCCCTTCGATTTATTTGACAATACAAAGATACGCTCAAGAATAGGCTTAAGAAACCCCCAATGTTGGGGGGGGATAAATGAAAAGGGCTATCCAGGAATAGATAGCCTTTTTATTTTATAAGCAGTGCTGTGACTCTAACTTTCGGAAGAAGATATATTTCCTTCTTCAGGCACTGGTATGTATTTGGCGTAGCGCGCATATAAATAGCCAATGGCCATTAATATTTGTCCAAGTATGAGAAAACTATTTTTTACAATTGAGATGATTACAAAAAGCTTGAAATTTTCATCATACGTGACATCTCCTATCATAAATAAGAAAAAACCTATCAAATGAGGAACAATTAAACCAAAACTAATCCAAAAATATGGATTTTTATGGATCGGTAATGTAAGATGTAAACGGAACAAGTACCATAAATAGAAGGCAGCTACTCCAAATACAAAGATTGCATCCATAGTTGGGTTAAAAACGCCATAAACATTATGCCCCTCTATGAAAAAATAATTTAATAAGACAGCGACAATTAGAATCCATGATACTCGTCTTATCCACTTTCCAATAGGTCTATTTCCCAATAACAAATAATAAAACCAACCTAAGAAGATAAAATCATTTAGATAAAATAAAATTTCTAAAAAGTTGGTGTTGTAAATTTCGAAATAATCTAGCCAGGGTTTGAATGTTGGATAATAATTATTAGCCGCCCAAACAAAGCCTTGTACTATTAAATTAAAAAATATAGAAAATACTTTATAGGCTACAAATACCTTTAAAGGTTTATTCCAATATTTACGCTGCCAGATAGCTACTATTACCAGTAATATCAAGCTACCCAGAACCATTTTGCTAAAAAGGATTAACAGATCATTATAAAAAGCTTCCTCATTGCTCATGAATCACGAGTTTAATTAGATGGAATTTTTATTCCTGCACCACCTCCATCACCACCAGTACCGGGAGCAATGGGGGTACCCGCAGCTGCCACAATAAAAACTCGATAGTCCGTACCATCCTCTGTGAGTTTTCCTATCCGTCCCCAGATAGCTACAGAGCTGAGTGGATTGGTAAAAGTAGATATATTGGCTCTAAGTTGTAAAAATGCTGATTCATCAAGCACATAATAACGTTCCCCTGATCGTACTGGATCGTTGAGCAAACCCTCCATATCATCTCCAAATACGATCCATTCAGCTTTGAGATATCCAACGTTGTTAATTTCTCTAATCCTTAGAGCCACTTCTCCTGAAACTGACATAAGCTCTTGCATTTTCCAAAATGGAATGGAAAATACTTTTTCCAGGCTTGCATTACCCCAGTAACGATTTACATAAGTCTGAATCTGATCAAATTCAGTTGTGTTATTAATAATCTGCGTGACTTTGAAAATTGTAGCCATGATAAAAATTTAAGGGTTTATAAAACTAGTTTTTAATCCATCCTTATTTACTCGCCTGATCTATTTCGTACATTTTCTCTCAAGATATCAGCGTTTTGATTTATCATTCTTCTGATGTCTCTTTCAAAAAGCCTCCTTTCTCCGCGAATTTCCCTTATTACTCGACTCTCCCGATAAGCCGTATTTTTTTCTAAAGATAATTCGGGATAGTTATCAGCAGGCGCTAAATAAGTTACTCGATCATTTGGGTTCAGTTTAAAACTGAAAAATTCGTATTGGTAAGGGAAATATTTGATCAACGAAAAAGGAATAGTATTAGGAGTGGCTACTCCTTCCTGCTTATTGTTCAGGTTGACTGTAAGATCAGAACCATCTATCTTAATCGGTAAATCTTTGCGTATATAAGTATATGTTGTTATTTTTCGAAGGAGCCACTTACCATCTTCCGACTTTTGTAAAGTAGAGACCAAATTTTCATCTACATTAGCAGATACAATATCTACGATTTCATATCCACTAGAAACCACTTTAGATAATCTACGTGGAGGGAAAAGACAAGATAAGAAAGTTCGCCTTCTAATACGATCGGGAGCTATGTACTGAACTGGCGCGTGGGGATAGTCTTTGTTCTGAATAAATCTTTGATAGGTAAAAGTATCCAATTCAAATTCATTATACCCAGCAACCCTGTCAGCATTTTCCTTTAATAAATTATATAGGTTTAGTGGTTCTTGTGGTGGATCCAAGAAAGTAGTGAGTTCTTCATCTAATCTTTGAATACTCGTCCGCAAATTCCTAGTGGCAGGTTCTTCTGTAAAAAAATTATTTCCATCATATGCTTCTGTCAATTCTGGGCACGATCTGCAATTATTATCTAATTCTTCATAAACTGTATCGCGGCGAATAGAATGAACAATAGATAAAACGCTGTTCACATAATAAAGACCTTGCCCTTCAGGTGTTGTTATCCCGTTGGCATTGGTTCTTTGAAAAATATCATAAGGGAAGTAAGATTCTAAGGAGTCACAGCAAGGTTTCCATGGATCATTTGCATAAATACCACGTTTTTCTGTGCCGGAGCTATTATCAATTTCATAACCGGTAACGACTAGAGCATGGTCTCCGTTAATGCCTCCCTGTACGCCAGGAGTAGGAATTGCAGAAATATTGATAATGAAAGGGCGGCAAAGTTCAATTTGATACATTACCAATTCCCACGGAATTGGTTCTGAAGAACGATTTACTTGCTGTGTTGAACTAAAACCATATTTAGAGAATATAAGATCGTAGCTGTCTGGCCTGGCTGGAGCATTACCTTCATGGGTGGAAAGCATAGTTTTTTGAGATAAATTTCTTTGTCCTTCGTCACTCAAATCACAGGTATTTTCCGTCGAGCAATTCCCGTCTCCACAACTTTTGCAACATGATACGGAATTAATAGCCGAGTTTGGATTTTCCAAAAGGAAAAGTTGCTTCACCAAATCACATTGGGTTACGCCCGCACCATGATAAGGAGTATGAAAATCCATTATCATTTTTATCGAAGCGGCCCAACACCAAAAACTGGTTTCCTGGCTTTCATAGGGTACCAACATTCGTTTTCTTGTTTGGCCAATTGTCTGAATGCTAGTATTTAAAATAATTACCCAGACTAGTAAACATTTCATAATCAAAGCGCCTTTCATAGAACGAAGGTTTAGTTTTTCAAGGAATCAATCGCAGGTTAATCGCTTTCTGGATGGCTTCGCCGCGGCAATTAACATGTAATTTCTGGTAAATACTTTTTGCATACCCGTGAATTGTGTGAAATGATAATTCCATTTCATACGCAATGGTATCATAAGTCCATCCAGGTTCAGTAGCCATATAATTAAGCACTTGTTTCTCGCGTTTGGTTAGATCCACATACTCTGCATTCGTCTGCACTTCTGTATTCCTGAAAAAGCTGGCAACTTTATTGGCTATAGCCGGTGAAAAGTAACCACCGCCGTTGTGCACTTCCACAATAGCCGATTCGATTTTCTCGAGCGGATCTGTTTTAAGCGCATAGCCCCAAGCCCCACGGCAGAGTGCAATAAAAATTTTATGCTCATCTTCAAATTGCGTCTGAATCATTACTTTGGTATCAGGACTGGCCTGATTAATTTCCTGTAAAGCATCCAGTCCTGATTTTCCGGGCATTTCTATATCCATCAAAACGACGTCGGGAGTAAGTTCTTTGATATGCTTCATGGCATGATTGGCATCACCGAAAGCCGCAGTGAGGAAGACTTTTTCCGAATCCTCAAAATAAAGCGAGAGGGTATCGGTAAAGTTTTTGCCATCTTCAAACAAGACTACCCGAATCATACCGAAAGGTTTTTGGTAAAGTTCGAGATGAAATCAATATTTTCATACCCCCAGAATTGGGGGTGTTCTATAGTTCAAGCAATAATAGCGATACGTTCGTTCCTTCGCCCGGTTTAGAGGTAATTTGGGCATCCATCACCGCAGCGCGGGCGTCTCTGTGCAAGTTTCCAATTCCGTTTCCATCATGAGGTTTGTTCACATCGAACCCTTTGCCATTGTCGGTTATTTCTACCCGAATGCCTTTCTTTTGCTGGGAAATGTGAATCGTGGTCAATGTAGCTTCAGAATGCTTAACCACGTTGCCCACCACTTCTTTCATCGCCAGATAAAGTTTATCTATTCTCGTCAGATCTATCTTCCATTCCCTCGCCGGTGCAAGGTCATTTCTAAAATCCAGCGTAATGTTTTTGGCGGCCAACATATCCTCTGCTTCACTATGAATTTTATTCAAAACAATGTTCAGTGTTTGTTTTTCTGGGTCTAATACGTCAAATACAAACCGTAGATTGATCATTACCTGTTTTAAAATAGATTGCGTTTTGTCCAGGTTATCCTTGGTTTTTACATCGGTGTCAGCCAGTTTTTTCTTCAGAATTTCCACTCGCCCGGCTACACTCGCCAAATCATTGCCAATGTCATTGTGCAGTCGCAGACTCCATTCACTTCGCATTTTCTGCATCTTCTCTTTGGATCGAAAATTGCTGAGCATAATAAAATACAACGCCCCTCCAAGTAGCAATAGCAAGTAAAATGCAAGCAGAACAGCTATGCCCCAACCGCTTAAAAACGAATTTTGCAAAAAGATTCCGATAATGAAATCTGATTTAGCAACCAGTATAGGTGTACAAGAAAAAGCTATCAAGCACAGTATAATTTGGTATCCAATGTATTAAACCTTCCTTTAAACCTCACAGGGTAAGCGCTTCACTCGAGAAGATAAATGTGTAAATTCTACAATTGGGTGGACTATGAATCGTTTAGGAGTTGAACTCTAAGGTATTAATTGATAACTATATTCCAAAATAATTGTAGAAATATTTCTTTATATTTTATATGTGGTTTTGAATGATATATAACATTTGGTTTTGCTAAAAACCTTGCCACTCCTGCTGCGTGGATATTCAATTCCTATTGCGTTCGTCGGGATATTTTGGAAAAACGGCATGATAATAAGTTATCAATGTTACCAGGAAATTTTTCCCCAAGAGAGCGGCAATTTCAGGCTTTCTTTTACTTTCTCCACTACCCGGGTGCGGTCTCTGCGGGCTACTAGGTTTTGAGTGGCGATCCATCCCGTTAATTCCTGTCGGTTGTGTTCCCGGCGCAGCCGATCTTCAAACATGCGAAGGGCAGTGGATACCTGCGCAGCCAGGTCGGGGTTGTGCCATTGACCACGTAATACTTTCGCGGCCTCCGTGGCTACGGATAAAAAATCATTTTTTGTAATGTGGATCAATTGCCGGTAAAAATCTTTGCTTTGACATCCCAGACGATGCAATGCCCGGATCATCTCTGCCCGACCGGTAGCGTGCCCCCGGGGAAGAGCTGCAAGCAGCATTGATATATTTTGCTCATGAACCCAGTGTTTGATACGCTCTGGGGTTACTTTGATAATTCCGGTGGTTACAAGCCAGTGTTTCATAATCTGATGGGGTTGATTTTATATAAATTAGCTTTACTTTATGCCTTTTACAAAATGCTTCGACCGACGGATGTTTTTTCCCGATCAACTTAAAAAAGAAAAGCTCCCGGAGCGCTCAGACCCCGGAAGCTTCAATGTTAATTTTTCTTTATTAGAGGCTGATTACCAGCCTGGTATAAAGTTCAGGCCAAATACGCCTTTACTTTCCTTCAGCAGCGGATAAGCGTAGAATGGTTCCAGAATAATAGCGCCAAACAGATTCACCCGCAAAGAAGCCCCCACACTGAAAATTGGCTCGGCTTCGGACAGATTTGAATCTTCGGACGGATTAAACTGTTTAATATCATTAAAGGCAACTCCACCGTCCACAAAGAAGTTCAGATCACTGAATAAAAAGCCCGATTTGATAAGGGCCAAGCGCTCCGGACCGGTAAATGGAATACGTACCTCGAAATTTGCAACACCAATTTTGCTACCCACCAGGTCATCAAAAGTAAGTCCGTTCTGAGCCAGTCTTTGTTCAGGGTTGCCGTTGCTGTAACCGCGCACGTACCAGGGGCTACCCACGTAAATCGGGAAAAACGCGTTTTCATCTTCACCGTAGCGACCGTAGTGCATCACGCGGAAAGCAAGTCCAATCGGCTTGAAAAACTTGTAAATCCGGTAATCGGCAGTTGCTGTTGTAAATTTGAATTCACCAAAATACTGATCGGCGCCAAATCGAAAGCGATGTCCCCGCAGTGGAGCAGTCAGCCCGAAATAAGAGTTATCTCCAACGAATGCCGCACCAACGTTCATCAGGTTGAAGCCCGGCGCACTGTCCACTTTTTCACGATCTTGGCCGAAGTAATTCCCTCTTGCATAGGTATTTCCACCAATCGGTACCGCCTGATAATAATTCACGTATTGATCCAAACGGGAACTGTAGCGCGAGAAGTAAGCATTACCTTCCAGCCTCAAAGTAGTGGAGAACGGGAAATAGGCAAATGTTCCGACCTTTTCTTCAAAAATTCGCTGTACAAAAAAAGTATCGGCCACCGAGAGAATATTACCACCGTTGACCGGTAATTCTTCTATACCACTGTTTCCAAACCCAAAGCTCCGGAATGGAATATGCGACAAAGTAGCGCCCCAGTTGAGGCGGGTTTTGCGGTTGATGTAGGAAACAGCACCGCCAAAGTCGGTGATCTCTCCATTCATAGCCAGGCTGGCAAAAAACTGATTGTTACCCAGAATATCACTGAACAACATATCCACAGCACCTGCCACGCCGGTATTTGTACCAAATGTACTGCTGGTACCTACGCCTACACCTGTGCTACCGCCGATATAGTCCAGTTTGAACTTACTGCGGTAAGGCACCTGATTTAACTGCGCTGCTGAAGGATCGCGTGCCAATTGAGCCAATTGTCTGTCCACTACCTTCGATGCCTGCGGATTCACTCTTGGCAGCGTAGCCGCATCAAAATTCACGTCATTTGGGTCAACTTCTTTATTCAGAAAATCTTCTGTTTTGGCTCTGTAGATCGAATACTGGTTTTTCAGGAAGTGCATATAAGCTACCCGGTTGCGGCGCTGGTCGATGCTCATAGCCGGTGCATAATGTGTAATACCACTAACGCCCGTGAGCATATCGGTCATTTGATACACTTTTCCATCAGCTGGATCGTATTTATAAATATTCCGGAAACCATCACGGTTTGACAAAAACCAGATATTGCCTTCGGTATCATATAAGGGATTCAGGTTATCAGCTCCCGGGAAAACAGCAATATGATTTGCTCGACGGCTAACAACGTCCAATTCTGCAAGGTTAAAATTCCATTTACCGTCAATCCGGCCACCCTCATAACTCAATTCATCGGTAGCATACAAAATCCTTGTACCATCAGATGCCCAGTGCGGATGCATTTCGGAATATGGATCATTCGTAAGCTGCTCTGCCTTCTTGGTTCTCAGATTCAATTGGTATAAATCGACTTGTCCTTCTACCAGTCCACTAAATACAATGGATTTCCCATCCGGCGCCCAGGCCGGATTGGTAAAAGATGGTACCTCCTTTACCGAAATCTCATCGAGGGTTTTTCCGGTTTTGGCTTCTTTGATAATCAAGATGTTACGCCCCTTGGCGAAAGCCACAAAAGCAAAACGTTCACCATCGGGCGACCAGGTACCAGCCGATTCAATATAATCGAAATCGTCTATATGTCCATCGGTAGTGGTACTGGCTACTTTCCGAATAATTTTACCGTTGGTCGCATCCGCCAGATAAAGATCGATGCCAAATAAATCTTTTTCCGAAAGGAAAATAATATAGCGTCCGTTTGGGCTAAGCACCGGCGAAATATTCATCCGGCCGGCATTTTCTTCCGAAATCAGTTTGGAGCCGACGTAACGCTCTTTCTTGTCCCCCAAATAACCCGAGAAGCGATTCTTCAGTGTATTTACCCAAAGCTCGGATAAATTCTCCTGACTCATACCCAGTACAAGCGTACAGGCAGGTTCAAGCCCAAATTTAGCCACCGTGGTATAAAATGGTTCGATCACCTCGTCACCATACATGCCGGTCAAAAAGACCCAAAATGCCTGACCATAACGGTAAGGGAAAAATTGCGGGTTACTTAAATCCTTGATTGTGGGCACTTTGTCATTCAACACGGCATCGCGCATCCACATAGCGGTATGGGCATCCACGCTACCAATCGACATATATTCGGCCAGACCTTCCACCAGCCACAAAGGCAAATTGGCGATATTATTCAAATTCGTAGAGTCACCTTTGATAATCATATTGTACTGAAAGGCATGCACCAGCTCGTGCCCAAGCACGTGATGGGTTTGCTGATTCGACATGGCGATCGGCAGGATAACCCGATTTTTGAAAGCCTCCGTCACACCACCTGTACCTACGCCTACCTGCCCGAAAATGGCATTGGTCTGTTGGAAATCGGCGTGGTTGTTGTACAAAATCAAAGGGTTCTTGCCAAGTATAGTATCTTTCAGCACTCGTTGATGCGCATCGTACCATTGCTCTGCCCAGTCGGCAAACTGAGCCCGGTAGGTTTCATTTTTTAAATAAGTATAAAATTCAAAGTGCTCCGACTGATGTACTTTAAAATCAAAAGTTTCGTAATTGACCTTATTTCGGCCGAAATACTGCGCGTGTGCCACGTCAAGTGTTGCAAAAAACATCAGGCCGGCAAGAATATATCTTATTAATGTGTTCATACTGAGACCGTTTTGTAAATAATAGATAGACGATTAAAGACTGAATTCATAGTTTTTATCAAAAATATAAAGTTATTGGGGTATCTCCTTAGCTTTATAATGAATGTTTTAAACATAAAGCCCGCTTTATTAACAATGGTTAAAGGCACAATGGTGTTCACCTTTCGTTAAATTTCTCTTAAACCGTTTTTTTTCGCAACCCGTCTGACAAATAACTGCTTTCCAACAACTTACGATTAAAACAAAGCTGTTTTTAAGCTGTCACGCATAAGCCGCTTTTCAAAATCCCTCTCTATCTCTATAAAATTACAGCTTCAAAAGCAATTATTTTGTAATTAAACAAATCAAGCAAGCAAATCATTGACTCAATCGGCAGAAATTCGACCTCCAAATACTCAAATTCAGGCGTCTGTCGCTACTTTTTTCCTGAAAAGACTATATTTACCCTTTGTACCGTTGGTTTTCACCCAAATTGACCTGCGTCATGTTGCTTGGATTTATTATTGCTTACTTGTTGGTGACTTTACTGATCGGTTGGTGGGCTTCTCGCCGCGTACATTCCACAAAAGATTTTGTCGTTGCCGGCAGGCAATTGCCTCTGGTAATCGCTTCCACGGCGCTTTTTGCTACCTGGTTTGGCTCGGAAACCCTCATGGGCGCTTCTTCTGAGTTTTTGGAAAACGGACTGATCGGCGTAGTGGAAGATCCATTTGGCGCGGCACTCTGCCTGATTTTGGTAGGCTTATTTTTTGCCCGGCGACTTTATCGACTTAATATCCTGACATTCAGCGACTTTTTCAATCATCGCTTCAGTCGCAGAGCTGAATTTATTTCGGCTATTTTTATGGTGCCATCCTATTTCGGCTGGATCGCCGCGCAATTGGTCGCCATGGCAGTCATTTTAAAAACACTGACTGGCATGCCCTTTGTTTATGGAATCGGGCTCTGCACTTTTGTTGTCTTGATTTACACCTACATCGGCGGTATGTGGGCTGTTTCTATTACCGATTTTGTACAAACCATCATGATTTTGATCGGGCTGATCATCATGGCTTATTCTGTCAATCAACAGGCGGGCGGTTTTCAAAAAGTGATGGATTCCACGCCCGAAGGCTTTTTTCGCTTCACTCCGGAACCAGATTTACATAGCATCGTGGAATATTTTGCGGCCTGGATCACTATTGGGCTAGGCTCCATTCCCCAACAAGATGTTTTTCAGCGCGTGATGGCTGCCAAGGATGAAAACGTGGCAGTAAAAGCTTCGTTGCTGTCAGGTTTTATGTATCTGACCATTGCTTTTATCCCCTTGTACATTGGGCTTTGTGGCAAAATGCTTTATCCTGAACTCCTGGCAGGCGATCCACAGATGGTACTTCCGGAAATGGTGCTACAACACGGCAGTATCTTTCTACAAATCATGTTCTTTGGCGCTTTGCTCTCGGCAATTTTGAGTACCACGTCCGGTGCAATACTCGCACCTGCAACCGTAGTAGGGGAAAACCTCGTCAAACCCTATTTTAAAAACCTGAGCGATGCCCGGTTGTTACAAATAATGCGCTTTAGTGTGGTAGGCGTAGCTATTGCATCCGCGATCATGGCAAATTGGAACAGCAATATTTATGAACTGGTGGGGCAATCTTCGGCGCTGAGTCTGGTGTCTTTGTTTGTGCCGCTGGTAGCCGGCTTGTACTGGGCGAAAGCTTCCAATACCGGCGCGATACTGGCGATGCTGCTGGGCATGGCGGTCTGGATACCTTGCGAGATCATCGGTACCGAAATTCCAAGCCTGATTTGGGGGCTTTTGGCGAGTATTTTGGGGATGCTCGTCGGAAGTATTTGGAAACCTGACCGAACTTATAAATCTTTCTACGGCGATTTGCTGGATGAATTTGGCAACCTGAAGCAATCTTAATTTTTTAAATTTGTATCCAAAGACTTTGGTCACTATAGCATATTAACACAATTTCAAAAATCGAAAATCGAAAATCGTACTTCAATATGACTTATGACAATTTCACGATAAAATCCCAGGAAGCCATTTTGACGGGACAGCGACTGGCAGCTACTTTGAATCAACAGCAAGTGGACACCACGCACCTTGTACGCGGCATCATGGACACGGATGACAATGTCTCGACTTTCCTGTTGCAAAAAATGAATGTCAATATCCCCTCGTTAAAGCAAAAGCTGACTGACGTTATCAAAACCTACCCTCGCGTGGAAGGCACTGATAAACAATATCTTACCGACGATGCAAACAAAGCTTTGGCTACTGCCAAAAAACTGCTCCCGGAATTCGGCGATGAATTTATTTCTATCGAACTGATATTGCTCGGCATCATCAAAGGCAGCGATAAGGCGGCGGTACTCCTGCGCGGACTGGGTGCTACTGAAGAAGGTTTGCGCGAAGGTATCGAAGAGCTGCGTAAGGGTAGAAAAGTGACCGACCAAAGCTCGGAAGAAAGTTACAACGCACTGGGCAAATACGGTATCAACCTCAATGAACGCGCGGAAACCGGCAAGCTCGATCCCATCATCGGGCGGGACGAAGAAATTCGACGGGTGCTGCATATCCTCAGCCGCCGGAATAAAAATAACCCCCTGCTCATCGGTGAAGCCGGGGTTGGCAAAACCGCGATTGTGGAAGGTATTGCCTGGCGCATCATCAAAGGAGATATTCCTGAAAATTTGAAATCGAAGAAAATTTATACGCTCGATCTGGCTGCATTGATTGCAGGCGCCAAGTTTAAAGGCGATTTTGAAGAACGACTCAAAGCAATTATTAAAGAAGTAGAAGCTTCCAGCGGTGAAGTGATTTTGTTTATTGATGAAATCCATACACTCATTGGCGCGGGTGGCGGCAGCGGCTCGATGGATGCTGCCAACATTCTGAAACCGGCGTTGGCTCGCGGCGAAATTCATGCCATTGGTGCAACGACGCTGGATGAGTATCAAAAATATTTCGAGCAGGATAAAGCTTTGGTGCGCCGTTTCCAAACCGTTCGCATTGATGAGCCCAGTGTGGAAGACACCATTTCCATTTTACGCGGATTGCAGGAAAAATATGAGGTTTTTCACAAAATCCAGATTCTTGACGAAGCGCTGATCGCAGCAGCAGAATTCTCGCATCGTTACATAACGGATCGTTTTTTACCAGATAAAGCTATTGACCTGATTGATGAAGCGGCTGCCAAATTGCGCCTGGAACTAGACTCTGTGCCCGAAGAAGTGGATGAATGGGATCGTAAATTGCGACAACTCGAAATTGAGCGCGAAGCCCTGAAACGTGAAGACGATAAGAAAAAAATTAAAGCAATCAATGAGCAGATTGCCAATGCCAAAGAAAAACGCGATTCGCTGACTGCCGGCTGGCAAAATGAAAAAGAGATCATCGAAGTGATCCAGGATATCAAAAAGGATATTGAAGAACTGGAAATGGAAGCTGAAAAAGCGGAGCGCCGCAGCGATTATGAAGCGGTCGCCAAGATTCGCTACGGTGATTTGCAGGATTTGCAGGCTCGTTTGAAAATTGCCGAAGAAAAATTGGAGAATATTCCTGATGATAATCGCCTCACCAGTGGTGAAGTGACCGCTAATGATATTGCCGAGGTAGTAGCGCGCTGGACCGGTATTCCCGTATCCAAAATGCTGCAAAGTGAGAAGGACAAACTCATGCGCCTCGAAGATGAAATTGGTAAGCGTCTGATCGGGCAGCACGAGGCAGTTCGTGCGGTTTCCAATGCGGTGCGCCGTAGCCGTGCAGGCTTGCAGGATGCCGATCGTCCGATCGGTTCGTTTATTTTCCTGGGGCCGACCGGTGTTGGTAAAACCGAATTGGCAAAAGCCCTGGCAGAAGTGCTGTTTGACGATGAAAAAGCCATTACCCGAATCGATATGAGCGAATACCAGGAACGTCACGCTGCTTCGCGTCTGGTAGGAGCGCCTCCGGGCTACGTGGGTTACGAAGAAGGCGGACAGCTGACAGAGGCAGTCCGTAGAAAGCCTTATTCTATCATACTTTTGGACGAAATTGAAAAAGCGCATCCCGACACTTTCAATGTGTTGTTGCAAGTACTTGATGATGGTCGTTTGACTGATAACCGTGGGCGGATTGCCAATTTTAAAAATACGATCATTATTATGACCTCGAATATGGGGTCGGAAACGATCTTGGAGAACTTTGAAGATCTGGAGGAATTAGGCGAGGATAAACGCGGCGAAATCATTGAAGCGACCAAGGAAGAGGTATTTGACCTGTTGAAAGAAACTGTTCGTCCGGAATTTCTGAACCGGATTGACGAGCAAATCATGTTCACGCCTTTGAGCAAAACCGAAATTCAGCAGATTCTGAGATTGCTACTGCGCAAAGTAGAGAAAATGCTGGGACGCCAGGGCATTGTGCTCCGCGTGAGCGAACAGGCACTTGATTTCCTGGGGAATTTGGGCTACGATCCACAATTTGGCGCCCGCCCAATGAAACGCGCCCTTCAACGCGAGATAGTAGATGAATTGTCAAAACTGGTTATTTCCGGGATTTTCAATGCGGGTGATACGATCTATGTGGATGTAAAAAATGGCGAATTGTCTTTTGGCAAAGAGCCATTCAAAGGTGCACCGGCTACACCCGAAGAGGCACCGGAAGCCAAAGCCGAGAAAAAAGCCAAGGAACAAAAAGAAAGCGATGAAGCTGCAGCTACGGCCAAGCGTTTGAAAGACATCAAAGAGCTGGAAAAAGCGACGAAGGATGTACAGGAAGCCGCGAAAAAACTGAAGAAGGAGTAAATTACGGGGTGATCGTTGTTGATTATCAGACATTTACATATTTTAATAACCAATAACAATCAACGCCTTTCACATCCTAAAAATCTGTCTGTACTTTTCAGAAACTTCCGGCATACCCTGCTGAAAGCGTTCCGGATAGGTAAAGAAATGTACGATGCTCACCGGTAGTGGCTCAATATCCGGCAGATTGATCCATTTTGTGATCCAGTCTTTGCTGAAGCCACTGATCTGCTCCAATATTTGCCAACTGCTTTCATCCAAAGTAGGATAAGAATGCTGCGGATAAGTTTTTATGAAAACCTTGGCGTACTCATGCAAACCGATATTGTAGTATTGCGTGGATTGCATAAAACCCAATGCCAGTTGCTCGGCAGAAAAAAGTACCACTCCGTCAGGCTCGTAGATCTCCGATGCATGAAATTTCTCTGGGTATTGGGGCGTGGGGAATGGTTTTGGCGCAACGACTATATTCTCAAATTTCTTGAACAGAAAATTCTCCTGACCAAAAGTTATCGTCACTGCACAGGCAGAAATCATGTATTTCAAATCATCGGGCACTTTTTCCATTACTTGGGGCATGAACTCATTCGCCATAGAAAAAAGCGCTACTCTTTGGCGGAAACGCGTTTTTTCGCCTTCCGGCAAACGCTGATAAAACGGATATTGGAAGAACATCTGGCGGACAGCAGCGGGCAAATCAGGCGGGTTGCGCTTGTACCACCACCAGTTGATTTGAGGGCTAAGCACATAAATCATCACCAGAATCACGACCGGTGGTACAATGTAAACAGAAAATTTTTCGTCCACATACAGACTCAGGTAAATCATTACAACTGCAAGAATACCAAAGGATATAGCTAAGATTTTCGATGGCATGGAGCAAATAATTTGCACAAAAATAAAAAAGTTAGCGCGTAACCTTGCGTAGAAAAATAAATCGACATAAATTTGCCGCACGTTTTTAGGAACGTTCTCCGTAAAAGTGCGGTTACTAACTTTTGAACCTTGAACGTTAAACCTTTAAACATCAAACGGTGCGGTAGCTCAGTTGGTAGAGCAATGGACTGAAAATCCATGTGTCGGCGGTTCAATTCCGCCCCACACCACAAAAAAAAGAGCGGAAGTCATTTATTTGACCTCCGCTTTTGTTTTTTAACCACTCAGGTAATATTTATTCTTTCTTTCGCCGCTCAAGCGCCTTGTAATCCAGTATTATTTCCTTGCTTTCACCTTTATAAGTCACAATTACCTCTAAATCTTTCGCCTTCACAAACTCAAATCGCCCATCTTCCTTTACAATGCCATCCTCTTTGTTGACCAATTCATAATTCGCGGTAAGCGATAAAGAGTAAGTCAAGCCATTTTTATAGCGAATAATCGGATTCAAGCGCTGGTAAAATACATTTGCTTGTGACTGACTTTTAATCACTTCGATTTCCACATCCCAGGAGTAGCTTTCGTCTTTGAAAGTACCAAAAAAAATAAGGAGTGCATTATGCACACGAGTTGCCCAGTCTGCTTGGATATGCCTGCCGCCAGGTACTTCGTAATAAAAAACATGTTCACCATAGATCAAATTCAAAGCCGAAATCATCGGCACATAGTAATTCCATTCGGCAGTTCCGATATCGAAATAAAACTTTTGATCACTTTTCGCTTTTTTCGCATCCTCAAAAATCTTGTAATCCGCGACCCAGTAAGACGGTGAAAAAGCACCGGCCATCGAGAAATGCTCAGGGTAATGCAGTACAGCCCAGGTTGCTTGCAGCCCACCCAGAGAAGCACCCATGACCGACCGACTGCTTTTGTCGGGGATAGTGGCATAAACCGAATCAATATGCGGAATGACAAGCTCGATAAGTTTTTCGGTATATTGTTTTGCATATGGCGAGTAGTCACCCCAATTTTTCTGAATCCACTCATCGCGATAGGGAACATAACCACTCGTTCGGTTACTACCACTATGAATACCGACTACGATCACCGGCTGGATTTGCTTTTTACGAATGAGCTTATCCAGAATTTCCTGCAGTGCCCAGGATTGTTCTTTTGCACCAAATAATGTCTGCCCATCATTAAAATAAACAACCGGATATGCCCCATTTTCATGGTACTCTGGTGGCAGATAAATACTCAAATTTAAGCCGGCTACCGCAATTTCTTCAATTTGATGCCCTTTCAAACTTTCGCTTTGGGTAGCAGAACAAGCAATCGCGGCAGCCAGCAATAAGGAAGTGGCATACTTTGCAAAAAAGTATTGCATAGCTTTATGTTTGATTCAAAAATAGGCACACCTGGTAAAAAATGCACCGAAAATCTCCCAACGACTGTTTATTTATTACAAACAACCACTTGCTAATCAGTGAAATACAGCTCCAGGAAATAGTTTTTTGAGTTTCAGGGTTGACAAGCTACCGGGCAGTGCTTATATTTGCGCCATCAAAAATAGGAAGAATGATTTTTACGCACGTACATCACCATCATCATCTGCATTTCCGCTCAGCGGCAAGTGGTGATACGTTCGTGTGAAAAATTATCGAACCAAACTCTGAAAAGGAGGTTTACCATTTGCCGGTAAACCTCCTTTTTTGTTTTATAACCTTTTAAACCTCGAACTTTCGAACCTCGAACTTTAATTATGGAACAACGACTTAAAATCGCCGTACAAAAATCCGGACGCCTGCTCGACGATTCACTCAAACTGCTCCGGGATTGCGGCATCTACGTGGATAATGGCAATGACCAACTCAAGGCGCAAGCCAGCAATTTTCCAATCGATGTGCTCTACCTACGCAATTCTGACATCCCTCAATATGTGCAGGACGGCGTGGCGCACATCGGCGTCGTTGGTCAAAATTTATTGGCTGAAGTGCAAAAAGATGTGGAAGAAGTCCTGACCTTGGGTTTTTCAAAATGCCGATTGTCCATCGCCTTACCCAAAAATACCGAGTACAATGGGCCCCAAACACTCAATGGCAAGCGCATTGCCACCTCTTACCCCAATTCGCTCCGCCAATTCCTGATCCAAAACAACGTCCAGGCTGAAATCCACGAAATTTCGGGCTCCGTAGAAATCGCGCCCAACATCGGGCTGGCCGATGCTATTTGTGATCTGGTAAGTACCGGTAGTACCTTGTTCAAAAATGGTCTGGAAGAAAAAGAAATCATCTTAAAATCAGAGGCTTGTGTAGTCGTCAACAAAAACTTGCCGGAAGAACTGCGCCCTATTTTTGAAAAGCTGGTGTTCCGCATCAATTCGGTGCTCTCGGCACGCAAGAATAAATACCTGCTGATGAACGCTCCCAACGACAGCATCGATAAAATTATCCAGATTTTGCCGGGTATGAAAAGCCCAACTGTGATGCCTCTGGCAACCGAAGGCTGGAGTTCCATTCACACCGTGATTTCGGAATCGCGCTTCTGGGAGATCATTGACCAGCTCAAAGCCGTTGGTGCTCAGGGCATTCTGATTATTCCGATCGAAAAAATGATTGTATAAAACGGTTTGGCGCACTTCCAAAGTGTGCCAAACTTATCGAAGTCAATAACATGAAGATTTTTATAAATCCCGATCCCTCCACCTGGCGCGAACTACTCCGGCGTCCGGTTTTTGAAACTGCTTCCCTGGAGGCAGCGGTTTCCGGCATTTTGCAAGCTGTTCAGAACGAAGGCGATGCCGCGGTCAAGCGCTACACGGCGCAATTCGACAAGGTTGAAATCGCCGATTTGCAAGTCAGCACCGCCGAGATCGAGGAAGCTGTCACATCCTTGGATGCCGATCTGAAAACCGCCATTAAAACCGCGAAAGCGAATATCGAAAAATTTCACCGTCAGCAAATTCAACCCGTTGAAGTCGTGGAAACCATGCCTGGCGTGCGTTGCTGGCGCAAGAGTGTTGGCATTGAACAGGTTGGATTGTATATTCCGGGCGGCACCGCGCCTTTGTTTTCCACGGTGCTGATGCTCGGCGTACCGGCGAAACTGGCGGGTTGCAAGGAAATTGTGCTCTGCTCTCCACCAAATAAAGCGGGTAAGATCCACCCCGCAATTTTGTACACCGCGCATCTGGTCGGCGTGACCAAAATTTTCAAGGCGGGTGGCGTGCAGGCGGTCGGCGCGATGGCGTATGGCACGGAAACCATTCCACAAGTTTATAAAATATTCGGGCCTGGAAATCAGTACGTTACCGCGGCGAAACAATTGGTCAACAAGGAAGGCATCGCCATCGACATGCCAGCCGGGCCATCGGAGGTGCTCGTCTGCGCGGACGCGAGCGCGAATCCGGCTTTTGTTGCCGCGGATTTACTTTCGCAAGCGGAACACGGCATTGATAGTCAGGTCGTTTTGGTTGCTTTTGATGAGGAATTTGTTGCGAAAGTGAATGCTGAAATCGAGGCACAATTAGCCAATTTACCACGTAAAAATATTGCCGCCAAGGCACTGACGAACAGTCTGGCGATCGTCGTGCAAAACGAATCCGAAGCGCTCGATTTGATCAACGAATACGCCCCGGAGCACCTGATTTTGTCTTTGGAAGATGCGGAAACATTCGCGGCGAGCATCATCAATGCCGGTTCGGTGTTCATCGGCAATTACACCCCCGAATCGGTGGGCGACTACGCCTCGGGCACGAATCACACGCTCCCGACCAATGGCTTTGCCAAAGCCTACAGCGGTGTTTCTTTGGATTCATTCGTCAAGAAAATTACGTTCCAGCAGTTGACGCGGGAAGGCTTGCAACGCGTGGGACCGGCGGTGGAAAAAATGGCAGCAGCAGAGGAATTGGAGGCGCATAAAATGGCGGTGAGTTTGAGATTAAAAGAGATAGGACACTGATTTTGATGATAGTTATGATTTAAACTGATCTTAAATATCATAATCATCAGTGTACCATTTTAAGAATAAAGTTCTCGAGCATCTAAATATTCCAAATCAATAAAAATGTCATTGAGATGATGGAAATCCTGGTCAGTAGTAAGCAATTTGGCACGCAAAATATGAGCAGTTGCAGCAATCCAAAGGTCATTTTTGCCCATATTACGCGCAGTCAACCCCTCGGGAAGCGGTTGTCCTTGCAGTTTGCCTTGACTAAAAGCATCAATTTTGGCATAAGCCATAAACAAATCGTAGCTATTGACGGGAATAACCAGAAAGCGGCGAAGCGATTCTACGAATTGTTGGATTCTTTTGTCGCTCCAATTGCGTTGCAAAGCCAGGGAATGAAGTTCTCCAATAGTTACGGATGAAATAATCAGGTTATGTTCAGAAGCGAGGAAACTGTATTGCTCGATAAGGGAATCGGTAATTTTACCAGCTTTAAGATAATCAAGCACGATGTTGGTGTCCAGGACGAAATTCATCAATCCAGCATTTGCAGTAATTCAAAATAATCGTCATCTGTAAACCATTGACCATGAAGCGAAGCAACATTTTCGGCAAGATAGCCTTGCTCGGATTTCAACTGTTCCAGATCTATCTGCATCGCGGGTTCTTCGACCAAACCCGACAAGCCATGGACCGTATCTTCGACGACTTCCCGAATACGGTGCAGCAAATCGCTATCGTCCGTGCTGGCGATGATTTTGATGAGATCAATTTTTTCAGCCTGGATGTTATTGGTCATCAATGCATTGATTTATTTTCAAAAATAACAAAATAAAGGGTAAAAAGTGTTCCCATTCCAAATTTCAAACGCAGAAAATGTCAAATTTCAATTTAAATAAACTCGTCCGTCCGAACATCGTCCAGCTTAAACCCTACTCCTCCGCGCGCAGCGAGTTCAAGGGCGACGCTGAGGTGTTTCTCGATGCCAATGAGAATCCATTTGATACGGGTTTGAACCGCTACCCCGATCCCTTGCAGTGGCGACTGAAGGAGCGGATCAGCGCTTTGAAAAATGTGCCGGTGGAGCAGATTTTCCTGGGCAATGGCAGCGACGAGGCGATTGATCTGCTGGTGCGCATTTTTTGCGAGCCGGGCGAGGATTACATCATTACCTTGCCGCCGACCTACGGCATGTACCAGGTGTCCGCCGATATTGCCAACGTGGCGATCAAAACCGTAGAGTTGACGACGCAATTCCAGCCGGACGTGGAGGCGATTCTGGCAGCTGCCGACGAACACGCGAAATTGTTGTTTATTTGCAGTCCGAATAACCCGACGGGCAATACCATCAAGCCGGAGCTGATCAGTGCACTGGCGGCAGGTTTTCCGGGCATTGTGGTGGTGGATGAAGCGTACATCGACTTTTCGGCGCAGCCGAGTTGCACGACCATGCTGGCGGAGTTTCCGAACCTCGTGGTGATGCAAACCTTCTCCAAAGCCTGGGGTTTGGCGGGCATTCGCCTGGGTATGGCGTTCGCTTCCGAGGAAATCATCGAGTATTTCAATAAGGTGAAACCGCCGTACAATATCAACCAACTCACGCAGTCTGCCGCGCTGGAAGCCCTGGAAAATGAGGCGAAACAAGCGCAAATGGTGCAAACGATCATCGGGCAGCGGGCGTTGTTGCAACAATATTTGATGAGTCTGGAATACGTGCAGCGGATTTATCCTTCGGATGCGAATTTCCTGCTGGTGAAAATGGACGATCCGCGGGGCGCGTACAAATACCTGGTGGAGCGCGGCATCATTGTGCGCGATCGCTCGAATGTGGCGCTTTGCGCGGGTTGCCTGCGCATCACCGTGGGCACGCCGGCGGAGAATGAGGCTTTGGTGCAGGCGTTGGTGGAATTTATTCCGGAACCGGAAAATTTAAAATGATAAATGTAAAACGGATGCAAAAAATACTTTTCCTCGATCGCGATGGCACGCTGGTGCTGGAACCGCATGATTATCAGGTAGATGCGTTTGATAAAATCGAATTCTACCCGCGGGTGTTTCAGTATCTCGGCAAGATCGTGCGCGAGCTGGATTTCGAGTTGGTGATGGTGACGAATCAGGATGGGCTTGGTACGGAATCAAACCCGGAGGAAAATTTCTGGGGACCGCACAATCTGATTATGAAGGCGTTTGCGAATGAAGGCATTGAATTCAAGGAGGTTATCATTGATAAAACCTTCGCGCATGAGAACGCGCCAACGCGCAAGCCACGCACGGGATTGCTCACGCACTACATGAACGGGGATTTTGATCTGGCGAATTCCTTCGTCATCGGCGACCGGCTCACCGATGTAGAACTCGCGAAAAACCTGGGGGCAAAAGCAATCTGGATTAACACTGACCCGGAGCTGGGCGCAAATGAACTGGGTAGCAAATTTGAGGAAGTCAAAGATTTTATCGCACTGACGACCACCGATTGGACGGAGATTTACAGCTTCCTGAAATTGACGACGCGCACGGCGAGCATACAGCGCACGACCAAGGAGACCGACATTCGCATCGAATTGAACCTGGACGGTAGCGGCAAAGCCAATAACCACACGGGGTTGGGCTTTTTCGATCACATGCTCGATCAGTTGGCGCGGCATTCAGGTTGCGATTTGACGGTGCAGGTGCAGGGCGATTTGCACATTGACGAGCATCACACGATTGAAGATACGGCGCTGGCGCTGGGCGAGGCATTTGCGCAGGCGTTGGGCGATAAGCTGGGCATCGAGCGGTACGGTTTTTGCCTGCCGATGGACGACTGTCTGGCGCAGGTGGCGATTGATTTTGGCGGTCGCCCGTGGCTGGTATGGGAAGCCGAATTCAAGCGTGAGAAAATCGGCGAAATGCCCACGGAAATGTTTCATCATTTTTTCAAATCCTTCAGCGACGCAGCGAAGTGCAATTTGAACGTGAAAGCCGAAGGCGTAAATGAGCACCACAAGATCGAAGCGATTTTTAAAGCTTTTGCAAAAGCGATTAAAATGGCGAAGCGGCGGGATGTGGAAAATATGCAGTTGCCAAGCACGAAGGGCATTTTGTAAACACATAGGCACATAGAAGTTGAGAGGGTTTAGAAGGTTTATTGAGTTGAGATTGACTGACTGAACTCAACCTCCTAAACTCCCTCAACCTCCTAAACTTTATAAAATAAAAATGGAAGTAGCGATCATAAATTACAACGCGGGGAACGTCCAATCGGTGCTGTTTGCGATGGAGCGGCTGGGCGTGGAGGCAGTATTGACGGACGATCCGGCGACGATCCGGGCGGCGAAGCGCGTGATCTTCCCGGGCGTGGGCGAGGCGAATACGACGATGCGTTACCTGCGCGAGCGCGGCATGGATGAATTGATCCGCAGCCTGACGCAGCCGGTGCTGGGTATTTGTCTCGGGATGCAGTTGCTGTGCGAGCATTCGGCGGAGAACGATACCGATTGCCTGGGCATCATTCCGCAGCGGGTGGTGAAGTTTCAGCCGAAGCAGGGCGAGAAAGTGCCGCACATGGGTTGGAATGCGATTCGGGATTTGAAAAACCATATCCTCACGCCGGATTTGGAGGGCGAGTACGTGTATTTTGTGCACAGCTACTACGTGGAAGCAGGGGAGTTCACGACCGCGATTTCGGATTATACCTTGCCGTTTAGTGCTGCATTGCAGAAAGATAATTTTTACGCGACGCAGTTTCACCCGGAGAAATCGGGGAAGGTGGGGGAAAGAATACTTCAGAATTTTTTGGCACTTTGATTTATTAACCGCAAAACCGCAAGATTTTAAATGCAAAATGTAAATGTGCGCTGAGCGGAGCTTTACATTTTACATTTCGCGGTTTTACATTTTACATTTTCAATGCACATCATACCAGCCATAGACATCATTGACGGGAAATGCGTGCGCCTGACGCAGGGTGATTACGCACAGAAGAAAGTTTACAACGAAAACCCGGTGGAAGTTGCCAAGGAATTCGAGGCGGCGGGCATTACGCGGCTGCACCTGGTGGATCTGGACGGCGCGAAGGCGAGTCGGATTATCAATCATAAAGTACTGGAAGCCATTTCGTTGCAGACGAATTTGTGGATTGACTTTGGCGGCGGCTTGAAGTCGGATGCCGATGTAAAAATTGCCTTTGAAGCCGGCGCGCGGCAGATCACCGGCGGCACGGTAGCTGTGAAAAACCCGGAATTATTCCTGGGTTGGCTGGAAAAGTATGGCCCAGAGCGCATCATTCTCGGCGCGGATGTGAAGGACGGCAACATCGCGGTTTCCGGCTGGCAGGAACAGAGCAATACGGATTTATTCACATTCCTATGTGGATATGTGGAAAAAAATGTGGAAAACGTTATTTGCACCGACATCTCGAAGGATGGGCTGCTGCAAGGTTCATCTGTTCCGTTGTACGAAGAAATTTTGCAAAAGTTTCCGAATTTGAAATTAATTGCCAGCGGCGGCGTGACGAGTTTGGCGGAAATTCAAAAACTGCGGGAAATTGGCTGCTTTGGCGCGATCGTGGGGAAAGCGATTTATGAAGGACGGATTAGTTTGGAAGAGTTGGCAGTAGCCAGTGGGCAGTAGGAGATTGTTATTTGTGATTTGTTAATTGGGCAAGGCAGCCATGAAACGATGAAAAAATGCTAGCAAAAAGAATTGTTCCTTGTTTGGACATCAAAGACGGGCGCACGGTGAAGGGCGTTAATTTTGTGAACCTGCGCGACGCGGGCGATCCGGTGGAGTTGGGCGCGCTGTATAGCGAGCAGGGCGCGGATGAGCTGGTCTTTCTGGACATCACGGCGACGCACGAGAAACGCAAGACGATGGCGGCATTGGCACGAGATATTTCGCGGCATCTGAGCATTCCGTTTACGATTGGTGGCGGTATCAAGTCCCTGGAGGACGTGGATGTGCTCCTATCTTCCGGTGCGGATAAAACTTCGATCAATTCGGCGGCGGTGCGGCGACCGGCGTTGATTGACGAAATGGCGAAGGCATTCGGCAGTCAGTTTGTGGTGCTGGCGGTGGACGCGAAAGAAATTGACGGTGAGTGGTTTGTGCATTTGAACGGCGGCAGGATTCCAACCGACATCAAGCTACTCGACTGGGTGCGAGAAGCCGAAAACCGCGGCGCGGGCGAGATTCTATTCACTTCGATGAATCACGACGGCGTGAAGCAGGGCTTTGCGTGCGACATTACCGCTAAGGTCTCGGAGTCGGTGTCGATTCCGGTGATCGCTTCCGGCGGGGCGGGCACGATGGCGCATTTTTATGATGTTTTCACCAAAGGCAAAGCAGACGCAGGGCTGGCGGCGAGTATTTTTCATTTTCGGGAGATCGGGATTGGGGAGTTGAAGGAGTATTTGGATGGAAAGGGGATTACGGTGAGGGTGTGAAAGGTGTTAATGGGGGATTTGTTTTGTTATTTGTGTAATTGTTATTTGGGGGGAGGTGTGACTTGGAATAGTGATTGGAGTCTAAAATAATAGGATTTCATTCACAAAATCAGGTTTGCACATGGAACAAAAGTCTTTGGAAAATTTGGAAATTTATGCCCTGGCAACTCAAATCGGCAGCAGTGTCTGGCAAATGATGGATCACTGGGATGCGTTTACAAAAGAAACCATCGGGAAGCAAGTGACCAGAAGTGCGGATTCGGTTGCAGCGAATATTGCGGAAGGCTATGGACGCTTTTTTTACAAAGATCGAAGAATGTTTTGCTATTATAGCAGAGGGTCCGCTTACGAAACAGAATTTTGGATCAGAACAGCCAGACAACGAAACTTAATTCCGGTAGAAGAATTCCAGGCTTTTGACAGAACAATGAGCGAGTTCAAAAATAAGCTTAATAAATTTATTGCTCACTTGAATCGGAAAATTGAAGAAGGAAAGCAGTAGAGGAATTTGTTATTTGTTAATGGTCATTCGGGAACCAATTAACAAATAACCATTAACAAAACACCATGAATTTAGACATCAAAAAAATAGACTTCGACAAAACGCAAGGGCTTGTCCCTGCCATCATCCAGGACGCGACGACGAACAAAGTGCTCATGCTTGGCTACATGAATGCAGAGGCTTTACAAAAAACGATGGATGAAAAAGTGGTGACGTTCTTTAGTCGCAGTAAAAACCGGCTCTGGACAAAGGGCGAAACCTCCGGCAATTTTCTGCACGTAGTGGAGATGATTGCCGATTGCGACAATGACACTATCCTGATCAAAGCCCGGCCTGATGGTCCCACCTGCCACACCGGCGCTGATACTTGCTTTGATGAGATCAATCAGCCCGATAGTTTTCTCTGGAAACTCGAAAAAGTCATTCAGGATCGCAAAGCCAATCCGAAGGAAGGCTCTTACACTACATCGCTTTTCCAGCGCGGTATCAACAAAGTAGCCCAAAAGGTAGGCGAAGAAGCCGTGGAGTTGCTCATCGAAGCCAAAGACGACAACGAGGCGCTTTTTCTGGGCGAAGCGGCGGATTTGCTGTACCACTACCTGATTTTACTTGCTGCAAAAAATTACCAATTGCAGGATGTGATTGCTACCCTAGAAAAAAGGCATCATTAAGCGTTGGCAATCAGCCGTTTTTACTTTTTTTAATAAAATTTAAAACCTTCTAGCCCTATTGTTTAGGCCTCTTTAGGGTCTAATTATATTTTATCTCCTTTTAACCAAACATTTCTTCCGGCCAGCCTTTTTAGAAATACCCGACGGTAATATTTTTTAACTAAGTACAGGACAAAAGTTTTTTTCTATAATTTGAATGCCTCATTTTAGGCGTTTTTTAGATAAAATCGATAAAATTCGAGTCGATTTCAGCCAATTTTTCAAAGTCAAATTAGCTTTTTCAAGTTTTGTCCTGTACTCAGATTTTTTAATTAAATTTCTTTTTTTGCTATGAAAACAAACAAATTATTGAGCCTGCTCCTGCTGGCTTGTGTACTGTTATTGTCCTCCTGTCTGGACGATGATGATACCGGAACTTTCTTTGAATACACCTTCAATTTCAACAATGGTCAGAGTGGTTGGATCGGCGGATTCGCTGATTATTCAGTAGACAGGGAGGATGATTTTGAACTAGATTTTTCACTGGCGCCTTTGCCCGAACCGCTTGATACCAGCCGGCAGGCGCTTCGCATCACCGGTACCAATCTCAGCGACGATTTGTTTATGTACACCAAAACAAAATTGACCGGTTTAATTCCGAATGCGACGTATCAGCTGACATTTGATATAGAAATCGCCTACGATGCTCCAGAAGATGCGCCGGGCATTGGCGGCAGCCCTGGAGGTAGCAACTTCCTGAAAGTGGGTGCCAGTGCTATCGAGCCCATGAAAGTGGCAAACGAGGGTTTCTATCAATTGAACCTCGACAAAGGCAATCAGGCTCAGGGCGGCGAAGATGCTCTCGTAATTGGAAATATTGGTCATCAAAACGATGAATTTGTATATCAGTTTATCCAGCGCGATAACAAAGATATGCCCATTACTGCTACCACAGACGCCACCGGCGGACTCTGGGTCTTCATCGGCGTGGATTCCGGCTTTGAAGGTACTACTACTTTTTACATTACCGAAGTCAGCGTCAGGGTAGAATAAACGAATCTATTTACTGGATAATAAGGCTGTCCGAACTTTCCGGACGGTCTTTTACTTTTATAAATGCAAATTTTAACATCTTTTTAAATACAAGCTCACCCAACCTTTCCGCGCTACCCTTCCGTCTTACCCAACGATCACAAACATTAAATGAAAACAGTCTAGAAAAAACACCCTGAAATCACCCGACA